>CAKQRZ010000001.1 GCA_934271715.1 uncultured Alphaproteobacteria bacterium
TGGTGGTAATTGCAAGAGTGTCCCACCCGATCCCATTCCGAACTCGGACGTTAAACCTCTTATCGCCTATGGTACTTCGTCTTAAGACGCGGGAGAGTCGGTAGCTGCCAGTTCTTCTGATTACTGCTCCTTGTTTATTGTTTGTTTTATTTTTTAATCCCCGCTTTGCTCAAACGCAAGCGGGGATTTTCTTTTTCCGAACTTACTTTAAGGGGGTATATTCCCAAAAACGTGTTTGATCGAGATTCTCGTTCTAAATCTTTCCTCTTTCTTTGTTAAGAGAACCTTTTGATTCTATATCGTCTATCCTTATCATTCATTTAACTAGACTATATTTTTCTTTGGTGCTTATTTTCAAATTGTGGCACATCTATATTATAAAAGTTCTTTTACACTATAGATGTGTTTGATGTTTATAGTTGCTTTGCAGAAAAAACGTATTTATACGGGGATGAATGTTAAGGCGTTAGAATAACGCCGCTCTGCACTAAAAGTGCGGTCAAATCGCAAAGTTTGCAGCGTTAATAGTACCACCAGTTTACTGGTTGATATCTATCTGAATTGTTGCTACCGTTTGCTAAAACTTATTTTTGCTTCTAAATATCAAAATAAATGTGATGTCGCGCTTCTTTTGCCACTTGCTTTATTTTTTGATTAAAACAATGCTGAGGCTCTTTTAAGAGTTTTTTTGCTTTATTCTGTTTTTTATGGTATATATAACTAGGTGGTAACATTATAAGGTCTATAAAAATGCAAAAAATTTGGCAACAAGCGAAACGTATAATAATTTTTTTAAGTCTTTGGGCTATCGTAACAGGTTTGACAGCTAGTGCTGTTTTTGCATTATTTAATTATTTTGCCAGTGATGAGCAAAAAACGCTGTTTAAGAATATGAAACTTGAAGCATATTTAAGCGACTTGAGTTTTGTCAGCTTCTTAATCCTCTATATATTGGGTGTGCCGCTTTTAAGAAAATATATCAAAAATAATTGGCTGTTCACACTTGCTTGCGTCCTTACCTATCTTCTGATTTTTATAATCCTGTTCTTTATATAATTTTTGCGTTTGTCGCCGTTTTCATAACTCCGTGGCTCTAATTGAATACAATTTCATTGCATTGTCTTAGTGTTGGATGCTTTTTGAAGTTGTGCTAGGTGTATTTGTTTTTTCTTTTGATTTATAAAATTTTCTTTACAACTCTTTTGTTTACAGATACTATATTTTTGAAAGCGCAATAGTGCTTTTAGGGCGTCAGAAACCCTTTGTTTATCAGTCGTGTTAAACAACGACTTAAAATGTATGTCGATATCTGTTGGTCGGATGTCGGCTGAATAAGGCTATGTGCTGAATAAGCCGAGCCGTTTGATAAACACGGTTTCTGAACATCCGCCCGCTATTTTGCAGCGGGTTTTGTTTTATGTAACAAAATAAATGGAGTTTAGAAATATGTATAAGAATTTTGAAAAAGGCCGCAGTATGATAGAAATGTTAGGTGTACTAGCCATAATCGGCGTTTTATCCGTCGGCGGAATTGCCGGTTACTCCAAGGCCATGGAAAAGTTTAAGGTTAATAAGGCTATATCAGAATATTCAATGCTTATTTTTGGTCTTATTGACCAAATAGAAAGTTTTCATTCCATTACCGGCAGTCTTTACGTCGGAGTTGTTGATGTTGCTATATCGGCTGGACTTATTCCAAACAGTTGGAATAAATTAGATTCCATTAGTATAAATGATGCTTACGGAAATAGACTGCAACTGTTTGTCAACACATATGAAAAAACTTTTGTCATAGATTTTTATTTAGGCGGAACAACAAAACATGAAGATAATAAAATATATTCTGATAATTTTTCAACAAAACTATGCGAAGAATTATTCAGCAATCTGGCGGTACCACTTCATTATGCTGTTAAATCTGTAGGTTTATTTCGTTCAAGTAATCAAAGTATTACATATAGAGGAGATAACTATTGCGTCAAATCAAGTGATTGTTTAAATAATATGACATTATCGGAAATATACAATACTTGTTCGGCTTGCACAGAAAATGATGCCTGCTCTGTAGTGTTTACTTTTTAAAAATACATTTCAATAATCAACCTCTAAATTGGGAAAACGCTATTCTTCAGCGACCGCAGATGTGTTGCTTAGCTAATAGCATTAAAGTGATGATTTTGTGATTTACCGCATATTTACACACAATTTAGGCACAAATACAATGCAAAAGAAATTTAGCATTGTATTAGTGTTGGATATTTATTAGATGTCATTTGTTATAATCAACTCCATATCGCAGTTTTGTTTAATGTTGCCATATAATCTTAAAAATAGTTGCTTCATTTTAATTTGCCGGCTTTTTATTCTATGGCAGCCCTGTAATCAAAAATAATTTTAGATTACAGGGCTGTTGGATGTTTTTCTAAGTTATTCCTTTATTATAACAAACAAAACTATTCCTTTTAGCAAACAATATTTTTTGAATTTTAATTTTTTTTCTTTTTTATTTGCTTTTCATATCATTTGTTTTTATACTAAAAACAGCGCAGTTGGCGCGGAGCTTTCAACGGCTCTTATCACATTCGGTGTTAGGATATAACATCGTTAAATTATCGGCTCTTCTCTATTGCCGATGATTAAATATATCCCCGATGCATAGCAATATGGTCGGGGAGCTTTTAGCGTATGTCCAAGAGCTATATAATTATCTCTGCAAAAATATAGCTTGAAAGGCTAGAAGAGTCATTTAATGTGATATGATTGTTGAACTCTCCGACCGCTTATTTTGAGCGGTTTTTGTGTAATTATTACTTTAAGGAGTTCATAATATGTCAAAAAAATCACAAATCGGCCGTTCTATGATAGAAATGCTCGGTGTGCTTGCGATAATCGGAGTGCTAAGCGTTGGCGGCATTGCCGGTTATTCTAAAGCTATGGAAAAATTCAAAATAAACAAGGCGATAGAAGAATACAGCTATTTAATTCAAGGATTAGTTGAACATCTGCATGAGATAAAATACCTTAGCCACGATGATACGCAAATTCCAATATATGAATACATACAAGCGGCACATTTAATACCGGAAACTTGGAAATTATCAGATCCAGTACTGACAGACGCCAACGGCAACACAATTTATGTGTTTTCGCAAAACGATAATCTGACCGTAAACTTCTATTTAGGCGGTATCACCAACACTACCGGCGAAAACGTAACCACCTCTTTTTCAGATAAACTATGTGTAGCTTTATTCCAAAATCTGGGACAGCCATTGCATGAAGCTGTAACTTTAGCCCGCACTTCTAAATGGGGGCATGGCAGCAAAGTTATATTCTTTTATGGCGATGCCTATTGCGGGGGAGATAAAAAGTGCCTGAAAGACGCTACATTATCAGAAATGAAAGAAGCTTGCGGAATATGCGATAACACAAATTCTTGGTGTAATTTCACTTTAGAATTTTAGAAACCGGTAACAATCTAAAACAGCGGCAAATAATTCTTGCTGCTGTTTTAATTTTAGATATCCAAATTGTCTTGCATCCAATCAACAAGAACCACATCGTCATCAGCTATTAAACGATATAGTTTTACCGGCTTGCCGTTTTGATTTTATTGTTTAAAAACCCAAAACAAAAAAGTGTTTTCAATGCGATTACGCTGAATAGTGCTTTGGCTATGATAGACACAAGCCAGAGCAGCATAAACCAGACCTAACGTCAGAACAACAATAAATTTAAGCTTCTTCATCTTTAAAGAATTTAATAATTACTAAATAATAAATTTTACAAACCTTATTATAGTCAAATGCAAAACATTTAGCAATAGCTAAAAAACAAACAATTATTTAAAAGTAAAAATCATATTTTTTGTCAAATTTTCTTGCAATCGAACCAAATTATTGCTACAATATTTTTAGTTGTATTATAAAATATTCAAAGGAGCATAAATTATGGGTGTGTTTGTTGATGCCAGCGGCAATGAAATAAGAGAAGTTACAGCCGAAAATATTGAAGACTATAAAAAATGGTTGCAAACAGATAAAAATCCGGATGTTTCTCATCTGTTTAATTCTAATGATGTTTCTTTAGCAGACCTTGCCGTATCGCCATATTTGGATGACAAACAAACAGCGGCCGCTGCAATGATGGTTTTTAGAGATGTCGCCCGCAATCCTGAGAAAAACAGATTGAATGAATATATTGATTTAGCCAAGAAAAACCGTCCGGTTGTCGCTGAAAGCTGGATGTCTATGGTAAATTGGAGAGCTTTTGAAGATGTTTTACACACTATGGATAAACGTCCGGCAGCCGAAAATTTGGCATTCATGTTGGCTTCTATGGAGGCTCGCATCCCAAATGTAGACCATTACACTGGGAAACCCGATGATTTCAGCAAAATTTCAGGTGAAAACAAAAAATATGCTGAAGAATTGCTGAATCTGGCCGCTCCAGTTTATCTTAAAGGACGTTATGACGGAAGTGATCCTAAAACAAGCATTTCTTATATGTGCGTCAAAGGCTTGATTCAAAATGGTTCAATGATAAATTTAAAGACATCTAATGAAAACCGTGAAGTAATTTCAAAAGCCATTATGAACAATGAATATCGTTATGTTCTAAAAAATTTAGAGGCTTTAAAAACAGAATATTTGAATGAGGAAATGCTGACGATACTTGCTCAAAAATATGCTCCGGCTCAACAATATAAAGATACTAAAGGTGCCAAAACTCAAGCCGAGAAAAATGTCAACATTTTACCGAAGGGGTATCACAATTTCAAAAAAGCAGTTTTAAATCTGATTAACAAACAAGACAAATACGACCGTTCGCGCTATGGTGAGGAAAGAGGTTTGAATGAACGCTATTTAGAAGTTTGTAAAAAAATTGATGTATCCGAAGGAATTGCCCGCAACCCTAAATGCATGGCCGGCTTATATTTGGAAACCGCCCGCAAAGATATTGAAGAAGGCCGTGCCGAACGTTTGGACAAAGCAGCCTTGGCTGATGTTTTAAAACACGATGACGGCAAATATCTGGCCATGCTGCCGCAGGAATTTGCGCAAAAAAATAAGAGCCTGATTGAACACTCTTTACCGGAAAAAGTAAAAATCAGATTAGCCGAACAAAATGTTGCCGGTGCATATAATTTTAGCATTGCTTCATTGGGAGAACGCAACCGCACAACTAAAGAAAATAAAAAGCTGGTAGAAAATCTGAACGCAGAGCAAGAAAAAATTGCACCGAAAATTGAAAGCTTGGCGAAATATAAAGAAGAAGAAAATAAGATTAAAAGCAAAGCGGATACTTTATCTAAAATATATACAAGAAAACAAGAAACCGTACAAGCCCTAAGAGATATACAATATGCTTTTGCCCAAATTCAAGATTGCCGAAAGAAAGGCGGTTCAGCTGCAGAAGAAACAGTTTTATCTGCCGAAGCAATAGAGCAGATTATGTCTGACAGATTGCAGGGTAAAAGGTCAGTTGTTCAAGAACCTGAACATGGCTCATTGCCTTTGCTGTTTGGCCGCAAAGAAGAAAAAGAACGCCGTGAAAAATTGGCGGCAAAAATTGCAGACTTCAATAAATTGCTGGATAAAGAAATGCCAAAAATCGGAGAACGATACAGCGGTAAAATTCTAACAGCCTCAGCGCTTGCTGAAGCATCTATGGCTGCAAATCAAGCAGAGCGTGAATATTCGCAGGCATCTAGCAACTATTGGCAACAAAAACAAAATATTGGAAAAGTCAATGAACGTGAATTTGACAATTTAACCCAACGCAATAATTTTATTGAACAGGCGCGCGAGCGTATTCAAGAAAAGGAAACCAAGAAAAAAGAAGTTGTTAAAAAGTTAGTCGGCGTACCGGATAAAACCGCTGTACAGACTGTTCCGCAAAATGCCGAGAAAGCCGAAAAAGCACAAATTCGCCGACAAAACAAGCAGGTAGAAGATAAGTTGGTAACAAAAGAAAAAACTTTTGCCGGAAAATCTGATGCCGAAAAAGTCGGTCTGCAAAAGCAGCGTCAAAATCAAGCAATGCGCTGATAAAATGGACTAAATTAAAGAGCTTTTCTAAACCGGAAAAGCTCTTTTTTATTACTTAGCAAACATCTGTGAACTAATTTTAAATATCCAAATTATCCACAAATTTAGCTCGCTCAATAATAAAGCGGAAACGCTGTTCTGGGTCTTTTCCCATCAGACGCTCCACTTGACGGCGGGTTTCAAAATCCTCTGCCCTGCCTTCTTCGGTTGAGGTATTAGGAATCACCACACGCAGCAAAATACGGTTGTTTTTATCCATAGTCGTTTCTTTCAGCTGCTGCGGACTCATTTCGCCCAAACCTTTAAAGCGGCTGATATCCGGCTTGGTATTGCCTTTTACCACCTTTGCCAAAATCTTGTCTTTTTCTTCATCGTCCAAAGCATAGTAGTTTTTGCCGCCGGCAACAATTTTATACAGCGGAGGTGTGGCAATATAAAGGTGTCCGTTTTCAATCAGCTTCGGCATGTGCTGGTAGAAAAAGGTCATTAACAATGAGGTAATGTGCGCGCCGTCCACGTCGGCATCGGTCATGATAATGATTTTATCATAGCGCAGATTATCTTCATTATAGTTATCTTTAACGCCGCAGCCCAACGCTTCTATCATATCCTTAATTTCTTGATTTTGCGATATACGTTCCACAGAAGCGCTTGCCACGTTCAAAATTTTACCGCGCAGAGGCAAAATAGCCTGCGTAACTCTGTCGCGCCCCTGTTTGGCAGAACCTCCGGCGGAATCTCCCTCCACAATAAATATTTCGGTATTTTCGGCAGCTGCCTGCGAACAGTCGGCAAGTTTGCCCGGCAGGCGCAGTTTTTTAGTCGGCGCCTTACGGTTTTGAACTTTTTCTTCTTTTTTCTTTTTGCGGGCTTCGGCTCGGTCCAAAACATATTCTATCAGAGCCTTAGCGTTTTCCATATCCGAAGAAAGCCAATGGTCAAAAGAATCTTTAACCGCAGTTTCCACCAACCTGACTGCTTTTGTAGATGTCAGCTTATCTTTCGTTTGTCCCTGAAATTGCGGGTCTGTGATAAAAACCGAAAGCATCAGACAAGCATTGCTTAAAAAGTCCTCGGCGGTTGCCGCGGCGATTTTTTTGAAACCGGCCATTTCGCCGTATTCTTTCAAACCTCGGAGCAAAGCGGCGCGAAAACCTGTTTCATGTGTTCCGCCATCCGGAGTTATCACCGTGTTGCAGTAAGAATATGAAAATCCGTTTTCATCTACCGGCCAAGTGATAGCCCATTCCACACGCCCCTCATTATTGGCAAGTTCAGACTCGCCGACAAAAGCCGCGCGGTTAATGGTGCTGCGTTCGCCGATTTGAATATTTAGAAAGTCCGCCAAGCCGTTGGGATAATGCAATTCGGCTTTCTGCGGAGTAGACTCGCCGCTGGCAATCAGTTCCGGCGCACAGCACCAGTTGATTTTGATACCCTTAAATAAAAAGGCTTTGGAACGCGCCATACGATAAATGCGGTTGACAATAAACTTGTTGTTGCCCTCAAAGATTTCGGCATCCGGCTTAAAAGTTATGGAAGTACCGCGGCGGTTTGGACAATTACTTATAAATTCCAATTCCGTCAGCGGTTTGCCGCGTGAATATTCCTGCCGATAAAGCTTTTTATCGCGGGCGACTTCAACCACCAATTTTTCAGACAAAGCATTAACCACCGAAAGCCCCACACCGTGCAGACCGCCCGAAACCTTATAGGCGCCGCCGCCGAATTTACCGCCGGAGTGCAGAGTGGTCAAAATAACTTCTAACGCCGATTTTCCCGGATATTTTGGGTGTTCATCAATCGGGATTCCGCGCCCGTTATCGGCAATTGTAACCGAACCGTCGGCGTTCATCGTCACATCAATATGATTGGCAAAACCGGCAACAGCCTCATCCATAGAGTTATCCAGAATCTCAGCCACCAAATGGTGCATAGCTTGAATATCGGTGCCGCCGATATACATTCCTGGACGATGGCGAACCGGCTCCAAGCCTTCCAGCACTTCAATATCCTGCGCCGAATATTCAGTTTTTGCCGGCGCTGTGGACGAGTCAAACAAATCTGTCATTTTTACCTCAAAACACTTTATTTAATTGACGTTAAGCTACAAAACTTTGCCGCAAAAAACAAGCGAAAACCCCAATTCATGAACAAAAATTTACTTTTTGTTAAAAAATAGCAGAATTTTGAAAAAAATACTTGCAAATTTATGGGGTTATGCTAAAAATATGCCCGAAGCCGCAATGGTGCGGTTTTGTAATTTCACACGCAGACAGGCGGAAGAGCCTTAAAACTCATTCGCTCCGGTGCTGTCAAAAGCCGAAGTCTGCGGAGGTTTAACCGGAAAATAAAGGATATATAAATATGACACTTCCTACTTTTACTTTGCGCCAAATGGTTGAAGCCGGCGTACACTTTGGTCACCATGCCCGCCGTTGGAATCCGCAAATGGCTCCGTATATTTACGGAAAAAAAGATAATATTCATATTATTGATTTGCAAAAAACTTACCCTATGCTTTACAATGCTTTGAACGCTGTCCGCGATGTTGCTGCCAACGGCGGCAAAGTTTTGTTTGTTGCTACAAAGCGCCAAGCTCAAGATATTGTTAAAGAAAGCGCCGGCCGCTGCGGTCAGTTTTATGTAAACTACCGTTGGTTGGGCGGTATGCTGACAAACTGGAAAACTGTTTACAAATCAATTTCCCGTTTGAACAAGCTCAACGAAATGGAAGCTAACAACGCTTACGAAGGGTATACTAAAAAAGAAGTTATGAACCTGAAAAAAGAACGCGAAAAATTGGCGATTACTTTGGACGGTATCAAAGATATGGGCGGTCAGCCGGATATGCTGTTCGTGATTGACACCCCTAAAGAAGCTTTGGCTATTAAAGAAGCTAAAAAATTGGGTATTCCTGTTGTTGGTATTGTTGATACTAACGCTAACCCGAATGAAGTAGAATTCCCGGTTCCGGGCAACGATGACGCTATCCGCGCTATTCAATTCTACTGCGATTTGGTTTCTGACGCTGTTTTGGATGGTGTTCAGGCAGAAATGGAAGCTAAAGGCTTAGAAGTTTCTGACGCTGAAACTGTTGAAGCAGAAGAAAAGGCTGCTCCAAAGAAAAGAGCTTCCCGCAAAAAAGCAGAATCTGCTACTGAATAAGCAAGCGCTTCTTTGAAGGTAAAAAAATAAAAACGGCGCGGCGGTTGATTTTTGATTGCCGCGCCTCATAAAATCTGAGATTATACACTACTATATTAGAGGAATTTAAATTATGGCAGATATTACAGCCGCTATGGTTAAAGAATTGAGAGAAACTACCGGCGCCGGTATGTTGGATTGTAAAAAAGCATTGGTTGAAGCCAACGGCAATATGGAACAAGCTGTTGACTGGTTGCGCAAAAAAGGTTTGGCTTCGGCTGCAAAAAAATCTAGCCGTGTTGCCGCTGAGGGTTTGGTTGCTGTTGCCGTAGACGGCAATAAAGGCGCCGCTGTTGAAGTAAACTCTGAAACAGACTTCGTTGCTAAAAATGAAATTTTCCAAGAATATGTTGAAGACGCAGCTAAAGTTGCTTTGCACTGCAACGGCGACGTTGAAGCTATGAAAGCTTTTGCTTGCCCTAAATGCGCTGACGGTAAAACTTTCGGCGAACGCTTGACCGATATGATTGCTAAAATCGGCGAAAATATGAACCTGCGCCGCGCTAAAGTTATCAGCGTAAACAACGGGGTGGTTTGCTCTTATGTTCACAATGCTGTCCGCAACGGTTTGGGCAAAATCGGCGTTTTGGTTGCTTTGGAATCTACTGCTGACAAAGCAAAATTGGAAGAGCTGGGCAAACACATTGCTATGCACATTGCCGCTACTGCTCCTATCGCTTTGAACATTGCCGGCGTGGCTCCGGAAGCTGTTGAGCATGAAAAATCTATTTTTGCCGAACAAGCAAAAGCTTCCGGCAAACCTGCAAACATTATTGAAAAAATGGTTGAAGGCCGTATCCGCAAATTCTATGAAGAAGTTGTTTTGGAAGAACAAGCATTCATTATGGATCCGGATAAGAAAATCAAAGACATTGTTGCCGATGCAGCTAAAGAATGCGGCACAGACATCAAATTGACTGATTTCGTATTCTTCAAACTGGGCGACGGTTTGCAGAAAAAAGAAGAAGATTTTGCTGCCGAAGTTGCTGCTCAGCTGGGCAAATAATTTAAGCTTAAAAATCATTATAAAAAGTTCCGTTCTGTGTGAGCGGAACTTTTTTTATACATCTTCGGTTAAAATATGAATTTTGCTCTGACTGGGGAATCTTTTGTAAATGAAAAAAATTTGTAATCCTTTCAGAAAAATACAAAAATGATACCGGCAAAAATAGATTTTATACCTGTGCTGCAAAAAGAGCTGTAGGGTTCTTTTTATCAATTTTTTAATCTTATTTATTGTTAATATATAAAAATTCACTAATTGATATATAAAAAACAATAAAAAGTCAATAATAAAACTTTAGTATATATACCTAAATATTTTCCCGCTGAAAATTAACTAAAATGTTATAGCTAAATTGCAAATCTCATTTTCATTATCGCATTTTTTACAGTCTTCATTTATTTGAGCCAAACTCACCGAATGAAGACAGATTTTATCATCTGTATCACAATAAGCATCGCCATAATAATCTGTTGAACCGGACTTGGGACGATATATACAAATATGAAGCAAGGCTGAATGCAGCGGACGAGCTAAGTTATCTAATAACTCACGGCAAAAATCTTGGCTAAACTTTGAAACTAAATTAACATTTAGCAAAATCCGCGGTACTGATTGAAATGAGTTATCATTTCTCATATATAAAGTCAGGGTTTCGCCATTAGAATCTTGCATTTCTGAAGCATTGATTTTTGCCCATGTCGGAGGCAATAAATTTAACTGTTCAGACAAATTTACCAGACCTGATTTATTTTCCATTTTTACAATATCGTTTCGGTATTCCATAAGCCCATGAATCAAATAGCTATATTCTTCTATTGCTCTGTTAACTTTGAACTTTTCCATCGCTTTAGAATATCCGGCAATACCACCCACGCTCAGCACTCCGACAATAGCCAATACACCCAGCATTTCTATCATGCTGCGGCCTGATTGAGAATAAGCACTTACCCCGCGTCCCCGGCACCAGTCATTCTTGGGTTTATCCCAAGAATCTTCTCTCAACCAGTACTTATTTAATAATAAGGCAAATTTATTGACTAGGTTTGAGACTCGTTGCCAGAAGATTCTAGGTACAGACTGTGCGTCACGGCCTAAAATGACTGGTGCTGGAGACGTTGACTTATTTCCGTCTGTTAGTTTTGTTCTGAAAGTGTTATTACTGAAAGTATCATTTTTTCTGCCAAATCCTGTAAAAACGTGCTGAACAGCAGAAAATGTGCTTTTAATCAGATGTTCAGGATTTGCAGAGAGAGAGAGAGACCTTTGCTTAGCTTATTTTTCATCTTTCTTTCCTCTAAAATTATGTTGTTTACGCATCAATTCTATAACAGCCTCATGCCATAAGTCAACCGGAAAAATCAAAGCGTTATTATGGTCGAAAGTGTGTAAAAAAAACGACCGTTTAAAAGGGACAGTTTTTAGGCTGTTTTTAGTAATGTAGCAGAGGTTGTTAAGAAATGCAATAACTTTTTATATTTGCGATGTTTTTTGCGGTTTTGCGAGAATTTTCAGCATTTTGTTTTGAGTGTGTAAAAATAACGGTCGTTTTTTTTACACATAATAGGAGAAATAAGATGTTGCAGAGTATAAAATTTTTAAGAAAAAAGAGTAGGGGAGAAGTTGAGGGAGACACTAAGCCCACGCCTCTAGCACCAGTCATTCTAGGTCTTGTACTTAGAATCTTCTGGCAACAAGGTACTAACCTAGTCAATAAATTAGCCTTATTAAATAAGTGCCTATTGAGAGAAGATTCTTGGGATAAACCCAAGAATGACTGGTGCCGGGGACGCGGGGTAAGTGCTTATTCTCAATCAGGCCGCAGCATGATAGAAATGCTCGGCGTACTGGCGATTATTGCTGTTCTGTCTGTCGGAGGGATTGCCGGATATTCCAAAGCTATGGAAAAGTTTAAAGTTAATAAATTGGTTGAAGAATATACAAATTTAATGTTTGGGCTAATGGAGCATATGGATAATTTTTCGCCCTTGCGTGTAGAGGGCGAATATCAAGAGCGATATTATTTAGCCGAAACCATTCAGGGTTTAAACTTGGTGCCGGCAGGTTGGCGAAAACACGGCTCCGGACAAGGCTTTATAGATTCTTCCGGCAATATGATTTATACATACGTCAGAGGCAATATGATTACTTTTGATTTGCAGCTAGGGGCAATAGATGGCAGCGGAAGTTATAATATAATTCAGTCATTTTCAAACAAGCTTTGCTTTGAACTTTTCAATAATATGCTGCAGCCTTTGCATGGTTCGCTGTTTGCGGCAGGTATATGGAAAAATAAATCGGCCGGAGTTACCTATTACGGCGACAAATATTGCGGAGCCGAAAATAAGTGTTTGCGTGCTGCAACTTTGTCGGATATGCACAATCTTTGTAATTCCTGCACGATAAAAAAGGAAAATTGCATTGTCGTTTGGGAGCTGGATAACACTTGATTATTTTTTAACCAAAAAAACTCCCCTGCATTTTTCGGTGCAGGGGAGGGTGCTGATATAACTGAATAAAAAATTACTCTTGGTTATAAGCTTTAGCTTGCTTTTTAGCTTCTTCAGAAGTTCTGGCAATGTTAATCAGAATAGTCTGAGAAACTTCCGGGTGCAGGTTCAGTTTTACTTGGTAAATACCCAAATCTTTAATAGGTTTTTCCAAATAAACATAACGGCGGGCAACATCAAAGCCGGCATCTTTAATAGCAGCGGCAATGTCGCGGATGGTTACAGAACCATACAGCTGACCGGTTTCAGCAGCTTGACGAATCAAAACAGCGTTAAAGCCGTTCAAAGATTCAGCTAATTTAGAAGCTGTTTCAAACAATTCTTGGTTGTGAGCTTCCAAAGCTGCTTTTTGAGCTTCAAAATAAGCCATGTTGGCATCTGTTGCGCGCAAAGCTTTGCCTTGAGGCAACAAGTAGTTACGGGCATAACCGTTTTTAACGTTTACTTTATCGCCCATTCTGCCTAATTTTTCAACGTGTTCTAGTAAAATTACTTCCATCATATCCTCCTACATAGCAACATATGGTAACAAAGCAATATAACGGGCGCGTTTGATGGCGCGGGCTAATTCTCTTTGTTTTTTAGCAGAAACAGAAGTGATGCGTGAAGGAATAATTTTACCTTTTTCTGAAACGTAGCGAGACAGAAGTTTTACATCTTTATAGTCAATTCTCAGAGCGTTTTCGCCGGAGAACGGGCAAGTTTTTCTTTTGAAAAATGTTTGTTTAGCCATTGTTATAAACTCCTTATGCTTCTGCAACAGCAGCGTCTTCTTCTTCAGCTGCTTCGTTGTTGAAATCTTCTACTTTGACAGTCATATAACGAATAATATCTTCGTTAAGTCTAACCAGTCTTTCATATTCTGCAACAGCTTTTGCCGGAGCAACAATGTTTAACAAAACATAATAACCTTTACGGTTTTTCTTGATGCGGTAAGCGAGGTTTTTCAAGCCCCAGTTATCTACTTTTACAACTTCTCCGCCTTCTTTTTTAATCACTTCGCTCAAGTCTGAAACGAGAGTGTTAATCTGAGAAGCGCCGAGATCCTGACGAGCGATTAAAACGCTTTCATAATTTGCCATATTTTAATATCTCCTTATGGATTACTCAACAAATGACCCTTGGCTGGGTCGGTTAATGTATAGCCGAATCATCAAAAATCCGGCAAGGGACGCTTGTTAATATACACAAACCGCCTGTAAATGCAAGGATTTTTTTGTGAATTTGCGGCAATTCTTAAATATAATTTTAACATTTTGGCGATATGCTAGCAAAAAATAGTTTTATAAAGAGGAAAAATGACTAAGTTTTATAAAATATGTATGCTGTTTTTGAGCGCAGCCGCGCTGGCGTCGTGCGTGGAGCTGGATGATGATTATCACCGCCGTCCGAGTGTTGACGGCAAAGCGCAGCCTCAGAGCGCCGAACCGGCTCGGCAGCAGTCAGCCAAGCCTAAAGACCCGTTTGAATATGTGCCGCCGCAGCCGAGCGAATTGGCTTATTATCAGGCTCCGGGCTATGATTATTATCCGGAATGCGGGCAGGAAACTACGGTGGTGGTTTATGACGATGCGGGCGCCTATCAGGTTCCGGGGTGTATAATGGACAGCGCTGAGCAGCCGGAAGAAGATGAAGAAATAAATCCGGATGACATAGAGGGCGAATTCCCGTATGTTAAAGATAATAAATATCATAAAAATCAGGTGGTTATGCAAAATTTGCAAACTAGGGTTTTAGCTTATTGCCGCGGCGATGAAGAGGCTGTTGACAACTGCATAAAACGTCTGGAATGCGCCGGATATACGCAGCTTAGAAATGTTCCGACTATGCCGGCAAAATATGACTTGCTGCGCAAAGGCTCATACCCGACGCGGCGCTGGCGCGAGGGCGAAACGGTGCCGAGATGGTAGGAGAACTAAATGCAGGCGCATGTTAATACCATAGCTTTTAACGGATTAGATACGCTGGATGTGGATTTGCAGCTGCAGATTTCGTCCGGCATTCCGGCTTTTAATATTGTAGGGCTGCCAGATAAAACTATTGCCGAAAGCAAAGAGCGCGTGCGCGCGGCGCTGACCTCTATCGGTATGGAGCTGCCGGCTAAGCGCATTATCATAAATTTAGCACCGGCGGATTTGCTGAAAGAGGGGTCGCATTTTGATTTGCCGATTGCTTTGGCGATTTTAGCAGGCTTGGGCGTGGTTCCGGCCGAAGAAATCGCCAATTATATCGTTATCGGCGAGCTGGGGCTGGACGGCGCAATTATGCCGGTAAACGGAGTTTTGCCGGTGGCGATTCATGCCAACCGCCGGAATAAAGGCTTGGTTTGTCCGGAAACAGAGGGCAGCGAAGCGGTTTGGTCGGGCTTAAAAGATATTGTTGCCGCACCGAGCTTGCTTGCGCTGATTAACCACTTTAAAGGCGTGCAGCAGCTGCCGAAACCTGCGGCAAGGCAAAAGAAAAGTAAAAATTCCACTTTGGATATGTCGGATGTAAAAGGGCAGGAGACGGCAAAGCGGGCTTTGGAAATTGCCGCGGCCGGTGCGCATAATATGCTGATGGTCGGTACTCCGGGCGCCGGAAAGTCTATGCTGGCTTCGCGCCTGACAACGATTTTGCCGCCGCTTACCACCGAAGAAGCTTTGGAAACCTGCATGATTCAATCTATTGCCGGCGAGCTGAAAAACGGCGAAATCAGTTTTGAACGCCCCTACCGCGACCCGCACCACAATGCCTCTACTCCGGCGCTTATCGGCGGCGGGCGCAAAGGCGTTCCGGGGGAAATTTCTTTGGCGCATAACGGCGTGCTGTTTTTAGATGAGCTGCCTGAATTTAACCGCGCCACGCTGGAGGCTCTGCGTCAGCCGATTGAAACCGGCTATGTCAGCATTTCCCGCGTGAATTGCCATACGCAGTATCCGGCTAATTTTCAGCTGATTGCGGCAATGAATCCCTGCCGCTGCGGCTATTTGGGCTGTCAGGGGCAGGAATGCTCGCGCGCGCCGAAATGCGCTGAAGAGTATCAGTCGCGGATTTCCGGTCCGTTAATGGATAGGTTTGATATTCATATTCAGGTGCCGCCGGTCAGCCCGTGGGAGATGTCTGAGGTTAAAAAAGGCGAAAGCTCGGCGATTATCCGGCAAAGAGTGATTGCCGCCCGCAAAATTCAGGAAGAACGTTTCAAAAAGCTGGGTTATCCGACATTGCACACAAATTCACAGCTTAAAGGCGATTTGCTGGAAGATGTGACTAAGCTGGATGCGGAAACTCAAAAAATGCTGATAGCCTTTGCCGATAAAATGAAAATGTCGGCGCGGGCTTATCATCGGACCTTAAAGCTTGCCCGTACGATTGCGGACTTGCAAAATGAACAAAAAGTGTCTAAAGTACACATAGCTGAGGCATTGTCATATCGCTATGTCATGCCGTCTAAACAGGTATAGGAGAATAAACTTATGAAAAAATCTCGCAAAATAGCATATATATTTGCAGCTACTGCCGGAATCAGCCTGCTGAGCGCCGCGGCAATCGCCGCCGGTTACGGCAACGGAACTCCGGTCAGTGAGCCGCAAAACGACAGGGACGGCAGTTTGTTCCCGGGAGGCTCTTGCGCCAGCTGCAATAACAATGATAAAGACGGCAGCCTGTTTCCTGGAGGTCCATGCGTTTCTTGCACCAAAGACGGCAGTTTGTTTCCCGGACCTTGCAAAAAGTGCGCCGAACGCGAACCGGAAAGAATAAAAATCAAAAACTATGTTCCGTATACTCCGGTTGTTTATGAGGCAACTTTACGCCATTGCTGCCAGATGGCTTCGCTTTCGTTGGCGCATGTGGATTTCCGTATTAAAAAGAACGGCGGAGACGAGCCGTACCGCACCAAACTCGGCAACTACCGCTTCCGCATTTTCGGCTGCCGCCGTTTTGATAAAGAAGCTATGCTGAATAAAGGCCGCGTTTTGGAAAAGAACATTGCCTTTAATTCGGTGTTTGAAGATGTGGTCGGCGATTGCTATAAAGTTTTGCCGATGCCGCATGATTTGTGCTTGGATAACGGCACAGCCCAGCTGCCGGAATATGTTCTGACGGCGGAAATTACCGATTACTTTATGAATGTGTGCGATGAATACAGCTGGGATAAGGCGCAGAAGAATAACGCCCGCAACGGTTCTTCGGAAATTACCGTGGTATGGCGCCTGATGGATTTGACGCAGACCAAAGTATATTGGAAAGGCGAAAGCACCGGTTACGGCGAATTGGATGAGGGCGAAGCCAACGGCGAAATTAAGCTGATTGAGCGCGCTTTTGCCGATGCTGCCGGAAATCTGCGCAACTTGCCGGGGTTTGAAGAAAGATTGTCTACGCGTTTGTCACCGCAGGATTTAGCAGCTCAGCGCGCGGCTTTGGTTGAAGAAGAACGGGCTTTGAATCCGGCAAAATGCGGATACCGCCAAGAATATCAATGCATGACAAACTGTCAAATCGGCAGACCGGGATTTGACCCGATGCAATGTCAGCCGTGCCAGCCGTGCATGTGTCCGAATGCTCAGCCGCAAATGACAATGATGCCGGTTTATGAAAACGGCGATGTGGCCGACGGCGGCATGATAACCGAAACCCCAATCTGGGAAGACGGCGGCTATATGGCCGACGGCTGCGCTCCGTGCATGGCCGAACCTGTTCCGGCTCCGGAAATTGTTGAAGACGGCGGAGTTATTGAAAGCGGCAACGTTGTCAGCGATGTCATAGAAGAGGGCGGCGACGTTAACAGCACTTATGATATTATCAACTCCTGCATTGACGAAAACGGCAATGTAAAATCGGACGGTATGTGTCAGGTTGTGGATGATACTTGGGTTGACACTGGCGATGTTAAAGCGCTGGATAACTTCTGCGTAAACGCTACCGACCCATGCAAGCAGCTGTCTCCAGAAACAATTTACCGCCTGCGCTCGTCTATTGTGCAAATAGAAAGCTCTAACGGACACAAGGGAGCAGGCTTGCTGATTTCCGACCGCTTTATTTTGACTTCGGCCGATTTGGTGGATAAAGCCAAAAACAGCAATGATGTGACTACTGTCCGCAATGACAAGCTGAAAGCGCATGCGGTTCGTATCAATCCAGTAAAAAACACCGCTTTGCTGATGCTGGAAACCAGCACTAAATATACGCCGCTAGCTTTGAACTTAAATCTGCCGGAAGTAGGACACAACGGTTTCTTAACCTTGGGCTTGCTGGATGTAAAAGACTTTAAGGACGGCGAAGACTATCTGGAAAACAGCGCCCGGGTTGAGGGCTATCGCTACAGCGAGGCTAAAGGCGCCGAAATTCTGGCTAATACCTTTGTGCAGAATGTAACTGTCGGCGGAGCGCTTATCTATAAAGACTGCACCATTAACGGCATGGCTCCGAGCGGTGTAAAGACCAACGACGGCTTGGATATCTTTATCCCGACCGAAACGGCATTGCGCAGCTTGGGCATTAGCATCTGCGGTCATGAATATACCGAAGAAAGCCCGTGGCAGCAGACAATTTATAAACCGGTTACCTCACAGATTAAAAACGTGCAGAAAGCGCCGGCAGCAATGAACCCTAAAGACCGTAAGTAGGCGGTTAAAGAAAAACAGCTCTGTCCGCAGGGCTGTTTTTCGGCTTGTTTTTATTAAGGAGATAAAAATGCAAAATATTATGGAAAAAGGCCGGAGTATGGTAGAAATGCTGGGCGTGTTGGCAATTATCGGCGTGCTGAGCATCGGCGGCTTAAGCGTGTATAACCGTATGCAATATGAGCAGAGAGCAAATCAGATAGTTAATGATTTAACGGAAACTATAACTAAGCTTCAGAAAATAGGACGCCAATATGATGACGGCTATAATAATGTAGGTTTGTTTGCTTACAAAAATAAGGCTTATTCAGGTAACTGGGAATTTAACAGCTCATCCGGAAGCAAAACTATATTTACCAGTAAAACCGGTGCAGTATATACATTTGACGGTACGGCAATAGATTTGTTTGTTCTGTCTGTTTCAAATATTGATGATAATATTTGTATAAAACTGGCTACAACTAAAGTTAATCATCTTCAAAACCTGTTAGTTAACGGCGGCAGTATAGGCAGTTATAATGAAGAAGTAACCTTGACCAAAGCAGCAGACGCATGTAATAAAGGTTTAAATAATAAAGTTAATTTCAGTATTAAAGGTTTTTAATAAGTTAGGAGATTTTGAAATGAATACGGCAAATGAAAATGGTCGCAGTATGATAGAAATGCTGGGCGTTCTGGCAATTATCGGCGTGCTGAGCGTCGGCGGTTTCAGCATGGTTAATAAAATGCAGACTTCTTATGAAATCAATCAGGTTTTAGACGCCGCCGGCGAGCTGGCAACCCGCACCCGCAATGTGATGCGCAACTATGATTTGGATGATGACAACAGCTCCAAAAACACTTCTATGAATGAATATCTGCTAAAAGCCAAAGCGGTGCCGGATGTATTTCTAAATTCGGGCGAATTTGAAGTCGGCGATGTAACCTATAACGTGCAGTATTTGGGCGACAGCGTTACCTTTGTGGTGCAGGTGCAGAATCTGACCGAAGAAATGTGCATGCAAATGGTAACAACCAACTGGGGCGGACCAGGCACCAGCGGATTTTTAGGCATGTCGGTTGACGATAGCGCAAATTCGGTTAATGAGGCTATAAAAAACAAAAGTTCGGGTTCTGCCACCGTTGCTCTTATCGGCAGCGCAGACCATCCGGCGCCTATGGGCATCGGTTCGGCAGCCACGGCTTGCGGCGATGGAAAAACTGTTAACCTGTCATTTAGATAATCTAACAAAGTGAGGCTGCATGCTAAAGTTAAAACATATACCGGTTCAGTCTTTCGGCGAAAATATTGCCTATATACATAAAAACTGCGCGCTGTACAAGGTTGACGACCTGAAAAAGGCCACTCGTCTGGAAATTCATAAAGGCAGCAAAACTATTTATGCGTTTTTGCAGATTGTTGCCGAAGACGGAGTGCTGGCAGATGATGAAATCGGGCTTAATGACGAAGCTTTTTCCGCGCTCAATATGTCGGAGGGAACAGAAGTTCATGTCAGCTTAGCGGCGCCGTCCGAAAGCACAAAAGCTCTGCACCGCAAGATATCCGGTGATGTCTTGACTTCCGGCGAATATGCGACAATTATCGGCGATATTGCGGCCGGACGCTATTCTAAGGCTGATATAGCCGCCTTTTTAGTGGCTTGCTCGTCTTCAATGAGTGCTACGGAGCTGGTTTCTTTTACCGAAGCTCTGGTTACTAAAAAAGTTTTGCATTGGGATGAAAAAAGCATGGTCGTAGACCAGCATTGCTTGGGCGGCGTGCCTGCCGATAAGACTGATTTAGTGGTTTTGGCAATTACGGCGGCGTATGGTTTGCCTATGGCTAAGCCAAGCATCCGCTCGCTGACCTCCTGCGCCGGCGTGGCTGATACTATGGGTGTTTTGACCGAGGTTGACTATAACGCGGCAAAATTTCAGAAATTTGTGCGGGCTAACAACGGAGCAATCGTAAACTATGACGCTATGGAAGAAACAAAAGTCAACCACTTGCTGCATGATGTGCGCAGCCAGCTGGGCATCAACCAAAATGAGCTGGTTATAGCCTCTATTCTGGCGATGATGATTTCTGCCGGAGTCAGCCATTTAGTGCTGGATATTCCGGTCGGCGCTAATGCGCGGGTGCGTTCGGCTAATGAGGCAATCCGTATCCGCAAGCAGGTTGAATATGTCGGCGATATGCTGGGAATTTCGGTTGACGCGGTGGTTACCGACGGCAGCGAGCCGGTCGGCAGCGGTATTGGGGCGGTTTTAGAAGCCCGCGATGTACTGAAAATTTTGCAAAACGCGGCAGATGCTCCGATAGACCTCCGCGAAAAGTCTCTGTTTTTGGCGGGGCGGGTGCTTGAATTTGATCCGCAGCTGAGGGGCGGGCAGGGCTATGCCGTTGCCAAAGAAATTTTGGAAAGCGGTCGCGCTTTTGAAGCCTTTCAAAAAATTATTTCCGCTCAAGGGGCAAAGCAAATGCCGGAGCTGGGGCAGTATGTGCGCGAAGTTGTGGCGCCGTATGACGGTGTTGTCAGCGCCATAAACAATGTGACAATCAATAAAATAGGCGTATATGCCGGCGCCACTCAATGTCTGGGTTCCGGTTTGGACTTAAAAAAGAAAACCGGCGACCGTGTAAAAGCCGGCGAAGTTCTTTACACCATCTATTCCTGCAATGCTGCGGATTTTGACGTTGTTTCGCAGCTGGTGGAAGTGGATAGCGGCTATTCTATAGACATATAGCTTAGCGCAACATGTCTAACGGCACATCTAAAGGCAACTTACGTTCATTCAGAAAATTCATGTACTATTATGTGCACTAGGATTTTCTCTGCGTTGGAGATAGATTTTATTTATCTGATTTCTATGCAGTAGATAAAAATATATCTATAGTGTATAAAATTTTTTTTCGGCAGGAGAAAATGTTTTTGAAGAACAGATTGAATATTTTACTTTTGTCTGAATAGCTTCAGGCAGAGTGCCAATTATTTTAAATTTTCCATTATTATACAACTCGTTAATTTGTTGCTTTTCAATTTTTTGCATACCGCTTTTACCGCAATGAATGCAGCAATTTTTAGTTAATTCTTCAGGCCAATCTTTTGTTGATAACTCTACAACTGAGGCTGCATCATATCTTGCGCGCAGTTTTACTTTTTCTACTTTTGAAGTAATGTATAAATATTCCATTGTTTCGGCGTTTACCATTATAATTAAGCGATGCTCTTTATCGCTGCCTATGGGGAAGAGCGCCTTGTAAACTTTCCATCTGTCCAATGGAATCATCTTAAATGGCAAATCAATCAATTTTATCTCTTAACGCATTTAAAAAATCTTCGTCCATGGTAAATACATCGTCATGCAAGCCTTTTGTTTTAGATTTTTCTAAAGTATCAGGGTTTAGTAAAAAGTCTTTTTCATCCATTAAAAAACGATTTCCATCAACACCCAATTTTTTCTCAAATTTTTTCCATTCTGGGTAATCATGTGAAATATCACTCAAATCAAATTGGCAGAACTTTCCAAAATTTGAAATAGAAAAATCCAAAGCTTCTTTAAAACTTTCTGAAAGTTCATCATCACTTTGTGGTTTAATATAAACAGAATATTCATCAAGACTTTCAACGTCTTTTAATAAATTTGCATCCGAAACTGCTGCACACTCAGGCAATTTATTATTCATAATGTCTTTAGCAGCAGAGGCAACAGGTCCGTTTTTCATTGCGTAATAAGAATCATCAGAAGCTAAGCATCCATAATGCCGCATATGATAACGATCTGCAAAGAATAAAATTTTTAAAAAATACATAACAGTTTGCTTGCTGTTGTTTGTAGCAGGAGCATGGTTTTGAATATAAAAAAGCGCTTGCAAAATTTTGCGCATAGAAATTGTATAAGACATTTTTCTTCCTTTTCTTTTTTTATTATATATTATTTTTATATAAAAATCAATATGTTTTGTATTTGCTTGTTTTTTACATCATTATTCCATTTCTACAGTAACTGAGCAGCTTTCGGTTGCGCCTGTGCATTTTTTGCAAACTTCATTGATTTGCTGAGGGGTAATGCTTGTTAAACACTGTTTATTAGAATCCTTGCAATATTTGTCGCCATACCAATAATTTGCGGAGTCATTATTACCTTTGCCGGAGCGCCATACACCGGTAAATCTGATAAAGCTGTGCAATGGCGTAAAAACATTAGCCATGATTTCTTCGCAGAATTTTGAAGAAAATGCCGGAGTTGTGGCAGCTCCGTCTGCGTCATAGTTTGCACCGCCTATTTCTATGCTGAATACAACTCTGTTCCAGCGGGAAAATAAAGCGCTGTTGTTGCCGTAAGCATCTAAAAAAGATGTGTTGTGATATGCGGCGGCGTTTTGTTCTATAGGCCAATTATCAGGGACTAAGCCTAAGGCTTGTATGGTATCAGCTATGCCGTATACATCGCCTCCGGAATTTAGTTTTTTAAAGTCTGAAAGATGTTCTACTAACCCCTGCACAAGCTGGTTATATTCTCCGACTGCCTTGGTTAGCTTAAATTTTTCCATGGCTTTGGAATAACCTGCGATTCCGCCGACTGATAATACGCCGATAATCGCCAGAACGCCGAGCATTTCTATCATACTCCGCCCGGATTGAGAATAAGCACTTACTCTGCGTCCCCGGCACCAGTCATTCTTGGGTTTATCCCAAGAATCTTCTCTCAACCAACACTTATGCAATAATAAGGCTAATTTATTGACTAGGTTAGGGACTCGCTGCAACAAGATTCTAGGTACAAGACCTAGAATGACTGGTGCTTGAGGCGCTAGCTTAGTGCCGTCTGTTATTTTAGTTTTTACTGTATTATTTCCGAAAGTGTTATTTTTTCTACCAAACCCTGCAAAAATGTGCTGAACAGCAGAAAAAGTGCCTTTAATCAGATGTTTAGGGTTTGCAGAGAGAGAGAGAGACCTTTGAATAGCTTATTTTTCATATTTCTTTCCTCTTAAATTATGTTGTTTACACTCCAATTCTATAACAGGCACGCTCAATATGTCAATCTTAAATATTGGCGGAATATTAAATTCCGCAGCCTTCTTTTTTACGGTCTTCGCGTTTGCGCAAAATTTCCAAATCTCGGTCGGTGGCAATTTTATTCAAAATTGTTTTCACAACGCAGTCAATTTCTTTGCCCTCGCGGTAGTCGGCGGCCAAAGCAAAGTTTACGCGGTTGTCTTTCAGCAGCTTAACGGCCTTTTCTTTGTGATGGCTGCGGGGTTTATAAACCGCAATCGCCGTGCCGTTATGTTCTTTTACCATGCGCATTGACGGAATATCGGTCAGCCCGTCGCCGAAATAAATAATGCGGCTGAACGGGATGCGGCGCTTATCGTCCGGAGTGTAGTCATTTACGGCCTTGTCTTCAAATTTGCCCAAACCTTTATTGATTTTAGAAAGATACTGCACCTTGCCGGAATAATTAACCACGCGCGCCGGCCAAACCGGCAAGCCCTCATCGTTATAGGCAAAAGCGCAGCCGTAGACGTCTTTGAAAAACTTGCGGATGCTGCAGCCCTCAATAATTTCTTCATAGCCGGAAGAAATTATATAATGCTCAATATCCAGCCCCAGAGTTTTACCGTAGGCGTTGATACGCTCAAACCACTCGTTCACGCCTTTGAAAAAAACAATAAACTCGCCGCAGCAGAACATATTTTCTTTGGTCAGTTTCAGGCCGGTTTCTTCCGCCGTTTTTTTAAAGTAATACATGCTTCCGGTCACTTGATCCACGCCGTTTGCCTCTGACCAAGCGTTAGCCTCTTTCCAAAAATTTTCCGGTTTCATTCCCAATTCAGGAATCAAAAAATAATCCTGCATATAAGTTGTACTTAGCGTTTCATCAAAATCATAAGCAAACGCCACTTTTGTTCTCTTCATCTTTAATCCCTCTTGCATTTTCTAAAATTATACAGTAAAACAAACTTATTAAAAAACATTAAAGAGAAAGAAGGATTTAAAATTATGGTAGCAACTTCTATGGACCAGCTGGTTTCTTTGTGCAAAAGAAGAGGTTTTATTTTTCAAAACGCCGATATTTACGGCGGTATGCAAGGCGTTTATGATTACGGTCCGCTCGGTGTGGAACTCAAAAATAACCTAAAAGCCGCTTGGTGGCGCGCTATGGTTTATGAACGCGACGACGTAGAGGGTTTGGACGCCGCTATTTTAACTAACCGCAAAGTTTTGAAATATTCCGGTCACGAAGATACTTTTTCTGACCCGATGGTTGATTGCAAAAAGTGCAAAGGCCGTTTTCGTGCAGACCAAATCGGCGGCAAATGTCCTGTTTGCGGTTCAACCGATTTAACCGAGCCGCGTCCGTTTAACCTGATGTTTAAAACTCAGGTCGGGCCGGTGGAAAGCGATGAAAATATTGCCTATCTGCGTCCGGAAACTGCTCAGGCTATTTTTACGCAGTTCAAAAATGTGGTAGATTCCACTTCTCGCAAACTGCCTTTCGGTATTGCGCAAATCGGCAAGTCTTTTCGCAATGAGATTACTCCGCGTAACTTTATTTTCCGCGTGCGTGAGTTTGAGCAAGCCGAATTGGAATATTTTGTTGCGCCGGGTACCGATATGGAATGGCATGAAAAGTGGAAAGAAACCCGTATTCAATGGTGGCTGGATCAAGGCTTGGTTAAAGAGCACATGAATATCTATAAAACTCCGGATGACGATTTAGCACACTACGCCAAAGCCTGCTATGATATTGAATATCAATTCCCGCATGGTATGGAAGAGCTGGAGGGTATTGCCAACCGCCGCGACTATGATTTGGGGAATCACACCAAAAATCAAGGCGAGTTTCAGCTTGAGGCTCATTGTCACGCTAATCCGGATTCTACCACAAAATTGTGCATTCAAGATGAAAACGGTAAATGGGTGATTCCATTTGTGATTGAACCTTCTATGGGCGTTGACCGCGGTGTTCTGGCAGTGTTGACAGAGGCTTATACCGAAGAAGATTTGGGCGATGGCAACAGCCGTGTTGTTTTGAAGCTCAAAAAGCATTTGGCTCCGATTAAAGTGGCGATTATTCCGCTGAAAAAGAATAACGAGCAAATTATGGCTAAATGCCATGAGCTGAAAAAACAGCTGATGAAACTGGGTATCGGCCGCGTGGCTTTGGAAAACACCGGCAACATCGGCAAGGCTTACCGCCGCCATGATGAAGTAGGTACGCCGCTGTGCTTGACTGTTGACTTTGAAACTATTGAACAGCAGCCGGAAAGCGTAACTTTGCGCGACCGCGACACCATGGAGCAAATCCGTGTTAATACCGCTGATTTAGCTGATTATCTGCGCAACTACTTTTTATAAGCGATAGGCAGATTTAAGCAAAAGGTTTGGAGCAAAATCCAAGCCTTTTTTATTGCTTTAAATTGGGGCGGCAATGACTATCTTTGAATAAAAAGGAGGTCAAAATGCGTTTTATTAAGCCGATAAACTTAAATGAAAAGTCGTTTATTTTGGATGTGCGTTTGCCGGAAGAGCGAGCGGTGGAAGAGCTGGGGCTGCCGCATGTAAATCAGGATTTAGAAAATCTGAATCCGCTGGAATTTATCAAAGAAAATAACATTAAAAAAGACCAGATTATCAATATTTTGTGTTCGTCGGGCGGCAGGGCGTCGCAGGCAGCGGAAATGTTTGAAAAAGCCGGCTTTAAAAATGTGGCGGTTATTATCGGCGGGCTGGTGGAAGCTGAATACGAGGGGCTGCCGATTATCCGCCATTAAGGCTTGCGTTTTGCGCGGCTTGTGCTATAGTTCCGGCAAAGGAGAAAATTATGCCGGATTGGAAAATTGAAGACGGACACCGCGGTTTGATTTGCGGAATTGACGAGGCGGGGCGAGGCCCTTGGGCGGGGCCGGTGGTGGCCGGAGCGGCGGTGTTTTTAACGCGTGAAGTCAGCCCGGAACTGTTAGCGCAGCTTAATGATTCTAAAAAACTTTCAGCTAAAAAAAGAGAATATTTGTATGAACTTTTGCGGCAGGAAGAGCAAGCCGGACATATTTTGTGCGGCATAGGCGAGGCGAGTGCGGCGGAGATAGACGAGCTGAATATTTTGCAGGCGACATTTATGGCAATGCGCCGCGCGGTGGAAAATTTGCCGCAAAAACCGGATATCGCGCTGATAGACGGCAACCGGTTGCCTAAGGATTTTCCGTGTGCTAATGAATGTTTTATCGGCGGCGACGGGCGCTCATATTCTATTGCCGCGGCCAGTATTTTAGCCAAAGTTTACCGTGACCGGCTGATGAGCGAGATGGCAAAGCAGTATCCGCATTACGGCTTTGAAAAAAACGCCGGTTACGGCACTAAAGCGCATATAGAAGGCTTGCGGCAATATGGAGTGACGCCGCAGCATCGGCGCAGCTATCGCCCGATTAAAGAGTTTTTAGCAACCGGAAAATAAATCCGGCTTGCATTTTGCAATAAAGTGCAGTATAAAGCTTTTTGTGTGAAATGGAGTTGTACACAAGTTGTACACTAACTGATTGGAAAATTATTAAGTCATTGTTTTTACTAACAATATTGTTGCAGGCGTAGCTCATCAGGATAGAGCGACTTCCTCCTAAGAAGTAGGCAGGCGGTTCGAGTCCGCCCGCTTGTACCATTTAGCTTTTCCGCCCTTTCATTTAGTTGAGTTGTATATATTACCATACCATGGTTACCATGCAGTGGCTTTTTCCATTAAGGCATTTTTTATAAGCTTCATCAATTTCCGTCAATGTCATATTTATAAAATATGCAAAATCAAAGCATAGGAAAAGCCGGAAATGTGTAAAAAAAACGACCGTTTAAAAGGGACAGTTTTTAGGCTGTTTTTAGTAATGTATCACGGTTTGCTGCAAAATGCAATAACATAATAATTTTGCGTTATTTTTTTCATAATTTTGCAACATTTCAGCAGCTTGTTTTGAGTGTGTAAAAATAACGGTCGTTTTTTTTACACATAATAGGAGGAATAAGATGTTGAAGAGTATGAATTTTTTAAGAGGAAAGAGCAGGGAAAGAGTAAGTGGAGGCGGCACTTCCGTTTGCAGCGTCATTCTTCGCCGGTACTCCCAGCTGGAAGTACCATGGCGGAGAATCCATAACGTCATTGCGCATGCAATGTCAGTATGCGTTGCCGTTGGCAACAAAGTCATGGATACTCGTCTGCCACAGCCTGCGGGGTGTGGCGACAAGTATGACGTTTCGGGTCGGTGCCGGGGACGAGGGGTTAGTGCATTTAGCACCTTTACTATTAAAGCAATGTCAATATTAGCATTTCTTTGCTTATTCGCAACCGCGGCGGAGGCGAAGATTTGCTTTTTGCCGGACGGCAGCTGCGGCACTAGTAAAACAACCGGATTTAAGCAGAATCCAAACGGAAGCGGATGTATGTATAAATCGGAAGCTGAAGCCCGAAACGGCTTAGGCGCCTGCGAAACCACATATAAGCAAAACATGTGCTATTATCGGCGCTGCAAGACTGAAGACAATAATATATTTGCAGACGAGGCAAGCTGCAAAAAGAAAGCCAAAGCAGATAATTTAATCTGCGTAAGCTGCGGCGGCTGCTATAAAGTTACGCCGAAAACATGCCCGAGTGGGTACACGGCAGGCTTAACCGCCTGCGCAGAAAAAGCAGGCTATACGGCAAGTTATTCAAGCAACGGCTATGTAGGATATAGCGTCTGCGGCAAGTGCAAATATACCATAAAATCATGTGAAAGCGGCTATACTGTGGGCTTGGCCAGCTGTCCGGAAAAACAAGGTTATACTTCTAACTATTCCAGAAACGGAGTTTCCGGCGAGCAGGTCTGCGGCAAGTGCGACTACACGGCAAAGAGCTGTGCCGGAGGTTATACAGCGGGTCTGACAAGCTGCAGCGAGCGCCAAGGCTACACAGCAAGTTTAGTCAGCAATGGCTATGCCGGGGAGTTGGCTTGCGGAAAATGCAGTTATACGGCAAAAAGCTGTGCCGGAGGTTATACAGCAGGTCTGACAAGCTGCAGCGAACGGCGCGGCTATAATGCAAGCTATGCCAGCAACGGGTATGCCGGTGAGAAAATTTGCGGAAAATGCGACTATACGGCAAGAACTTGCCCAGATGGATATTCTACAAGATATAGCAGCGTCAGCGCCTGCGGAAAAACAGGAAGTAACGGCTGGAATTATTATACTAATGGCTATTCAGGGGAAGCTGTGTGCGGGCAATGTAAAAGTAAAGCCTGTCCTAATGGGTATACTTGTACGTATTCTAGTAATATCAAGGCTCCTTGTAATAAAAGTATGGGATGTCCAGGCGATAGTGGGTATTATATTTATGGTGGTATATTGGAACTAGGCTGGAGTAATGGATGTTTTGAGCGAGGGTATTATGTATATGTTATCTCTAATCGTTGCGGAGACGGGGTATGTGTCAGCAAATATGCAGCACGCACATGTCCTAGTGGTACAATGTTAAGAGATAGTGTAGATAATATTTATATATATTGCCAAAATAAAAATGCTACATCTTTTTGGGATAAATATAATTGGTCGGCAAGGGCTGCAAAAGATGCAAACGGAGATACAGTTTGTTCAGGTTCAGAAATATGTATGGAATGCTATAAAAAATAATCCTTATAAGGAGGTGATGGAAAACATAAAATAAATAAAAAAATCCTAATTATATCTGCACTCTGCCGCACCCCAATGCGGCGGAGTGTTTTGGTTGGGGAAGGGGATAAATAAAATGTTAGGCTTTCTGCGGGCAAAAAAGAAACCGCCTTAAAAAATAAGACGGTTTCTAATTAGTTTATCTTTCTTTTGAGATTTGTGCATAAAGCTGCTCAAGTTCAGAAAGATATTCAGCCCCCAGATTCAAGCCTTTCTGCCAAAAATCCGGTTTTGAAGCGTCAACGCCGAAATGCGCCAAGGCTTCGCGGTAGTTTTCTACACCGCCGCGGCGCAGCATCTGCATATACTTTTCCGCGAATCCGTCTACTGTTCCCTTGAGATAAATCTCATACAGCGTATTGACTACGCAGCAGGCAAAGCAATAGGAATAGACATAGAACGGATATTGGAAAAAGTGCAGAATTCCCGCCCACATCGGTGCTAAATCGGAAGTGTCAATGCCGTCTCCCAGATAGGCTTTCATATCCTGAAGCCACCATTTTTCAAGCTGGTCGGCCGAAACTTCTCCTTTGAGGCGTTTCTCGGCGGCATAGCTTTCAAAACAATGAAAAGCAATCTGCCGGTAAGCGGTGGCAATCATATCTTCAAGATGTGCTGCCAGCAGGCAAAAGCGCTCTTTCGGAGTTTTGGCCTTTTTCAGCAGCAAGTTGAACACCAGCTGTTCGGCAAAAATAGAAGCCGTCTCGGCCTGAGCGCAGGCTTTGCGGCGTCCGAGTTCGCCTTGTTCTTTGCTCAAATACTCATGCACCGCGTGTCCAAGCTCGTGCGCCATAGTGATGACGCTGCCGGTAGTTCCCGTAAAGTTAAGGAAAACCATCGGCATGGCATCGCCGGCCATTTCTATGCAGTAAGCCCCGCTGTCTTTACCCTTGTAAGGATAGTAGTCAATCAAATTTTCATCAAAGAATCTTTGAGCGATGCGGGCAAATTCCGGAGAAAAAGCCGTAAATGCTTCAAGCACCAAGTCTTTGGCTTGTTCTATGGTGTAGGTTTGAGTTTCAGCCTCTGCGGCAAACGGATATGGCGCAACTCGGTCCCAGTAGGAAATCTGCTCAGCTCCGAAAGCCTTGGCTTTCAGCTTGTAATAGCGCTGTGAAACGGCGATGTTGTTGGCAAGCACCGTGTCAACCAGATTATTCAAATCGGCAGCCACAATGTTATTTTCTAACACGGATTGTTCTTCCGGATAGTCGTAGTTATGCCATTGAGAGTCAATCTGGCGTCCGCGAAGCAAAGCGTTGTAAATCAGCGTAAAAACTGAGCGCTTTTCAGCGTATTTCTTAGACAGAGCCGCACCGGCTAAATGTCGTATATCGGCATCGGCAGAACTCAGCAGAGCCAAAGCGCCGCCCTCGGTGTATTTTTTGCCGCGGACTTTGAATGTCATCGCCGCGCGGGTTTCGTCATAAAGGCGAATCCAATACTGCGTTACGCTGTTCTCATCTTCAAACAGCTGCTGGAGCTTGGTTTCAATGGTGTGCTTCTTGAAACGGCGGATTTGCTTGAGCCAAGCAAAAGTACCGGCCGGTAGAACTGTCTGCAATTCCGTCAAATTGATATTTTCGCCGGTTTTGAGCCAGTTAACAAAAAACACCAGCTGTTTTTCCAAAGCGCCGGTTTGGTCGCAGACATTCTGATAAAACGCCGAAATTTTGCCGTCGTTCAGACTGGTGGAATGCAAAAGATAAGCATAGTCATTTACTCTGCCGGCGTCAATCTGCAGCTGAATATAGCGCTTTAAGGCTGTATCAATAGCCGGTGCAGAAAGTTCGCGCAGGCGGTATTCGTAAAAAACACGAAAATCTTTTACATCCTGCATAACTAGTTCCATAGTTTTTTCGGCCATAGACTGAGATGCGAAAACCACATTTAAATTCCAATTTTTATTCATAATCGTAAAAGTTAAAAATAAAACATAAAAAAATTCTTACAAAAGGCAGAGTAGTGCATTTTTTGTCTAAAGTCAAGTTTTATAAGCAAAAATGTCATAGCAAATATTAAACTTGACTTGAAGATATTTATTTTCTACTATTTACATAGCTTGAAATAAAGTTCAAGTCAGCGCCTTATGTGGTGCGGAGTTTCAAAGGCTCTTTTTTACATCACGGTGTTAGGATATAACATCGTTAAATTGTCAGCTGCGCAAAACAGCTCGCAATAAATATATCCCCGATTGTAGCAATATGGTCGGGGAGCTTTTAGCGTATGTTCAGGGCTTTGCTCAAAGGCTAAAAGAATCATTTTGATGTAGTGATCTTTGTACTCTCCGACCACCTTTTTCAGGTGGTTTAATTTTATTTTCAGGAAAGGAAAAATTATGTCACTAAAACATAACATATTATATAGTTCGCTGTTGCTTCTTGGTGCTTGCGGTACAATTTTCAGCGGCTCATCACAAACAATCACATTTGATTCTAACATAAAAGAAAATATAGACATTTATGCAAACGGAGCTTTAGTCTGCACAAAAACTCCTTGCGTTGTAGATATTGACAGAGGCTCCGCGCCTTTGACAATTATCGCCAAAGCCAAAGGCTATGAAGATTCTGTAATGCAAGATAAAGCCAAAATCAATACGGTCTCTTGGGGAAATTTGCTGAGTGTTTATAGCTGGACTACAGATTTTGCCACCAGTTCAATGTGGAAATATTCCGAAAGCGGCGTTTACATCAATATGCGCAAAAAAGATATGACCACGGCTGAACTGAATAAGTATAACCATGACGCCAAAATCAAAGCTTTTGCTTTATATAATTTTGCTGAACTTAAGTTGGAAAATCCGGAATATACTGAAGCTTTGCAAGTTTTGGCTTCTAAAAATCAACATGATTTAAATAATGTTATTCAACGCTCTGATACAGAGGTTGAATTGGCAAATAATTTGACTAATTCTTAAAATATGCTTTATACAAAAAGAGAGAAAGTCCGTTTAGAATTTTCTCTCTTTTTTCATTGCTGCTAAAATTTATTTAAACAAGTCTTTTATGCGGTCAAAAAAGCTTTTCAGCTCCGGCTGGCACGAATCGTCTTTATTTTCGGCGCGGAAAGCCTCAATCAATTCTTTCTGTTTAGCGTTAAGCTTGGTCGGAATAATTACTTTCGTGCTGACATACAAATCGCCGCGGCGTTCCGAATCATAAAGGTGCATGCCTTGACCTTTGACTTTTATCAGGGTGTCGTTTTGAGTGCCGGCCGGAACTTCTACTTTAACTTTTGTCCCGTCAATCGCCGGAATTTCCACCGTGCCGCCCAAAATAGCGCAGCTGACAGAGATTGGAATCGCCGTGTATAAATCATCACCGTGACGTTCATAGAGTTTATGCGGCTCAACCACGATACCAACATACAAGTCACCGTTTTCACCGCCATGCACACCGGCCATGCCCTCGCCGGCAACGCGGATACGCATATTACTTTCAATACCGGCTTTAATATTTATTTTCAGCTTTTTATTGATTTTAACCTGACCGGCGCCGCGGCAATCCGGACAAGGCTCTTTAATCACACGCCCTGTGCCTTTGCAGTTTGGACATGTGGTTTCAAAAACAAAAAATCCGCCTTGCTGAGTGCGGACTTTGCCGCTGCCTTTGCAAGTCGGGCAAACTTCCGGCTCTTTGCCGTCTTTAGTGCCGTGGCCGTGACAGGTTTCACATTCTTTGGTAGTCGGAATAACAATTTCTTTTTCCACGCCGTTAAAAGCTTCTTCCAGCGTGATATTCAGATTATAGCGCAGGTCGCTGCCGCGCTGGCTGTAGGAGCGCTGACGTCCGGCGTTTCCGCCCATAAACTCCGAGAAAATATCGTTAAACACATCGGCAAACCCGCCGCCGCTAAAGTCAAATCCGCCGCCAAACGGATTGCCTCCGCCCATTCCGCCGCCGGTAAATGCGTTTTTGCCGTATTGATCATAAGCCGCGCGTTTTTGCTCGTCTTTCAAAACCTCATACGCTTCATTTATTTGTTTAAACTTTTGTTCAGCCTCTTTATTATCAGGATTTCTATCCGGATGATATTTCATCGCTTGTTTTCTAAATGCTTTTTTAATTTCATCAGCGCTGGCTGTCGTACTCACTTCCAGCAGGTCATAATATTCTGTTTCAACCATTTTTCTCGTCCAAAAATTTCATATACCATCTACTTAGTTTTTTTATTTGCCGAATGCAAGACTAAAACAAAATCTTACACGATTTTAAAGCAAAAACAGCTCTGAAAATCAATTTCAGAACTGTTTTTTGCAATTATCACTCAGAATCCGCCTCACGCAAATCAGCTGCAATCTGATTATCAATTTTTATCTTTTCCAACCCATCCAGAAACTGCCCCTTCTTTTCAGGAAGTTTCATAGCTAAGACCGGATAGACAAATTTTTCCTCTATTGTATTGTCACCAAACAAGGCGTCATCTGTCATCCAATAGGGACTTGCTTCTTTCCAAAAGTCCAGCCAAACATAATAGAGACAATCCGCAGTGCTGAACGCATCGCTGCGAACTGTTTTATGCAGTTTTATGCAGGCGTCATCAATTTTTTTCTGCGACTTTGCCACCTTTAAATGCTGAAAACTGTCATACATGCAAATTTTTGAGTTAGGTTTTATTGTGTAATTATTCTTATACTCGATAAATTCAGCAATAAAACTCTCGGTTTGCCGAAACGTAAAAATTTTCACCATCTTATCATATAAGACCTGCCGCACCAAAGAATCCGGCATCTGGCAAAACTCGTTAAAGAATTTGATATATTTCAAAGCCTCTGAATAGAGCATTCTTTTTGCCTGAACAAAAATGTCGCCATAAACAACACCTAAGCTCGTATCCACCAACTCAACGACGGCTTTAACTTTTTTATCTGCAATTAAATCAGCTGAAAAAGTATCGTCGTCATACCAAAACATACCGGCTTTAATTTTCGGGATGTTTTTCTGCGAAAATTTAATAATATTGTTTGTCATAAAAATTAAGAATTAAAAATTTAACATCTAACTTGAGTATATGTTTTTCAGGATAAATGTCAATAAGCAAAAAAATATCCGTTTCATTACTGAAACGGATATTTTCTTTGACAAAGCAACGTTATTTAACTTCTTCAAAATCAGCATCAACCACGTTGTCATCTTTCTTTGGCTGTTCGCCAGAAGCCGCACCGGTATCAGCACCCTGTGCCGCACCTTGAGCGCCTTGAGCCTGCTGTGTTTTATACATAGCTTCGCCCAGTTTCATAGAAGCCTGCATCAAAGCGTCGGTCTTAGACTTCAAGTCTTCAAGGTCTTCTTTTTCCATGCTGGCTTTTACGGCATCAACAGCGGCTGTAATGCTGTTTTTATCAGCTTCGGCAACCTTGTCGCCAAATTCCTTCAAGTTCTTTTCAACTTCATGAACCAGACTTTCGGCACGGTTTTTAGCATCTACCAATTCTTTTTGCTTTTTATCTGCTTCGGCATTGGCTTCGGCGTCTTTAACCATTTGGTCAATTTCGGCATCGCTCAAACCGCCGGAAGCTTGAATACGAATGGCTTGCTCTTTGTTGGTAGCCTTATCTTTGGCCGATACGTTTACAATACCATTGGCGTCAATATCAAAAGTTACCTCAATTTGCGGCATACCACGCGGTGCAGGCGGAATACCTACCAAATCAAACTGACCAAGCAATTTGTTGTGTGCGGCAATTTCACGCTCGCCCTGGAACACTCTGATTGTCACAGCGGTTTGCCCATCTTCGGCCGTAGAGAATACTTGAGATTTTCTGGTCGGAATAGTAGTGTTACGGTCAATCAAACGAGTAAACACGCCGCCCAAAGTTTCAATACCCAAAGACAATGGGGTAACATCCAACAGCAACACGTCTTTGACATCGCCCATCAAAACACCGCCTTGAATAGCAGCACCGACAGCCACAACTTCATCAGGGTTTACGCCTTTATGAGGCTCACGTCCGAAAATTTCTTTAACTTTTTCTTGAACTTTCGGCATACGAGTCATACCGCCGACCAAAATAACTTCGCTGATGTCGCTGGCTTTTAATCCGGCGTCTGCCAAAGCTTTCTGGCAAGGAATAGCGGTTTTTTCAATCAAATCGTCAACCAAAGATTCCAATTTAGCGCGGGTCAATTTGATGTTCAAGTGTTTAGGACCTGTTGAATCCGCAGTAATAAACGGCAAGTTGATTTCAGTTTGAGTTGTTGAAGACAATTCAATTTTAGCTTTTTCGGCAGCCTCTTTCAAACGTTGTAAAGCAAGTCTGTCGCCGCGCAGGTCAATGCCGTTTTCTTTTTTGAACTCATCAGCCAAATAGTTGACAATACGTTGGTCAAAGTCTTCACCGCCCAAGAACGTATCGCCGTTTGTGGCTTTAACTTCAAACACGCCGTCGCCGATTTCCAAAATGGAAACATCAAATGTACCGCCGCCGAGGTCATAAACCACGATTGTGCCGGAAGCTTTTTTATCCATACCATAAGCCAAAGCAGCAGCTGTCGGCTCGTTGATGATACGCAGAACTTCCAATCCGGCAATTTTACCGGCATCCTTAGTAGCCTGACGCTGTGAGTCATTGAAGTAAGCCGGAACCGTAATAACAGCTTTTTCTACTTTCTCGCCCAAATAGCTCTCGGCATATTCTTTAATTTTTTGCAAAACGATAGCAGAAATTTGAGACGGAGCATATTTTTGTCCTTTAACTTCTACCCAAGCATCGCCGTTGTCGCCCGGAATAATTTTAAACGGACAATGTTCCTTAAATTTTTCTACTTCCGGCGAATCATAACGACGGCCAATCAATCTTTTAATAGCAAACAAGGTATTTTCCGGATTGGTAACAGCCTGACGCTTTGCCGGATAGCCGACCAAACGTTCTGTATCTGTAAAAGCAACCATAGACGGCGTTGTGCGCGCGCCTTCGGAGTTTTCCAAAACTTTTGCGTCTTTGCCTTCCATAACGGCAAAGCAAGAGTTTGTTGTACCGAGGTCAATACCTATAACTTTATTACTCATAATTTTAAATCCTCCTTTTTCATTTCTAAAAATGTATATAGGGAGCGATTTTTGCCTATGCAAGAGCGGGCAGTATTTTTTTGAAAAAATTTTAATAAAGCCGTTTTAAAAATAAAAAGACACCCTTTCTGCCAAAACAGAGAGGGTGCCTGATAAAAGATTACTTAACGGTGCGTTTGAGAACTTCAAGCAGCAGACAGGTGTTAAAGCTTGCGTCGGTGCTGTGGTTTTTCAAATACATTTCCACATAGTCAAAGCGGCAATTATTAACCCATTGCATCAGCACAGAATTTTTGAGTTTCTGATACTGAGCCAAAAGCTGCATTTCTTCATGGACATTGCGCTTAAACAAAGCCTCAACAACTTCATCGCTCAAAGAGTTCTGCTGCTTTATAAGGCGCTTAATTTCGTCCATATCGCCTTTAGCAACAACCGCCAGCTGAGCTTGTTCGCAAAGTTCGCTGTTGTTTTCAAGCAAACTCATCACGGCGCTGTGGCTGAAATTCTTGATGATTTCCAGCTGGAGCTTATCAGGAATATCATTGTTATAGATATAGTCATCCAGCATGTCTATGTCATCAGCATAGCGGTGCAGATATTTCCAAGCTAACTCATCGTGCAAACGATTATTTTCGGCCAGATAGCTGCTGGCTTTTTCATAGCCGCTGATGATAATCGTTTCAAGGATGGAGTTTGGAACAGCAATATTATGATTCTGCAGCTGCAGCATCATGGCGATTTCATCGTCATTGACGCGGTTGATAAGCAGACGCATCTGTGCTTCAGTAAGCCTAAGGCTGTTCACATTCAGAACTTCCATCATTTGAAAATGGGTGAAATTCAGCAAAATATAGTTCATATCTTCCTCAGATATTTCACCTTTTTGCAGCAAACTTAAAAGAGCTTTAAAGTGTCCTTGCCGAATAATATCTGCAGCCGGAACATCATGGTTGTTTTGGCACAGCAGAGATATTTCATAGCTCTGATTGCGGTCAATTATAAGCTGTTTCAGCTTGCGGGTGGCGATAACTTTGTTTTTAAGCAAAGCCTCAATTTCCTTGGCGTCTCCTCTTTTTATCAAAGCTTCCTGCGCCTTGGCCGGAAAATCAAAACGGTATTCGGTTTTCAATCGCTCCATGATGTGTTCATGATTGCCGTTCAAGACAAGATAATAGCCGTTTACCTCAAGGCGGGTCAGGATAAAAGTAAAGAATTTTACCAGAAACGCCCAGAATCTTTTAAATAAATTTGTAACCATAAATATAAGTATTAAAGTTAATAATAAAATTTCAGCCTAAACTATACATTAAAAGGTAAATTTTGTCAATAATATAAAAAAACTTCCGCCGCATAAAATCGGAGGAAGTTTTTTTGCTTAGTTCAGCGATGGGCTTTCATATACTTTGTCAGCAAATAGAAAGTCGGATTGTTCGGCACGCAGCGGGCGTAATTTTCCAGCAAATCATAGCGCTGTAAGTCTATCAGCTTATAGATATGGGCGTCGCTGATGTTTTTGCCGTCAATCAAAGCCTTGATTTCCTGCCCGACGTTGCGGCGCAAGATTTCGTCAACCGTATAGTCCGAAACCTTATAAATCCGCGCCAGACTGGAAATCTCATCTTTAGAGCCGCGGGTAAGAATTTGTTTTTCAAACCATTCCTGCTTATTCCAATGTTTCAGCAGATGAGGCAGCTGGCCGGTGTGGCGCAGCAAAGCGAGAACTAATAATTCATCGCCTTTTTCCAGAACAGCCGCAACGACTTTTTCCGTAATCGGAGAGTAGCCGCGGCAATCAAGGTTAATAAACTTTGCGGCGCAAGAGTACAATTCAAGGTCAATCAAATGAACAATACCTTTTTCGGTGGCCAGAAAATCATTTTCTATAAACGCTTTAATCTCTTCCAGATTTCCGCGGAAAATAATTTTGTCACGGTCTTCAGGACTCAAATGAACCGGCGAGTTGCATTTTATTGACTGCATCAGAGCCATAATTGCCTCATGATGTCCGCAATCAATTATTTGAGAAACGCTTTCCTGCCTTTGCAAGCCGGACTTAATTGCCAAAGTTTGTTCAGCAGCTTTGCCGCGGGCAACGAGTGATTGTTCCAGCTCTTTAGAAACAGTAATATTCTTTGTTAGGAGAATTTCTATCTCGTCCTCAACACCTCTTTCAACAATGATGTTAGCAATCTCGGCAGAAATGCTTTGACAAAGGAGCAATGCTTTTATTTCATCGCTGATGTTTCGCTTAACAATCATATTCTTCAGTTTCTCAGAAACTTTCTGGTTATACAGCAATAATCTGATACAGTCGCTGTTGCCTTGCTGCACAATCATTTCCGCAGCTTTGCCGCAAACAGACTGATGTGAAATCATATCTAAAGTCTCGGCAGGCAGCTGTTCTATTAAAAGAACTTGGTTTGCGTCGCTCAGGGTGCGTTTTCTGACAAAATAGCCTCTTAACTCAGCTTCATTATAGCGTAAAATAAGAGCCTTCTGCATTTTTTCCGAAAAATCATAGTCAGAATCCAGCAGCTGAAAAACTTCATCTACAGTACCTTTTTGCACTAGCTTTGCAAAGCGGTTATTAAAATAATTCCAAAACATAATGATAAAATTTTAGTGAAACAATAATAAAAAAAACACAGCCATTATATATCATGACTGTGCTTTTTTGTCAAGCTAATGTTTGTCTAAATTATGCCGATAAGATTTTGCTTTATGTTTTCGGCAGCGTCCAAGCGGTAATAGTTTTTGTTAGAGACATTCTGCGGATAGTATTCAGAAATGCCCAAAGCAAAAATATTGGCCTGCTGGTTGATAAAATCACGGCTCAGGTTGATGGCGTCGGCGCTGGAAATCAGATATTCCTTAAAGCTGCCGATAGAATCTTTAGCCTCGTTTACAAAATTGTTGTGCTGGTTAAAGATAAACGAAAACTTGAAGATTGTGGCTATCATGGCAATCAGCAAAAACGAGGTTATGCCGCCGATGTAAATGCTGCAAAAAAGCCAAACAAAAAACAGCGCGGCTAAGGCAAACAGCTTAAACGGCAGACCGACAAGCATATGCTTGAATCTGTGGCACAAAATCCAGATATAAAAAGCAAAAAGCAAACTGCAGGAAAGCATGATAATCAGGCTTTGCGCCATGTTGGTGCTGATATTGGCAATAAAAATTTCGGTCAGAATCAGCATAGCGGTGCTGAACAGAACATAGCTGATGTTTTGCAAAAGACGGTATTTTTTTATTTGTTTTTTAATGCCTTTTTCAAAAATACGCTTAGCTTTTTTCAGTTTCAGATTGTTGGACGCATTAACTTCAAGCTGTGTTGTTTTTTTAGAAAACAGCTGACCCAGCGCCTTTTTTTCTATTTTAGTAAGCTTGCTGTTTTTGAGGCTTTTGGCGGCCAAAAAGCAGCGTCCGCCGTCGCAAACCAGGTCTATGGCGTTTTTGCGGTACAAATCCAAAAGCTGCGCTACATAGGCGATACGGTCAAATTTGCCGATAGCAATGCTGCGGGCAAGCGCGCCGCTGTATGACGGCTTGTATTTGTTTCTGCGTTCTTTTTTCAGCCCGAAAAGCGATAGGATAAAGGAAATTAAAATCGCGGCAAAACCGGCTCCGGCATAAATAATATTGCCCCAGTCGGTTAAAAATAAGGTAATGTTTTTGTCGTAATCTTTTATAAATACGCTGCGGCTCATCACGGTAATCACATCCATTTTTTCGCCGTTCAGCAAAGGCGTAACGTTTGAAAACGCCAAAACGTTTTTAGCCAGATTAAACACATTGGTTCTTTGATTGGTTGCATTATCGCTGCTGCCGACCAGCGGCATGGCGTCGCGGAAAGAATGTCCCTCCGGCAGCGTAACAATGGCGTTGGCCGAAGTTATAAAGGCGTTGAGCGGACGTCCGGTCAGGCTCCAGTCCATAAATACTTTATTTCCGGCGGTTTGCAGCTTGTTGTTAACCATATAGCTGAATTTATAGGTATAAACCCCGGGTTCCAGCTGCTGGTTATATTTAGGCTTCAGCAAAATATTGCTGCCGTTTTCTTCTGCGGTGTAGGGAACTTTGGTGTTGTTTACAGTCACCTCATCCAAAATAAGCTCTATGCGGTGGCCGCGTTTGCCCTGATAATAGGTGTATTTAGGAAAAACGCGCTCCAAGCCTTTGGCAAATTTTTTGCCGTTGGCGACAATGGTTATAGTGTCTTCAACTTTGATATAGCCGTTAGACTGAATATCTATATAGCTCAAAAAATATGGAATATGTTCCAGTGCCGGAGCCAAAATTTTACGTCCGTTCGGCAGGGTTACGCTCACGGTTGGAATACGCTCTTCCTGCGGCATGGCTTGAGTCTGTTGCTGAGCTTTTACAAAAAAGCGCGTGGCCGAGCGGGCGGCTTGCTCTTCCTGTGAAGCGGCGCTGTTTTCGGCCTGCGGCTCGTCTTTTTTGTCATTTTGGTGCAGAGCTTTTAAGGTTTCTTCATAAATTTTTTCAAAAGTGCTTTTACTTTCTTCTTTTTGGCGGTCATAAAATTCCGGAGGCGGCACCACGCTGGAAGAGGACGCTTTATCCCATTGCGTGCTTTCATCCATTTTCATTTTAGCGGTTTCTTCAAATCTTTTTTTAAAGAATTCGCGGACGGCTTCTTCATCATTCGGGTCCGGCATTCCGGGCGGCAAAGCCAGCGGGTCTTTCGGCTGTTCGTGATTTTTTGCCTGCTGCGCCTCAAATTCCGGCAGTCCGGCCAGCGGAATTACCGAAGCGGCGGCAGATTCTGCCAGACAGCCTAACGCCAAAATAAAAGCAAATGAAAAAAATCTATTCATAAAATGCGTCCTTCGTGTTTACAAATTAAATAGTTTTGTTTAATATAACGGCTAAAGATTAAAAAAGTTATAAGGAGACATCCCATGAAACAAAAAGTTGCAGCAGTTATTTTGGGCGCCGGAAAAGGCACCCGCATGCATTCGGATAAACCGAAAGTTTTGATGCCGGTTTGCGGAAAATCTATGATTAAGCGTATTATTGATACGCTGGAAAGCATTCCGGTTGATGAAATTGTTACGGTAATTTCTCCGGACGGCAAAGACGTGGCTAAAGAGGTTGCGCCGTATCCTACCTGCGTGCAGGAATTGCAGCTCGGCACCGGACACGCCGTAAACTGCGCCAAGGATTTCTTGAAAGATTTTGACGGCACGGTTTTAGTGATTTTCGGCGATACTCCGCTGATTACCCGCCGCACTTATGAACGCGCCATAGAAAAAGTTGAAAGCGGCTATGCCGTTGTGGTGCTGGGTTTCCGCCCGAAAGACGCCGCCCGCTACGGACGCTTGGTTATGGACGGCGACGAGCTTGACCGCATTGTGGAATTTAAAGACGCCACAGACGCCGAAAAAGCTATTGATTTTTGCAATTCAGGGTTTATGTCTTTCAGCGGCAGGCACCTGTTTTCTATTCTGTCAAAAATCGGCAATAAAAACGCTTCCGGCGAATTTTATTTGACAGACGCGGTTGCGGTTGCCAAGCAAATGGGGCTGAAATGCACGGCGTTTGAGAGCGATGCCGAAGAAGTTGCCAGCGCCAACACCTTAGAAGAATTGGCTCAGTTGGAAGAATTTTGCCGAAAGAACAGTTAATGGAACGCTTTTTTAAGTTATTGTACTATTATTGCTTGGGACTGCTGGTGTTTGTCACGGTTTATATGGTGGCAATGCTGGCGGCTGCGCCGAAAAACGACGCCTTAAACCGCGGCTTTATTCCCTGCACGCGTGATTTTGTAACCAAGGTTTCGGACTGCGGACGCGGCGAACTGAGCTGTATGGCAGCCGGAATCTGGCAAGATACAAAATGCAATCTGTATGTTATTTTTGACGGGGCAGGGGCTTGGCTGCGCGGCAAACAGCCGACGCCGTGGGCAAACTATTTGTTTGAACCAAAAAGCGAAGCCGAAATTGATACCGAAAATCAATATATCGGCGTGATCAGTCAGGATGTCGGAGTTTTGGAAGCGCAGCGGCAGTTCATGGAAAATCGCCAGAAAGAGCTGGAAGAGGCTAAGCACCGCAGCTTGAATCTGGATAAAAATGTTCTGCCGGCCGATGACGCGGAGCCAAACGGCAAGTATGATACAAAAGAAGAAGCGGAACCGGCTCAGCCGGATGAAAATTCTGATATTGACGAGGAAGCGTTTTTAGAGGATTTTGAACCGGAGGCGGAAAATGCTCAGAAAGCTGAAACTCCGGTTTCGGAAAATGAAAAAACTAAGGCTTTGCTGAAACAAAATGCTCAAAAAAGCACAGAGAAAAAAGGAGAAATAAATGACAAATAAAATGCCGGCCTGGGACTTAAGCGACTACTATACAAGTATTGAAGACCCGAAAATTGCTGCAGATTTGGAAGAATACCGCCAAGGCACGGAAGAATTTGCCAAACGCTATAAAGGCAGATTGGCGGAATTGTCAGCTGAAGAATTTTTGACAGCGGCAAAAGATATTGAACGCCGCTCCAAAATCGCCAGTCGTTTGGGCGGGTTTGCCTACCTTAATATGGTTACGCAGATGAAAAATGTGGAAGCCGTGGCGTTTTATCAGGATATTCAGGAAAAACTGACGGATTACTGCAAGCCGGCAATTTTCTTTTCGCTGGAATTTAACGCTTTGCCGGATGCAAAAATAGACGAATGGCTGCAAAATAAAGATGTGGCGTTCTATAAATATTGGATAAAGCGTATGCGCAAGTTTAAAGATTATGAGCTTTCGGAGCCTGTGGAAGAAATTTTGGTTGAAAAATCTTTGACTTCTTCCGAAGCTTGGGTGCGTTTGTATGAAGAAACATCTTCCCGCTTGGTGTATACGGTTGACGGTCAAGAATATAACGATGCCGAACTTTCTAAACTGATGCTGGATAAAGACCCGAAAATCCGCGAAAAAGCCGGTAAAGAGCTGAACCGTGTTTTGAAAGAAAACGGACATCTCATGACCTTTATTTATAATATGGTGATGAAAGATAAAGCCATTGAAGATGAAAAACGTGGCTTTAAAACTCCGGTTTCTTCCCGCAACTTAAGCGAGGATGTCAGCGATGAAACAGTTGAAGTTTTGGCGCAGACCGTGAAAAAGCACTATAAAGATATTTCTGAGCGTTTTTATAAGCTTAAGGCAAAATGGCTCGGAGTTGAAAAAATTGCCTATTGGGACCGAAACGCTCCTCTGCCGTTTGCCGATGACACCACATACAGCTGGGACGAGGCGGTGCAGATTGTGCTGAATGCCTATAAAGAATTTTCGCCGAAGCTGTACAATATCGCTAAAGATTTCTTTGACCACAACTGGATAGACGTTCCGCCTCGTGACGGCAAGCGCAGCGGCGCTTTCTGCAGCGGACCGATTAGCGATGAGCACCCTTATTTGATGCTGAATTTTGTGGGCAAGCAGAATGATGTTTTGACTTTGGCGCATGAGCTGGGACACGGCTGCCATCATCAGCTGCGTTTGAAAAACGGCGAGCTGAATGAGCATTCGCGCATGACTTCAGAGGAAGTGGCTTCGGTGTTTGGGGAAATGATGGTGTTCCAGTCCATGCTGCGCAATTTGAAAGACGACAAAGCTAAACTGTGCCTCATTGCTTCTAAAGTCGGCGATATGATTAACACCGCCATTCGTCAGATTGCTTTTCACTTTTTTGAAACCCGCGCCCATGATGAGCGTAAAAACGGCGAGGTTTCGGAAGAGCGTCTGTGCGAAATCTGGCTGGAAGAAATGCGCGACAGTTTGGGCGAATATGTGGAAGTAACCGATGACAGCAAGCATATTTGGTCTATGGTCGGACACTTCTTCTTCCTGCCATTCTATGTTTACGCCTATTCATTTGCCGATTGTTTTGTAAACTCGTTGTATCAGGTCAGCCAATCCGGCAAGGTGGAAAATTTTGCCGACAAATATTTGGATATGCTTTCTAAAACTGCATTGGAAGACTATGACAAGATTTTGGCTCCGTTTGGTTTAAATCCGAACAGTCCGGATTTTTGGGAATATGGTCTATCCCTGATTTCATCGTATATTGATATGTTGGAAGAGCTGGATAGAAAAATAGACTGGTAAACTCGTCTAATGCAGAAACTCGCCTAATGGCTTTCTGCTGGTAAGATTTTTTCTTATGTACTAGTTTGTACACCGCGAAAAAATCTTACTTCGCATTAAGCTCATTATCCGAGTTTCTGCATGCTTGTACCGGTTGTGCTTGTGTACCTCGTTGTATACTGCGAAAAAATCTTCGTATTAGCCTCATTATCCGCATTGCTTGACAGAGTGTGCTATTTAAAACCACGCCCCGTAAGGAGGTAAATAATATTAGCCAATTAAAATGTCAATACAACGGCACAGGCATCATCTTTAGCACATCCGGAACAATATTTGTTTATATCAGATAAAGATAATTGATTAAAACATTTTTTATCGGCACCGTTGCAATAACTATCCCCATAAAAAGCGACAGCTATAGGAAATATCAAAACATATTTTAAGGATGAGTGTAAAGGAGTTGCTATATTTTGCACAAACTTTTCACATAAGCTATGAGAAAAATTTGCAGATACAGATTTTCCATCCTCATTTGTTACCCAGCCGCCTAGGTACATATCAAATACTAAGTCATTGCTGCGAAGGTAAATATTGAAATAATTGCCTAAATTGTCGTGTAAATATGGCCATTCAGGCGGAAGCAGATTTATATTTCTAAAAAATTCATTAAAATGTGTGCCATTTTTTTGTTTTTTTATGTATTGCAGGTGTTCTGTTATGCCAAAAAGTATATGAGAATAACCATCAATAGCTTTATTGATTTTGTATTGCTCCATAGCTTTGGAATATCCGGCAATCCCGCCCACGCTCAACACGCCGATAATGGCCAGCACGCCAAGCATTTCTATCATACTGCGGCCGGATTGAGAAAAAGTACCATACCTGCGTCCCCAGCACCCATCATTCTTTGGTTTATCCCAAGAATCTTGTGTGAACCAGCTTTTATTTAATAATAAGGCTAATTTGTTGACTAGGTTAGAGACTCGTTGCCACAAGATTCTAGGCACAAGGCCTAGAATGACAGGTACTAGAGGCGCAGACTTAGTGTTGGTTAATAGATTGCTTCGCTTTGCTCGCAGTGACGGCAGAGCAAGAGGCGAGCCTGTTAGTTTTGTTCTTAATGCGTTATTACCGAAAGTATCATTTTTTCTGCCAAATCCTGTAAAAACGTGCTGAACGGCAGAAAAAGCGCCTTTAATCAGATGTTCAGGATTTGCAGAGAGAGAGAGAGACCTTTGGATTGCTTATTTTTCATCTTTCTTTCCTCTATATTTAAGTTATTTTATACCTTTATTCTACAACAGCCTCACTCCATAAGTCAACCGTAAAATCAAAGCATTGGAAGAATCGGAAGTGTGTAAAAAAAACGACCGTTTAAAATGGACAGTTTTTAGGCTGTTTTTAGTAATGTAGCAGAGGTTGTTAAAATTTGCAATAACTTTTTATATTTGCGATGTTTTTTGCGGTTTTATAAAAATTTACAGCGTCTTGTTTTGAGTGTGTAAAAATAACGGTCGTTTTTTTTACACATAATAGGAGGAATAAGATGTTTAAGAGTATAGAATTTTTAAGAGGAAAGAGCAGGGGGAGAGTAGGTGGATGCGGTGGACTCTCGCCTCTAGCACCAGTCATTCTAGGTCTTGTACATAGAATCCTATTGCAACAAATCTCTAACCCAGTCAATAAATTTGCCTTATTATTAAATAAAAGCTGGTTCACACAAGATTCTTGGGATAAACCAAAGAATGATGGGTGTTGGGGACGCAGGTATGGTACTTTTTCTCAATCCGGCCGCAGTATGATAGAAATGCTTGGCGTATTAGCTATAGTAGCTGTTCTCTCAGTCGGCGGGATTGCTGGATATTCCAAAGCTATGGAAAAGTGGAAAGAAAATAAAGTCATCGGCGAATACAGTTACTTAATACAGGGAATTATAGAGCATTTGAGCGACTTTGAAAAACTGAAAGACGAGGAAGTCCGCTATGATTTATTGCCGACCTTAGCGGCAATGAATTTGCTCCCCGGCAACTGGAAAAATACAGACGAATATGAAGGGCATAAAAATGTATCAGATACCTTAGGCAATACTTTGTCTGTTTTCAGCCGCAGCGACAGAGTGGTTATGACTATATTGTTTGGCGCTAGTTCGGTTTCCGAAAGCGGAGATACCGTTTCGCAAACTTTTTCCGGACAATTATGCAAAGCATTTTGGCAAAATATTTTAGTTCCCTTACATAATCAAATTTATTATGCAGGAGTTTATCGCAGTAAATATTATGAGCGTGCAAATTATTATTTTAATGATAAATATTGCGGCGGCAAAAATCAATGCTTCAGTGAAATCAAATTGAATGATATAGAAAGAATATGCAGCGCCTGCGCTTCCGGGGAAGAATATTGCGTGCTTACTTGGGAGTTTGATTATTAGAATGTAAAAAAGCCGGATTCAAATTAATGAAACCGGCACTTACTCTCGGAAACTCGGATAATGAGGCTAATACGCATTAACTTTTTTGCGCCGTGTACAAACTAGTACACAATAGACTAGCAGAAACTCGTATAGCGGGCGTAGATGCGACGGAATTTTTAAGCGACGTGTACACAATAGTACACAAGCGCAAAAATCCCTAGCAGATACCAGCTAGACGAGTTTCTTCACTAATAAAAATAGTAGCGGGCGCCGATTGTAAATTCCTTGCTGTTGTTATAGGCGTCGCCGTCAGCCAAAGAATAGCGGTACATTGCGCGGAAACCCCATTCCGGAGTCGGGTTAATTTCTCCGCCGATACCCAGACGCAGGGCGTTTGCCGTATCTTTGTCGTTTTTGCCGTTGTATTTTAAGTTAGAAGTAATACGTCCGTAACCGACAGAACCTAAAATCGTAGCGTCAGAAACATTGTACATATCAACCAAAACATCGGCGCCATAGCCATAAAAACGGCTGCGGGCTACGTTTGAACCTAAAACTTTCTTTTCTTGTGCAGAGCGTTCGGTAAAAAATTCTATTGAGCCATAATCAACAAATTTTACACCGGCGGTCAGGCTGCCCAAATCATAGTTATCAGCGTGAGTATTTTCATATCTGCCTTTTAAATTCGGTGTCATATTAACATAATCAAAGCCGACATACGGGCGGAATTCTCCGGCATTGGCGGAAACAGCGGCCAGCAGACCGGCGGCAATCAACAAATATTTTTTCATTTTGCATTCTCCTTTTAATCTATTATCGCTTTTATACGACACAATTTATGACTGAAAGGTTAATACATACTTTTTTTGTTATTTTAGTGTGCGGAAGCCCAAGTGTCGCCGATACCGGTTTCCACCACCATTTTTACGGCGGTATTGGCGACATCTTCCATAATTTTCTGCAGCAAAGCCGCGGTTTGTCCGGCGTGTTCGGCCTTGACTTCAAGCACCAGTTCATCATGTACTTGCAGCAATAGACGCCCATCCAGCTGATGTTCCTGCATGGCTTGATAAACCTTTTGCATCGCCAGTTTTACGATGTCCGCCGCACCGCCCTGTATCGGCGCGTTAATCGCTGCCCGCTCGGCAAACGAAACAATGCGGTGATTTTTGTCGTTGATTCCCAGCACGGCGCATTTACGCCCCAGCGGCGTCAGCACATAGCCGTGGCTGCGGGCAAAAGCTATGGTCTTTTCCATATAGGTTTTGACTTCCGGCATCGCGGCAAAATACGAATCTATATATTGCTTGGCAATTTCTTTAGTGGTGCCGATTTGCTTGGCTAAGCCAAACTGAGAGATTCCGTAAACAATTCCGAAATTTATGGCCTTGGCGCGGTTGCGGTGTTCTCGGTCAACTTCTTCCGGCTTCAGCCCAAACACCCGGGCAGCTGTAGCGGCGTGAATATCCACACCGGCGGCAAAGGCTTCTTTGAGGGCTTTAACATCGGCAACCGACGCCAGCAGACGCAGCTCCATCTGGCTATAGTCCGCCGCCACAATTTTATAGCCCTTGCGCGCCACAAAGCAGGCGCGGATTTTACGCCCGATTTCCGAGCGGTTCGGAATATTCTGCAAATTCGGATTAGATGACGCCAAACGCCCCGTATTCACTACCGTTTGCGAAAAAGTGGTATGCACGCGGTTGTTTTGGTCTTTTACTTCCAGCAGGGCGGTGGTGTAGGTAGATTTGAGCTTGGCATAGCTGCGCCATTCCAAAATATTGGCGGCGATTTCGTGTTCTTCCGCCAGCTGTTCCAAAACTTCGGCGCTGGTGTTATAGTTGCCTGTTCCCGCCGTTTTTTTCGCCCCGCTGAAACCCAGCTTGTCAAAAAGAACTTCGCCGATTTGCTTGGGCGAACTTAGGTTGAAAGTTGTGCCGGCCAGCGCAAAAATCTCGTTTTCACATTGGCTCATCTGGCGGGCAAACTCATCGTTTAGTTCTGCCATGCAGTTTTCGTCAATAACAATCCCTTCATCTTCCATTTTCAGCAGCACCTGAATCAGGCGGCGGTCAAGCATTTCATAAACATACATTTTGCGCTCGTGAAACAGGCTGTCTTTCAAAATGTGATAAAGCCGCAAAGCATAGTCTGCGCTTTCATAAACATAATTGCCGTATTCTTCATTAAAAAAGTCTATTTTTTTGATTTTCTGCGTCAGTTTCGGCAGGGCGATTTTTTTATCCAGCAGCATATCGCTCAAAACCTGCAATGTATGTTCGTGCAGCGAGCTGTCCACATCATACGACATAACAGCGGCATCGTGATACGGCCACAAATCCAGCTGTTTGCCGCAAATTTTATCTAAATAATGCCATTGTGTTTTTAAGTCTAGGGCAATTTTAAGGATATTTTTGTTTTCCATAACTGAAAGCAAAAATTTTTTAACCGTTTCATTATCCAGCTGCGAATATTCGTGATGGGCAAACAAATCAGCTTCGCCCGCTACTTGCGGAATCGGTAGATAGCAGGTGCTGTTTTCGGCGGTGCAGATGCTCAGGGCTTCCGGTTCAACACCGTTATGCAGAACCTGAAAACTGAATTGCTGCGCGGTGCAGATTTCCTGATACAACGCCTTTAAATCATCGCGGTTTTGAATTTTAAAGTAGCGCGCCGGTTCTTCTTTTTTAGCCGCTGCCGGAGCGCCGCCCAAGGCGCAGCAGCGCTCTTCAATCCATTTCTGCAGCTTAGGCAGAATGCTCTTAAAGCCAAGCTCGTTGACAAAGTTAATTAAGGTTGCGGCATCCGGCGCCTGACACTTAAAATCTTCAAGCGGATGTTCAACCGGAACGTCATCTTTAAGCGTTACTAATTTCAGCGAAAGCTCGGCCGATTCCTTATTTTGCATTACCAGTTCGCGGCGTTTGGTCTGTTTGATGTTTTCGGCATTATCCAGCACGCCCTGCAGCGAGCCGTACAAATTAACCAGCTCCGCCGCCGTTTTGGGACCAATTCCCGGAATCCCCGGAATATTATCTATTTTATCGCCGGAAAGCGCCTGCACGTCAATAACCTTATCCGGATAAACGCCGAATTTTTCATGCACGTCATCCGGCGTAAAAAAGCGGTCTTTCATACCGTCATAAAATTCCACATGCGGGCGAATAAGCTGCATAAGGTCTTTATCCGCCGACACCACAACAGCGTCATGGCCGGCTTCTACCGCCTGTTTGGCATAGGTGGCAATCAGGTCGTCCGCTTCATAGCCCTCTTGCAGAATGCACGGCAGATTCAGCTTTTCTACAGTTTTATAAATCAGTTCAAACTGCGGAATTAAAAGTTCCGGAATCTCGGCGCGCGTTGCTTTGTAATCGGCAAAAAAATTGTTGCGGAAGTTTTTGCGCTTGGCGTCAAACAGCACTACGCAGTAATCGCAGGGAATAGCCTTTATCAGCCGCATGAACATTGTCAAAAAGCCGTATACAGCGTTGACCGGCGTGCCGTCCGGCGCCGTCATGGTCGGCAAGGCGTAAAATGCTCTGAAAATATATCCTGAACCGTCAATCAAACAAACTTTTGCCATTTTTATTTTCTCCTTGTCCGTCAATATAGCGGCTTTTTAAGCATTCGCCAAGCATTAAAAATTTTTCTTTGCGCTTTTGTTTATAAAAACTTCTTTAACTTATTTTATATATAGTGCAGGCTAAGAGATTTTGGACTGAAAATGAGAGAATAAAATGCCGCAAAACGTAAAACAAAAAATCCGCCGCAAACTCAAAAAAGGTTTGGTAATTTTAGAAGATACCGTGCGCAAAACCAAAGCGAAAAGCGCTGCCAAAAAGAAATCGGCGCCTAAGAAAAAACGCTCGTCAAAAAAGAAAAAAGGCGGTTCTTCGCTATGGAAAGTTTTGTTTATTCTCGGCTTGTGGCTGGGACTGTTTTTGTTTATTGCTGTCGGCTCTTATGTGGCGTATTGCTACTTTACCATGCCGGATATTGCCAAGGCCGTGGCGCAGACACGCCAGCCGTCAACCACGATTATGGCAGAAAACGGCAGTGATATCGCTTCATTCGGCAATGTCTATGCTGAAGTGATATATCCGGATAATCTGCCGAAAAATTTGACCAACGCCATTATTGCCACCGAAGACCGCCGCTTTTACAAACACTTCGGCTTTGATGTCTGGGGCTTTGGGCGCGCCATGGTTACCAATCTGTTCCGCGGCCGCTATGCTCAAGGCGCCTCCACTATTACGCAGCAGGTGGCGAAAAACATCTTTTTAACGCCGAACAAAAATATTAAACGTAAAGTTCAGGAGCTGCTGCTGGCATTTTGGCTGGAAAATAAGCTGACGAAAAATCAGATTATGGCGCTGTATTTGAACCGTGTATACTTTGGCTCCGGCACCTATGGCGCGGAAGCGGCCGCCAACTGGTATTTCAATAAAAGCGCCGGCGATTTAAACCTGCGCGAGGCGGCGATTTTGGCGGGCATGCTTAAAGCCCCGAACAGCTACAACCCGATTTTAAACCGTGAAAAATCGCTGGAACGCGCCAATGTGGTTCTGCACAATATGCTGGAATGCGATTATATAAATCAAAAGCAATACGCTTCCGCCAAAACTTTGCCTGTCAGCAACGGCCAGCAATACCGCGTCAGCGGCGGCAAGCACTTTGCTCAATATGTTTATGACGAAGTCAACAGCTATATCGGCGAACGTTCGGTTGATATAAATGTTATGACAACTCTGGACCAAAAACTGCAGGAAAGCGCCGAAAAAATCCTGCGTTCGCATATTTGGGGCGCTAAAGGCAAAAACGTCAGCGAGGGCGCGGTTGTGGTTATAGACTACAGCGGTGCTATTAAAGCCATGGTCGGCGGCATGGATTATAACCGCAGCCAATTTAACCGCGCGGTGCAGGCTATCCGCCAATCAGGCTCGGCGTTCAAGCCTTTTGTTTATCTCACGGCTTTGCAATACGGCTTTGCGCTGGATAGTATGGTTAATGACGCACCGCTCAAAATCGGCAAATGGCAGCCGTCAAATTACAGCAAGCGCTATTACGGCAATGTTACTTTGGATTTTGCCCTCACCCATTCACTAAACGTGGCGACAGCGGCGCTTTCTAAGGAACTGTATCTAAAGGATATTGCCGCCAACGCCCGCAAAATGGGTATCAGCACCAAGCTAAACTTGACTCCGTCCATGGTTTTGGGAACAAACGGCGTTAAAGTATTAGATATGGCGGCAGCATACGCCGTGCTGGCTAACGGAGGCTATGCGGTTTGGCCGCATGCAATTAACGAGATTTCCAGCAAAGACGGCCATCAGCTTTATGTGCGCCAGCCTGACAAGCAAAAGCAGATTATCGCCGGCAATATTGTTAAGCAAATGGCGCAGATGCTAAGTCACGTTATTACCCGCGGTACCGGTAAAAAAGCGCAGCTTCCGTATTTTGCCGCCGGAAAAACCGGAACCACGCAAAACTACCGCGACGCTTGGTTTGTGGGCTGGGCCGGCGGCTATGTGGCGGCGGTTTGGGTCGGCAACGACAACGAAAAGCCGATGAATAAAGTCGGCGGCGGCACTATTCCGGCGGAAATTTGGCACGATGTAATGCTGGCGGCGCACAATATCAGACCGCTTTCCGATGAAACTGACGACATCGGCGCGCTGATTGATGACAATGCTTCAGCTGACAGTATCGGCGACTTGATAGAGGAAGAAGATTTAGCCGACGAACCGAAGGTAAAAACTAAGTCATCTCCCTCTACTTTAGAGGGCTTGCTGGACAGCATTTTTTAGTTTGCTATTGTGCAAAATTTTTTATAATATTGCTAAAAGTATTATTTATGAAGAGAAATAAAAATGAAAAAATATATTTTGGCTATTGCCCTGTTTATATCAGCCTGCTTACCGGCTTATGCCGACAGCACTGCTAAAATGGGCGAAGACTGGCAGAAAATTTCAATTTACGATGTGAAAAATCCGGCTGTTTTGTTTGGCGAAGATTGGGCAGCCTTGGCTTCCGGTAATAAAGACAGCCTGAACGCTATGACTATCGGCTGGGGACAATTCGGTATGCTGTGGGGGCGTCCTATTGTTACGGTTTATGTGGCACCGGAAAGATATACCAATGAATTTATGCAGAAAAATGAATATTTTACGGTTATCGGTTTTCCTAAAGCTAAAAAAGAAGCTTTAACCTATATCGGTTCCCATTCCGGACGCGACGGCGATAAACTGAAAGCGGCTGGCTTGACTCCTGAATTTACAGATTTAGGCAACCCGATTTTCAAAGAGGGAAATCTAGCCATTGAATGCAAAATAATTTATAAAGAAAGTTTTAAGCCGGAACTTATGGATGAAAAAGCCAAAGCTTTTTATGAAAGAACCAAACTTTCTCCGCATGTTGCTTATATCGGCGAAGTCATCAACGTTTGGCAAAAGAAGTAATGGAGAGCAGCTAAACACCCCGTGTCAACCGAAAATGACTTGCGTTTTAGAATATGTATCCGGTTACAAAGTATGTGTGTGCGTGCCGGTTGCAGCTAGCAAAACTATTTTATTATCCTTAATTTGATAAATTAAAATCCAGTCCGGTTCAATATGCAAATCGCGGTAGCCTTGCCAATTATGTTTCAGCGGGTGGTCTTTATATTGCGGAGGTATTGCTTCTTCAGTTTCTAACATTTTTAATATGGTGTGCAATTTACCCATATTTTTACCTTGTTTTTTACATAATTTATAATCTCGTAAAAAAACGATTGGAATATTCAAATGTCCGCACTTAATTATCCTTTTCTAAGTCAGCTATTAACTCTTCTGCACTATTGAACGGACCGTGAATGCGTCCGGCTTTTATGTCATCTTCAGAATCAGCAACTGCTTGGGCAATAAATTCATCTTCTGCCGGAAGTTTAGGCTGAAAAGGCAAAGCGCGGCTGTGAATAATTTGATTTACCATCATTCTTACGGCGTCATTAAGTGTTATGCCAAGCTGCTTTAAAATTTCTTCAGCCTGTTTTTTGCTTTTTGCGTCTACGCGCGCTTGAATCATTGCATTCATATCTTTTGTTCCTCTGCTCATTTTACTGCCTCTATATTATTATAAAATTATTTATAAGTCAATAATAATATAATAATATAAGACGAGATAACAACTTTAAATAAAACAAAAAATACCGGCTGATATTTTTAACAGCCGGTATTTTTTAGAGGTTCTGCGTACTAGAATTTGTACTGATACTGCAGGGCGTACATGTTGCTGTAGCTTTTGTATTTTGCGTTAGCGTCATGTTCCGGAGAATTCCAAACTTTGCCGTGCATCATAAACAGATGAGCATAGCCTAAGTCAAACTGATGATTTCCGGTTGCATAGCTTACGCCGAAAGATGTCCACAAACGGTCGGTATCAGGAATACGGTTTGTACGGTAGGTGTTGTTTGGAACCGGAGATTGATCCCAAGCGATACCGGCGCGCAAAGTCCAGTTGTCATTCAGGTAATAGTCTTGTCCTAAAGCAAAATTCCAAGCGTCTTTCCAGCGATAGTCAACATCAAGATTGCCGTTTTTAATCGGAGCAGTCGTGCTGGCCGGAAATACATAAAAACGATGCCATTGCGTATATTTAACGGTTGCGGTTGTACCCCATTTTTCACCAAACTTGTGATAACCGGATAAAATCCAGCTTGCCGGAAGTTCCGGGTCAGAAACAGAATCATAACGGCCGAATATATTTCCTAACGGGGTGTAATAAGTCACATCGTGGTCGCCTGTGGTGCGCTGAGTGCTCTTAAAACGATAGGATAAACCGATTCTGGTGTTTTCGTTAAATTCGTACATTGCACCCAAATTCATTGTTCCCGCCCAGCCGGAAACCTTAAAATCACTGTAACCGATGCGGCTGCCGGTAAGAGGATTATTTAAATTTGAAGTAAGTTTACCTTTAATATAGCGTAAAATTCCGCTTATGCCTAAAGATAAATGATTGTCCAATTTATAAGCGGCGGAAAGATTGGTGTCAATCACTTCCAGTTCCGAACGGCGGACACCGGTTGCTCCGTTGGCCACAAAGCCGTCATGATTGTAACGGGTAGCCAAACCAAACGGCACATAGACGCCTGCGCCTAAAAACAGTTTGTCGTTGACATTATATTGCCCAAACATACTCGGCAGCGGAATCATAAAATCCATATCTGTTTTTTTACCGGCCGTATTGCCAACACCGCGGATTTTAGAAGCAACCTCGGTCATTGTCAAACCGGCTTGCATACCTGAGCGTTTCATTAAAGTCATACCGGCAGGATTGTACCCCAAAGCCGAATAATCATCTCCGGCGACACCGATTCCGGCGAAAGAACGCCCCAAATTGGTTACGGAAAATTCATTTAATTGATAGCCTGCGGCATTAGCGTTACCAGCGCTTGCCAATAATGCCACAGCAGCAGCTACGGATATTTTTTTCATAACAGTTCCTTTATAAAATTTGATTACTGCCTATACGTTTACCATATTATGACAGTATCGTAAACCCTTGCAACCCGACAATTTATAGTTTCTCTCAAGATACTAATATATATTTTGGGGGATATAGCTAAAAAATATCTTGATTTAACTGTGGATAACTGAAATATTTATCCTGAAGCTATAGGTTTAACAAAAATTTAAGATAAAACATACTATGTCTTAAAGTATTAACAATTTAGTGATTGAGGAAAGAAAATGGCAACAGTAAATGATACAGAATTTTCGGATATTTATATTATTCCGGATGGCACGGCCTACATTTGGGGGCGTCAGACACCAAGCGGATTGATTCAGGTTCAACCGGATGATTATGATGAATTTTTGCAACAAGTTATGAATACATATGACGGTCATAATCCAAGTTATCAAGTAAAATTTAAAGGTTTGAACTACCGTGTTGAAAGAACCGTAACGCTGGAAGGACAGCAATACTGCGCCCGTAAAATGCCTCACTCTGTGCCGGATATTAACAAACTTGGTATAGAAGAACATTTGCTCAAATACTTAAAATCACTAAGCGGCGCTCCCGGACTTATTTTGCTTGCCGGTACAACCGGTTCCGGTAAAACCACCACTCTATCAGCTTTGCTGCGTGAATTTTTGATTCGCGACGGCGGCTATGCTTTTACGCTGGAAGACCCGGTGGAAATGCCGCTGGACGGCACTTATCATACGGTAAACGGCGAGCTTGGCATTTGCAAACAGATGACGCCTCCGGGAGGTTCTTGGGAAGCCGGTCTGAAATCAATGCTGCGTTCTAAGCCGCGTTATGTATATCTGGGTGAGATTCGTGACCCTGAAATTGCCTCTGAAGCTTTGCGTGCAGCTATTTCAGGCCACCTTGTTATGTCCACAATTCACGCCAGCACCGTTACTGATGCTATTCAGTCTATTGTAAAATACGCCGCGGCAACCGGTATTTCCGAAGAAATGGCCTATGACTTGGTGGGCAACGGTATTTTGGCGGTGCTGCACCAAAGCTTGGTCGGCGTTCCTAAGCGCGCTAAAATTGAATATGTGTTTGCTAATCCGGACGGCTCTAAAGGCGACCAAGTGCGCGGTATTATCAAAAGCGGCAAGATGAACTTGTCTACCACGATTGAAACTCAGCGCATTCGTTTGTCACGCGGCGTGCCGTTGTTTGAATAAGCAATCCGCAGGAATTATGCAAAAAGCTGCTCTTTTCAGGGCAGTTTTTTTATAATATTTACTTTTTTTCAATATATTTTCGGTATCTTAGCAAAAAATGTTGGTTTTATTGTTAGAGGATTAAAAAAATGACAGAGCAAACACCGCAAACCGATGAATTGAATCCGGAAAGCCTGCTGGAAAAAGCAAAAACCGTTGGGGCTTTAGTTAAAGAAAAAAAATATTTCAGAGCCGTTAAAGAAATTTTTGTTCTTTTGATTGCCGTTTATAAAAAATATATTAAAGGCAAATATGTTTCCGTAAAAGGCAAAAAAGTTCCTTTGATTGCCGTTATTTTGGTGGTATTGGCCGGCGGCTGGGCTGCAATTCCGTCGGATAACACAGCAGCGGTAGAAGATAAAGCTCCGGTTGCCGAAGAAGCTAAAAAAGCCGAAGATGTTAAGGAAAAAGAAGATGTTAACACTTATGATAAAGACGGTGTCAAAGTTTATGGCTTAGTAAAATGCGAAAACGCAATTTGCGGCTATTTGGAAAACGACAGCGAAAATGATATTTCGCGCATTTTGATTTCGGTAACCTTTAATGATAAGTCCGGCGCGGTTATTTATGAGGGCGGTGCAGAGGCTACGGCCATGGTTGCCAAAAGCCGCAGCCGTTTTCAAATTCCGGCAGACGGCGAATTTGACAGTTTTCATTTAACCGATGTCACAGTAGAAAGATAGTTTTATCTGCTTATTAAAAAAAATCCCTGAAGCTGTTGTTTCAGGGATTTTTTAGTTTATAAAGCCTAAGGCCAGAGATGAATGGAATAGTGCGCCGCACCGCTGCTTTTAGACAATATGTGGCAGCGTTTTTGAATATCGCTCAGTTTGGCGTCGGCTAAATCTGTATAGTTAAATAGTATAGCATCATTCACCCCTTCTCCAAAATTTTGCCTAAAATTTGATTTCTTAATTTCCAGTGCTACCGGTTGGATTGCTAAGACTAAATTGCGGCAAAATTCTTCATTATCCTGCGGCAGATAGGCGTCTTTATTAGCCATAAAATATATTTCCATAACATAATATTTACAGTCTTTCATATTATATTTATGGATTTCTATATGGTTTCCGCTTTTATCATAAATGGCGTTATTTTCAAAAGTTGTTCCCTCCGGCAGATATCCAAGGTCATTAACTAAATATGTGATATTTTGAAAGTCTCCTAAATTGCTGCCGAGTTTGGGCTTGATTTCTATCATTGCATGAATAAGTTCTGTAATCATATTGCGCTGAATGTTTGATTTCCACATATTCATAGCTTTAGAATATCCGGCAATCCCTCCAACAGACAGAACAGCTATTATCGCCAATACACCCAGCATTTCTATCATACTTCTTCCAAAAAAATTTGCGCCTCTGCCGCCAGTCATCCTAGGCCGTGACGCACGGTCTGTGCCTAGGATCTTGTCGCACCAAGGGCGGTGCAAACCCTCTCCCTCAAGGGGCGAGGTTGTTAGTTTACTTCTTAATGCGTTATTACCGAAAGTGTTATTTTTTCTGCCAAACTCTGTAAAAACGTACTGAACGGCAGAAAAAGCGCCTTTAATCAGATGTTCAGGATTTGCAGAGAGAGAGATAGAGACCTTTGGATTGCTTATTTTTCATCTTTCTTTCCTCTTATTTTAAGTTATTTTACATTTTTATTCTATACCAGCCGCACTCCATAAGTCAACCATAAAAAAGCAAGGATTTTGTCCTTGCTTTTTTTGATAAAACAGTCTGATTCTATTTTCTGCGGCTGGCAGATGAAGAGCTTGCCTTTTCAGACTTCTTATTAAATTTAAATAAGTTCTCGCTTAATTTTTTATCTTGTTCCGCATCAAATAAAGAAATTGTAACTTCAATATTTTGCTGGTCAATAACTTTCCATTGCTTTAAGCGGAACGGCGCATTGTCAAAAATTAAAGTAATCGGCTTAACTCCCGGAGAGTTCGGCATTTCTACCGTAACAGAAGTTTGACCGCTGTCTTTATAAAAATCGGTAACTTTCAGATTTTTGCCGTCAAATTTGATTTTGTTGCTCAAAATCATGGTCGCCGGAATATCTTTATAGTCTATGTTGGTAATTTGATCCAGCTCTTTATCATTATAAATGATATATTCGCCGTTGCCGACAATCAAAAGCGGATCCGGAGCAGTATATTCCATACGGATTTTGCTTGGCTTTTCAATATAGATTTTGCCTTCGGCCGAACCGCCGTTGCTGGACATCTGCACAAAATTTGCTTCTAAGGTGCTGATGTTGTTCAAATAGCTTTCAATTTTGCCGAGGTCGGCATTTTCAGCATGAGCAGAACCGGCAATCAGCAGAGCAGCGAACAAAAGTTTTTTCATTTTACAATTCCTTTACCAAAAAGGGAAAACTACCATTTTTCCCAATGAACTTTTTGCGGGTTATAGCGGCTGGCTGCAGGCTGTTTAGGCTCTTCGGCCGGCACGCCCATCGGAATAATGGCAACCGGGCGCATGTTAGCCGGAATATGCAGTTTTTCCTGCAGATTCTCAATAATTACCGGCATTGGAGCAGCGCCGCAAAAACATGCGCCGTAGCCCAAAGCATGAGCCGCCAGCAGCACGCCGTAAGCGGCAATAGTGCCGTCAACATCGGCATACGACCATTTTTCATTTTCTTTATCGCGGTGAAAGGCTTCATCGGTGTTGCTGCAGACAATGATGGCGCAGGAGGCGTTTTTAGCAAACGATGTCCACGGCTGAATTGTGCGCAGAGAAGCTAATTTTTCAGCATCTTCAATTACTAAAAATTCCCACGGCTGCTTATTGTGGGCAGACGGCGAATATGAAACGGCATCTAAAATTTTTTCTATATCTTCATGCGGAATTTTTTTGGTTGTGTCATATAAACGAACCGAACGGCGGGTTTTCAGACCTTCTAACAATTCCATTTTTTTCTCCTTAATATTAGTTAACAACGCGGCGCAGGCTGTCAATATGCGGTAAAACATAGTGTTCTATCAGCATATTGATTGATTTAGCCGCCATTTTATCACATTGAATAATTGCGTCAAAAACATTTTTATTGCTTTTTTCGGGGCTGATTTTGCCGACCAGCGAGCGGTATACCTCAGCCAGCTGAGTCAGAGAATCTATCACTTCGGCAATATAAGCCGGCACTTTGATATCTTCTTTGCCGCCCCAAAAGCCCTCTACAAAACCGAGCTCCAGCTCATTGTAGCGGTCTTCGCAGACGGTTATAAGGTCGTCTGCCGGCTCTATGCGCGGCAAAACAATGCTGTTGGCCGAAACCAGCTCAAACATTTCATCCCATAACCCCATGAAAAATTTAAAGAACAGTTCGGCTTCGTTTTTAGTTTCCAGACGCGGCGCCAGATTATTCTGCCAAAAAGAGGCTATTACGTCGGTCGGGCGCAGCTCGCTGTTGGGGCTGCAGACAGCACCGGCAAAACGCAGCTTTACTACCTCTAAGGGAGTAGGGCAATTATAGTGTTCCAAAAATTTTTTGAACTTATCATCACCAATATATTTATTTTCGCTTTTCATTTTAATATTCTTTGTATATTATACCTTTTACTGAAAGTATAATTTAATGGAGTTTTTTAAATTGTCTAGTCTAAAATTTGCAATAAGCACGATATTTATGCTGAGTTTGTGCGGATGCAGTCTTTTAAATCCCTATATTGACCGCCGCCGCAACCCCGGAGTTCAGGATGCGGCCTTGCTGTACAGCGGTCCCTCAAAGCCGGAAGCCCCTGTGGTCTGCTATAACGGTTTATGGAGCAGCGATGAGGAATTACAAGAACTTGCCACGGCAGAGTGTATTAAACAAGGGACAGGAGACTATGCGGAATTTTTGCAAAAAACTCATCTGGACGGCAAATTGCTGCTGCCAAGCCATGCTTATTATAAATGTGTAAATAAAAAAGGAATAAAAAATGAATCTTCAACCGGAAAATAAATTAAATGCTGACTTAACAAAGATTTTTGAAAAATTGGGCTTAGACACCCGTTTTGCGGCCGTAAAAGTCTCCGACCGCGCCGATTTAAGCGATTTTCAATGCAACGGTGCATTGGCGCTGGCGAAAATTGCCCATAAAAATCCGCGGGAAATAGCTCAGGCGATTGCTGATGAGTTGAAAAACTGTCCGGAAATTATCGCTGTTTCGGTTGACGGACCGGGCTTTATCAATATTAAACTGACTAATGATTTTATTGCCGAAACTATGGATAAAATGGCGGCGGATGAGCGTCTGGGCTGCGGCATGATTGAGAATCCGCATAAGGTGGTTTTGGATTTCGGCGGTCCGAATGTGGCTAAGGAAATGCACGTCGGACACCTGCGTTCCGGTGTTATCGGCGAGAGTATTCAGCGCATAGAGCGTTTTGCCGGCAATGAAGTTGTTTCGGATGTTCACTTGGGCGACTGGGGAACGCCGATGGGAATGATTTTGGCGGAAATTATTCATCAGGACGGCGATTTATCCAAAGTAAACAGCTATAATATTGAAGAAATTACAGTTTTTTATAAAAAAGCCAATATCCGCTGCAAAGAAGATGAAGCCGCCAAAGAAACCGCGCGCAAAATTACCGCCGCTTTGCAAGAGGGCAATCCGGAATATCGCAAGGCTTGGCAGCATTTGCGCAGCGAATCGGTAAACGCCATTAAAAAGAACTATGAGCAGCTGGATGTGCATTTTGATTTGTGGTGGGGCGAAAGCGACGCTCATGAAACTTGCGGCGAGATTGTAAAGCTTGCCCGCGAAAAAGGTATTTCTGAGGTTGACAACGGGGCGGAAATTATCCGTCTGGAAGAGGGCAATAAGCCGAAACCGCCAGTAATTTTGATTAAGTCCGACGGCGGCTACACTTATCACACTACCGACATTGCCACCATTAAAATGCGGGTTGACCAGCTGCAGGCGCAAGAAATTGTTTATTTTACCGACAGCCGCCAAGCCCTGCACTTTGAACAGGTTTTTGAGGGTGTGGCTAAACTGGGTATTGCGCCGAATGTTGAGCTGGAGCATATCGTATTCGGCACGGTCAACGGCGCGGACGGCAAGCCGTTCAAAACCCGCGACGGCGGCGTGATGAATCTGGAAACTTTAATTGAAATGTCAAAGGATAAAGTGCGTCAATCTCTGCCGAAAGCCGGAGAAGTTGCCGGTTACGGCGAAGCAGAAATTGAAAAGCTGGTTTCGCAGATTGCCGTTGCCGCCATTAAGTTCCAAGATTTGAAAAATACCATTGCTTCCGGCTATGTGTTTGAGCTGGAAGACTTTGCTAAGTTTGAGGGCAAAACCGGCCCGTATATTCAATACGCCGTCGCCCGCATTAACTCTATTTTGCGCAAGGCCAAGGCTAATAATCTGACTGCCGGCAAAGTTATTTTGCAAGCTAACGAAGAGCGGGTTTTGGCTTTGAAATTGGCGCAGGTGCATAGTGTGGTAATGCGCGCATTAAAAGACAAAGAACCGAGCATTATCGCCGACTATGCCTACACTTTGGCGCAAACATTCAGCACATTTTACAACGCTTGCCCGATTATGACTGCCAAAACGCAAGAGCTGGCGGCCTCTCGTTTGAAAATGGCTAAGCTGGTGCGCGACGTGCTGACCTTAATGCTGTATTTATTGGGTATTGAAGCACCGGAAGTTATGCTGAAAGCCGCAAATCAAGGAGAATAAAATGGAAAAAACATCAACACAAACGCCGGAAAAATTGCACGATGAAAATTATTGGCTGATGATTTTAGCCTATTTTTCCGCTTTTTTAATCGGCTTGGGAATTATCGCTTTGGTTGCCGCCAACTGGGAACAAATTCCAAACAATGTAAAACTTGGCGGCGCAATAGTTTTGATGATAGCCAACGCTTCTGCGGTGATACTATCTATAAAATTCAAAAAAAACATACTGACTCAAGTGCTGTGCGGAGTGTTCGCCGCTTTGATTATGGCGGTAATCGGACTGATTGGGCAAATATTCCAACTGCGTTCAGATGTCAGCGGAGCTTGCCTGTTGTGGGCGGTATGCGCTTGGCCGCTGTTTTTAATCACGCCGCGTCTGCTCTGGCTTTGGATACCACTGCTTTTTGTCGGCACAAAATCATTCACGCTCTATAACACTTTTGCTGAAGATATATTGATAATTGACAGAGGCTGGAGCTACACTACAGCAAACTGTATCTGCAGCCTGACTGTTTTTTATGGTCTAATATTTGCCTATGAACTTTGGATGATTTACGCCAAACCGGCAAATAAAACCGTAGAACGTCCGCTGCGTTTTTATTGCGGAACTTTGCTGCTGTCGGCCGCTCCGCTAAGCTGCCGTCCCTTGTTTACCAATGTTGCTTTTGCGGATATTCCGTGGTCAACTATTGCTCTGTCTTCTTACGGATATATTTTAGCGGCGTTTCTTATTTATGCCTTAAACCGCAAACACCGCAGAGTTAGCTTTATGCCTTTGTTTTTACTAGGATTTGTGGTTGAAAGCGTACTGCTAAAACTGGGAATTCTTCAAGACAATGTGGAATCTGTTTTGGCGCTGACTAGCTTGTTGCTGATGTGGGGCTACGCTTATTATCACAAAATGCCGCGTTTCAGATATTTGACTTTGTTCGCGCTGTTGGTGTGGTTCTTTGCCACTTTCAGCTGGGATGTATTCAATCTTGTTCCGTCTTTGCTTATTTGCGCGGCTTTGGCTGTTTACGCCTATCTGAACAACAGCCGCCGCTTGTTTAATGTTGCGGTGTTGGCGGCGGTTATCCGTCTGCTTTACTATTATGCCGACGCAAGCAATTTAACCTATTTAGGAATATATCTTATTGGCTCCGGCTTACTGCTGCTGGCAACGATTTTTGCTCTGGTTAAATATGGTAAGTTATTGTGGGAGAAAAAACATGACTAAATTTGCTAAAATCTGCGCTGTTTTATTGTTTGTGCCGGTTGTAATTTTGTCGGTGTATATGCTGCGGCTGACATATTTAACCCATTTTGAAAAAGTGGAAATTGCGGTAAAAGGCTATGACCCCAAAGACTTTTTTTCCGGTTATTATGTCGCTCTGCAGCCGAATTGGCAAAAAACCGATTGTTCACAATTTGTCGGCAATACTTGCCCTAAAAAAGAATTTGCCGAAGTTTATTCTTTTTATGTAAAAGAAGACAATGCCAGAAAGTTGGAAAAAGCCATTGCTGCTAAAAATGTGGTGCTGGAATTTTCATATCAATCCGGTTATCAGCCATTGATTACAAACTTAAAAATAGACGGCGTGTCTTATAAAGATTATCTGAAAGAAGAAAACTGAAAATATTTCTGGACAAATATGGAATTTTAGACTAAATTAAAAGGCATAGAATTATATTTATGTCTTTTAATTTTTATGCCTTATGAAAAAGTTTTTATTCTTTTTGTTTGCTGCTATCGGTATTTGTACTTTGAGCAGCTGCGGCAGTATTGGTATTGAGTGGATTGATACTGATTATTATAACGGATATTACAATAATCCTTACGGCACGGTAATCTACTACAACTCTCCGGTTGTGACAAGATACACATATCCGTTGCCGCCGCCACCGCCGCCAAGATACCGCTATCGTTGAAGTAAAAAAACGCTTTCTTAATTAAGAAGGCGTTTTTCTTATATAAGTATGGCTATGTTTAAAAAGTCATAACAATATGGCACCACGGAGATTTATCTGTACAAGATTTACACATCTCATCAATTTTATTTAAGGTAAGTTCGTTAAGACATTTATTTTCTCCGCCGCAATAATTGTCTCCATAATATGCGTAGTCCGAAGCCACCGTATGACGATAAAAACTGACATAATATAGGGCGCTATGCAAAGGTTTCATTACATTATTGTATAGAGCTCGGCAATATTCAAGATTAGTTTTGTCCGGCAGAATTATACCCTTTTGTTGGTCAATAATACCTATTTCAAAAACCAAATGGCCGTTGCGAACAAAAGGCCAAACCCAATGATTTTGGGAATCAATAAGCGTAAGTCCCGAATTAGACCATGTTGTTGGAGTTAAATTTGCAGCAATGGCAAATTCAGTTAAATAGAGCTGAGAACCGTTTGAATTTAATTTTTCATAGTCTGGCAGATGCTCAATCAATCCGGTAATAAAATAAGTGTATTCTTCTATAATTTTATTGACCTTAAATTTTTCCATTGCTTTGGAATATCCGGCGATGCCGCCGACTGATAGAACACCAATAATCGCCAGAACGCCCAGCATTTCAATCATTGACCGACCGGCTGAAACCGCGTATAGCGGCGCATCTAAAGCAGTTTTACGCTGTCTCAAAAAATTCATGTACCTCCAATGTACACTAGGATTTTTTTCGCAGCTAGAAACCACTTTATCTACACCACTCTCCGCAGTTTCGAGGAGTTTTGAGGTGTATTGACGCACGACATCCAAACCCTTAAATGTGATGTTGTTTCTTTCGGCGTCATTGCGAGGAGTGTAACGACGAAGCAATCCAGAACCCTTTATAGAGTAGCTACTGAATGTGTTTTTTCCGAATGTGTGATTTTTTGCGCCGAACTCTGCAGAAACACGCTGAGCGGCGAAAAATGCGCCTTTAATCAGATGTTTAGGATTTGCAGAGAGAGAGAGAGACCTTTGAATAGCTTATTTTTCATCTTTCTTTCCTCTTATTTTAAGTTAACTACGACATTTATTTTAACTAAATAAAACCGGAAAGTAAAGATAATTTTGGTATCGTCATGCGTTGTTTTAAGTGTCAGTAAAAACAGTAAAAGCCTGTCTTTTATAAGACAGGCTTTTAAAAAGGATTTGTTTAGATAGCTACATCCAAAGCATTGCTTAAGCAGGTTGCATAGCGTTCGCGTTCGGCAAAACGCTCAAATTCGCGGGGATAGTCGTTAACCACAGCCTTGAACTGATTTTCCATTAACGCTATAGTGCCGAAACAATCTTCCTGCATCAAGAAATCCAGCCCCAGCGGATGAATCGCAAAAATACGGAAGTTTGCCGTATCGTCTGGAGATTCTGCCGTAGAGTTCAGATATTCCTGCATGTCTTTGGCCGGAATCAGCGCTGCCCAGCGGCAAATAACGTTTTTCACTTTCGGAGCAGCTGTGCTCATGTCAAACTTATTAAGAAAATGAATGACATAGTAGCTTTTTCCTTCATCAACCAGCGTTTCAATTTCGCCGCAATGCAAAAGAGTTTCGTCAGACGCATCGCGGCGCAGCTGCTGTATCGGGAAAATTCCTTTCCAAGATTCGGCTGTCAGCACCGTAGACTTGCGGGCGATGTCAAAGGCGCTCAGCTTGTCCGGATGCTGGGCTGCAAAGCAGCGCCACCAATCGTAAAGCAGTTTGTCTGCACCGTCATCAGTATCAGCCTCCGTTTTGCCGGATAACTGCATAAAACAGCGCAAAAGCTGATTCCACTCACGCACATCATCTGCCGAAGCCAGCTGCTGCGGGATGGCGTTATGCTGAAAAATCAGATTTTCAACACAAGCAGCGGCAGCCGGAACCGGGTGTTGCTTCTTCATGCGCTTGTACATGCCAACCAACACTTTGAGCGCCGGAACAGTCAATTTTTGCTCACAAGAACAAAAATCTGCGAGTACCTGCCATTTACGGGTGCAGCTGATAGACTTAAGGTGTGCCAAAGATGCATCGTTAACCTTAGATTTGCTAAAAACTTTTGAATCCATACACAAAAATATTAAATGAGTGAATAATTAAAATTTGCCTCAATATAATATATTTTGTATTTTCTGTCAACTTTATAATAAAAAATTATTCATCGTCCAAAATGATAAACTCATCATCGCCGATAACGTTTAAAACGGCGCGGGCGCGCTCGTCCAGCAAGTCTAAATCCAGATTAGAAGAGGAGAGAAGCTTTACTTTCTGCTCCCAGTTTTGGCGCTGCTTATCATAATTTTCATTAACTTTTTCGGCCTCTGCCACTTTATCCATTAAATACATATAACGGAAAAAGCCGCGGTCGCCTTTAATGGCAAAATATGTGAAATATGAAAATAAGGCCATTAGCAGCACAATAAAGCCGGAGCTTTTACATTTGGCAACTATATATGACCAGAATCCCATTTTTTCCTCGTTTCACTATTATAGATTTCGCTGTTTTTGTAATTAGAACCTATCTTAGTTAAAAAAAAGTTAGTTTCAGCAGCTTAATAAAAATTTTCTGTAGTCTTTAGAAAACGGCTGTTTTTGTTGTCTATCAGCTTTCCGTCTTTCAGGCTGACGACTCTGTCCATTTTGTTCGCTAAATCAATATTATGCGTGGCAATCAGCGCCGAAAGTCCGGTTTCTTTCACCACTTCCAGCAAAGTTAAAAAAACATTGTCTGAAGTGTTGGGGTCAAGATTCCCGGTCGGTTCATCCGCCAAAAGCAGCTTCGGAGTGTTTGCCAGCGCGCGGGCAATCGCGACTCGCTGCTGTTCGCCGCCGGAAAGCTCTGCCGGACGGTGATGCTCCCGCTCGTTCAGCCCCAAACGCTGCAGCAGCCACATGGCTTTGTCGCGGGCTTCTTTATACTTAACTCCGGCAATCAGCTGCGGAATAATCACATTTTCGGCTGCGTCAAAATCCGGCAGCAGGTTATGATACTGATAAACAAAGCCTAAATAGTCGCGGCGCAGGGCTGTGCGGACATTATCGGAATTTCCGGTGCAGTTTTCGCCGTCAATATAAACTTCTCCCTCGGTCGGATTTTCAAGCAAGCCGGCAATCTGCAGCAGGGTGGATTTTCCAGAGCCGGACGGACCGATTAAAGCCACTACTTCTTTAGGGCGGATTTCTAAGTTTACATCTTTCAAAACTTCAAGAATTTCATTGCCCTGTCTGAAAGTTTTGTTAATATTTTTTAGGGTTAAGGTTGTATTATTCATAGCGCAAAGCCTCCGACGGGTCTAATTTTGCAGCGCGGTAAGCCGGATATAAGGTTGCTAAAAACGACAGCACCAGCGTCAGCACTACCACCAAAGTTACTTCCATAGCGTCTACTTTTGCCGGCAGCTGCGATAAAAAGTAAATTTCGGCCGAAAACAAATCGCGTCCGGAAATTGTCTGCAGAAATTGGCGGATATTTTCTATATTATCGCAAAACAGCAAGCCCAAGGCAACGCCGATGCCCGTCCCGACAAAGCCGATAAACGCGCCGTCCAGACAGAATATGCGCATAATCATGCCGCGGGTTGCCCCCATGGTGCGCAGCACCGCCACATCGCGGCTTTTGTCTTTTACCAGCATGATTAAGCCGGTGATAATATTAAACGCCGCCACTAAAATAATCAGCGTTAAAATCAAAAACATCACATTGCGTTCCACGTCAAGCGCGTTGAAAAACGCCGAATTTGATTGTTTCCAATCATAAACATAGGCGTCCAGACTCACGCTTTTTTCAATGACCGCCCGCAGCTTCGGCAGTTCGTTTTCATTATGCAGGCTGACATCTATCACGGTTGCCGAATCTTTAAGCCCGAAATATTTCTGTGCAGCTTCCAGCGGCATAAAAATGTAGTTGGCGTCATATTCATACATGCCCATGCTGAAAGTGCCGATAACCGGATAAGATTTGATTCTCGGAACGGAGCCGAAAGCCGTAACTTTGCCGTTCGGCGATATAAGCGTGATTTCATCGCCCACAAAAACTCCAAGCTTATTAGCCAGCTTGTCGCCCAAAACCACGACATCGCCCTCAAAACCCTCTATATCCATGTGGGCAAAGCCGTCGCGCATAACTTTCTTTTTTAAGATATCATTTTTTTCTATACCGCGGACCATGGCGCCCTCGGCTCCGCGCGGAGATGACACCAGCAGCTGTTTTTCTATCAGCGGCAGCGCAATATCTATGCCGTCTATGCTTTCCAGCGCCGTGACGGCTTTTTTGTAGTTGTTAAACGGAAAACCCGCCGAAGCCACAATGGAAATATGTCCGTTAATGCCCAAAATACGGTTTAAAAGCTCGGCCTTAAAACCGTTCATTACCGACATAACAATAATCAAAGTCGCCACGCCTAAAGCGATTCCCGTAAAAGCAAAGCCGGTAATTACCGAAATAAAGCCCTCTTTGCGCTTTGCCCGCAGATACCGCCAAGCAGCTAAACGTTCAAATTTAGAAAACAAAATACATCTCCTTATATTTTTGTTGAATGTAGCCAAAAGCAATGAGTTTTGCAACTTTTTCAAAAGGATATGCACAAGGATAATCGGCGGGCTATAATCCGGTTTTTTGATTTAATTTCAGAATATCAACTACCGAAAAAACAGTATAAAACTGCTCAAAAACCCGAAAAATTTTCTTTTTGTTGACATTGCTGCGGAAAAATGAACAAGCTTCAAACATATCTTGGCCGGTCGGAATCGCCAGCAGCAGCTGATTGTTGTTAAAGCTGAACTGAATAGATTTTCCGCCGTAAAGCTCAGACAGTTTCAGCATCCGTTCCATAAACGCCGTTGTCAGCAAATAGCGGGCTTCTATTTGGTCGGAAGAATAAACCTCAAACAAATCTTCAAAATACATATCCTCCAGCTTGACGCGCTCCAAGCCGGAAATATGCTTAAACATATTGAAAATGCCGCGGTCTTTCAGCACCACGGTGCGTCCTTTGAAGTTTTTGTTCATAGTCAGCAAAATGCAAATACCCTTAAATATGTTTTTTTTGCGGCTGCGGCTTGATGAGGCAGCATTGCCGAATTTTTCATCAAACTCGGTGTACACAATTTTTTTTTGCAGCAGTTCTTCCGAAATAGTAACAGCTACGTCTTTATAACTGCCGCAAAAATAATCATCGCCTTTATGAATATTAAATTTGCCGAATAAATCAGAGTTACGCAGCAAATCATCGGGCAAATGCTGTTCGTTATGATAAGAAAAAGTGCCGAAAAATCCGGCAAAATCCGCCATGATTGTGTTTTTAGCTTTCTTTTTATATAGATAAATCGGTCCGCGCAGCGTCAAAATAACAAAGCCGGAAGCGCACAGAATCGCACCGATATCTACAGTATTGTCATCAGGCAGCGTTAAAATAGCCCAGATGACCAGCGGATAAAAGATAAGCGCCAGCAAAAGCAATATGACAAACATCAAAAAATAGCGGCGGCGGATTTTGTCGTTTTCCTGCAGCTTAGGCAGCAGCACGCTTTCATAATAGGCTTCAAAAGTTGCCTTTTGCTTGATAAAATTTTCATCTTCCGCCGGCTTAAACATTTATCTTGCCGCCTCTGTCAAAGCCTCGGCCACTCCCAGCATATTAAACAGTTTTTCAATTTGCTGATGAGTTTGCTCAAACTGTTTTTCCGTACCGGCCGACTTCCACATGTTGTCATTCGGCTCATAGAAAAAATGACCGTTCTGCAAGAAAATATACAGCTGATTCTGCGATATTTTCAAATAAACTTTGCTGGCTTTAAATTCATCGCGCAGGTTTAAGACATTTTCAAACAAAGCGGCGCAGATTACATAGTTTTTAGCGGCGTCGTTGTCGGAAAATGTATAAAAATAGTTGGCGGCCGGAATAGAGGACTGATATTTATCTAAATCCATGTATTTTTTTTGCTTAAAAAATCCGCCTTTTTCAAACATCATAACCATGCCGTTCAGCGTATGCTGCAAAGTATAGCTAATCAGCAGGCCGCCTCCGGTTCTGCGCTTTTTATTTTTGCCGCTGTTTTTTAAAAAAACGAGATTCTGCAGCTCTAAATTTCCGTTGCTGCCGGTTATATCAAACTGCTGGACGGTTTCGTCATACTCAGGCAGAAAATCCGCCTTAATATTTGCAGTTTCGTTATGGCAGTTTTGCCAATTGCCGTAAAATTTGATAAATTCATCTAAAATAAACAGATGCTTGCTTTTGGCGCGGCGGGCTAAAAAATATAAAACAGCTGCCGACATCAGCACCAAAATGGTTAGCTGTTCCCAAGAAAACGGCTTGCCGTTTATTAAATGGTTAAACAGCACAATCAAAATATTGGCGCAGTTGGCAAAAAGCAAAATCCCGAAATAAAGCCAGAATTTGCTTCTGAAAGTTTGGCGGCGCTTGTTTTCTTCTTGCAGCAGCGGACTGATGTTTTGCTTTAAAAAGTTCTGCAATTCTTCTTGCTTATTATTTTCTTCTGTCATAACAAACCTTTATTTAAAATAGTCGCTGCTGTTAACCGGCTTTCTTTCTGCCTCGCTGATTTCAAAAAACGGCGTATCTTTATAGTTTACGCCAACCATGGCGGCAACAATATTTCCCGGAAAAATCTCGGCAGCGTTTTTCAGGCGGTTAACATTGGAGTTGTAAAAGCGGCGGGCGGCCGAAATATGCTCCTCCACCTCATTCATGCTCTGCATGGCGGCTATCATGGTTTGGTTAGACTTTAAGTCCGGATAATTTTCCAGCGATACTTTGAAGTCATTAAGCTTTTGATTAAGCAGACTTTCTAGCTCCATTTTTTCTTTAGGAGCGCCGGCAAAAGTATTAGCCATGGCTTTGGTGCGCAGTTCCGTCAGCTCTGTCATCAAAGATTTTTCGTGTTCCATAAATTTTGCCGCCATCTGCAGCATATTCGGAATCAGGTCATAGCGTTTTTTCAGCTGCACATCAATATCCGCCGCCGATTCTTTGACTTTGTTGCGGACCGAAATCAAGCGCACATACTGGGCGTAAAACAAAATAACGACAGCGATTCCGCCGATTATCCACGGATTAGACCAATCTATTTCCATAATTTTCTCCTGTTTATTGTTTTTTATAGATCTTAACGCCTTAATCTTAAAAAATCCCTAAAAATTTTGATTGCAGCTCTTGCAGAGCCAGCGATTTTGTGATATCTTTATAAATAAGGAGAAAATGTTATGGAAAATTCGCAAAGAAATCCGATGTTTGAACGCCGCATTCAAAAACTGCTGAAAAAGATGAACCGCCTCAACAAGATTTACCGCCAGCAGATGCATGAGCAGAAAGCTCAGGAAAATAACCGGCAAAATACAGAGCAGAAACACTATCAGCCTAAGGCTAAAAGAGAAATCAGCCGCGCCGATTTGCTGAACGGTCTGCGTATGGGGCAGTCTTATGCCATGCAGCGCAAATTGCTGGAGCGTTTGAGCAATACCCGCAGCGAGCGCCAGCTTCCGCCGAAAGAACGCGAGCGTATGCGCGAACGTACCCGCGAGCGTCTGCGTCAGCGCGAAAGAGACGGCTATACTCGCTGATTTTTCAGTTTTCAATACTTGACAAAATTTATTTTTTTTTATACAAAGACAGTTAAATCATAATTATTATTTAAATTTTTTTGTATGGATAATATTTTTCATTTGATTCATGTTAATGCGTTTGATGAGTTAAACGAGATTGTGTTTAACAAAAAATTGTCAGCGAACTGTTTCAGAGGCTATGCCTCTTGTTTGAGCAGCGAAGAAGAAAAATTTCTGATTCAGAAATTTTTAGAGACTAAAGGCGAGGATTGGTTTGCTTTTATCAAAAAGTACATCGGTCATTTTCCGCTTTCATCTGACGCGGTATTGCTTTTGCTTGAAAATTCTGCAAACAGCGAGATTAAAACGCTTTTGGCAGAAGAGTGGAAAAAGTACGGTGCTTGCGAAAAAGAAAGCTTGGCTTTTTGTGACAGACTTCATGGTCAAAATGAGATTGATGAGAACTTGCTGGCTGTTTTCTGCGACAGCGCCCGTCTGGCTTATGATGATGCAGCTTATAAGCTTTCGCTTATAGACAGCAAATGGAGTGAACGTTACATAAACGCTTCTAAGCGCTACATGCAAAACACGCATTAAGTAAGAAAATGCCCTGACTGTTAGATGGTCAAGGGCATTTTTGTTGCAGAATTATGACATTTTGGCCTCATTTTATAAAAATATTTGCACTTTTTTTAATTCAATGATACTTTTAGTAATTAAAGCGGAGGCTGAAATGCGAAATTTATATAATGCAGTTCCTTTAACCGATGAACAAAAAATTTCATACATTCGCGTGCTGGCATATTTAGCCAAAGCCGACCGCAATCCGGCGTATATTGAACGCGATTTTATGGGCAAAATGTTTGACCGGATGAAACTTTCCGTCGATGTTTTGAAAAAAATTTATATTCCGCGCAATAATGAAGAGCTTTACCGCGCCCTGATGCCGATTTGCACGCGGGCGATTGCCATAGATTTGCTGCATTGCCTGTGGTTTGCCGCATCGGTTAACACCATTATCTCGGATGAAGAAATCATGATTATCCGCAAAATAGCCCAGATTCTCCGCATTGATAATGATACTTTGCTGAATATTCATCACTTTGTGACCGATGAAATTATGTTTTTGCAGCATGCCCGCGAGGTTTTGGAAGCAGATGACATCCGCTGCTGATTTATGAATATAATAAAAAGGCTCTAAATATAAATTTTCGCACAAAAAGAAAAAAAGTTGTTGCAAATAAAAATATTATGTTTTATACAATACCTACATTGTTGATATGCGTGCGTAGCTCAGTTGGCTAGAGCAACTGACTCTTAATCAGTGGGTCCAGGGTTCAAATCCCTGCGCGCGTACCAATAACAAAGTAACAAAGAAACTCCCTTATGGGAGTTTTTTTGTTATATGCGCAGTAATGGAAAGAATCCAGAGAAAAGGGGGCAACAATGACGAGAGGCGGACGGGAGTACGCCGGTAAGCGTCTGCGAGTAAGGACGCAGCGGCGAGAGAAATGAAGCCAATCCCTGCGCGAAACATAAATCATACATTATTATCAAAAAGGATTTGAATTAAACAGTAATCGTCTTTGCAGATTTTACAAGCTTCGCTGACTTCCGGCAAATTATAATCTTCTCTTACGCATTCAGCAACAGCATAATCTGCCGGTCTGGCATTTCCGCAGATTCTATAATCCCAACTGCTGCATGTTCCGCTGCACAATACTATAGTCCAAATAATATCAGTATAAACCGGCAATAAATGGAATAATTCGCGGCAGTTATATTCGGCTATACTGTTTGGCAATATTTCAAATTGTAAATTTAAACGAGTGTAAATATCATAAGGTTTCATAGTAACAGATACTCTGTTTCTAAACAAATCTCTGTTATCATCATCTAACAAGCCTTGAGGCACAATGCCGATTTCTTTTAAGGTGGGCAGAATGTCTTCACTGCGTTTTCCATATTGTTTTTCTAATTTATATGTATCTTTGATGTTAAAAATCAGCTCTTCTACTTGCTGAATCCATTTATCTTGCTTCCACTTCTCCATAACCTTGGAATAACCGGCGATTCCACCTACTGATAATATACCAACAATCGCCAGAACTCCGAGCATTTCAATCATGCTTCTCCCTAAGAAATTTGCGCTTCTAGCACTCGTCATACTAGGCCCTGTGCCTAGTATCTTGTGGCACCAAGGGCGGTGTAATCCATCGCCCCGTGAGGGAGAGGTTATTATTTTTGTTCTTAATGCGTTATTTCCGAAAGTATCATTTTTTCTGCCAAACCCTGCAAAAACGTGCTGAACAGCAGAAAAAGTGCCTTTAATCAGATGTTCAGGATTTGCAGAGAGAGAGAGAGACCTTTGCTTAGCTTATTTTTCATCTTTCTTTCCTCTTATTTTAAGTTAATTTACATCTTTATTCTACACCAGCCATACTCCATAAGTCAACCGTAAAATCAAAGCGTTGGAAGAGGCGGAAGTGTGTAAAAAAAACGACCGTTTAAAAGGGACAGTTTTTAGGCTGTTTTTAGTAATGTAACAGAGGTTGCTAAAATTTGCAATAACTTTTTATATTTGCGATGTTTTTTGCAGATTTGTGAGACTTTTCAGCGTCTTGTTTATAGTGTGTAAAAATAACGGTCGTTTTTTTTACACATAATAGGAGGAATAAGATGTTGAAGAGTATAGAATTTTTAAGAGGAAAGAGCAGGGGAAGAGTAGGTGGATTGCTTCGCTGCACTCGCAATGACGGTGCAGGTAACGGCGAGGGATTGCACCGCCCTGGGTGCGACAAGATCCTAGGCACAGACTGTGCGTCACGGCCTAGGATGACTGGTGGCAGAGGCGCAAATTACTTTGGCCGCAGTATGATAGAAATGCTGGGAGTTCTCGCAATTATCGGAGTGCTGAGTGTCGGCGGAATTGCCGGATATTCTAAAGCTATGATGATGTGGAAAGTTGATAAATGGAGTGCCGGGTTAATTCAAATGATGCAGGAAGCGCAAACTCTGTATTTGAATCAAAAATCATTCGGCGATACTGTGAAAATTATCACTCCTCAGCTGGTAGATACCGGAGTTATTCCGCAGGGAATGCTGGATGAAAATTACCGCGATATGTTCGGCAATCGGCTTACTGTTTTAACTCGTTATTGGGATGTGTTTGGACTTCGCCTGAATGTTTATCATGAAATGCCTGCCGGTAAAGACGCGGTGGAATGCTGTAAAAAGCTATATGAGATGGGACAGCAGTTTCCCAGCAACTGGGTAGTAGTAACTGAAAATTTCGGCTATTCAGTCTGCGGCAGAGCGGCGCCGGATAGTTATGTGCAGGCGATGGGCTGTCAGCCTTATAGTTTAGCTAAGGTCGCAGAACTGTGCAAAAATTGCGAAACCAATAACTGCAATATAATATTTTTATTGGATAATACTAAATATTAAAAAGATAAAGAAAAACGCCCTGAAAAGGGCGTTTAAAATTTATAGCGGCAAATATTAAATATCCATTGTGTCCAGCAGTTCGCGGGTATAAGCGCGTAGCTCGCCGCTGTTCATCAGACTCAGTTTAATATTGGAACGCTGCAGGTCGGCATTAGTTCCGCAGTCAAAGCGCATGCCTTTGCACAATACGCCGTAAATCGGCATTCCGCGCAAGGCTGCCAAGTTCAGCGCATCGGTCAGATTGATTTCTCCGTTTGTGCCTTTGGTAACTTCCGGCAGAATATCCAAAACTTCATTAGGGATAATGTACGGTCCCATAGAAGCGTAGTTGGACGGCACTTCTTCAAGTTTCGGCTTTTCTATTAAACCGGTGGCTCTGACAACATTGCCGTCGCGCTTAGCGCCGACTAAAGCGCCGTAACGCACCATGTCTTGACGCGGACATTCCATAATGTTTTCTACAATGCCGCCTTTCTGCTCATAGACTTCGCTCAGCTGCTTCAAAACGCCGTCGCCGTGCAGATTGATATAAACATCATCAACCCACATTACGGCAAAATCGCGCTTGCCGATAATGTCTTTAGCCATTAAAATCGCATGGCCGTTGCCTTTAGGCTCGCTTTGGCAGGCAAAAGAAAACTTCATCCCCGCCGGAATAATCTTGCGGACGGTTTCCAATAAATCAAGCTTATTTTTTTCTTTCAGATGCGCTTCCAATTCCGGAGCCGGAGCATAATATTTTTCAAACATATGCTTGCAGGCGTCATCACTGTAAATAAAAACAATTTCTTTAATTCCGGCTTCGGCGCAGCTGTCTACGGCGTATTGAATTACCGGAATGTTATCCAAGGTCATAAAGCCTTTATGCAAAACTTTGGTTGTCGGCAAATTGCGGGTAGACAAACCGGCGACCGGCAACACGCAAACTTCTGGTTTTCTGTTCATTTTACATCTCCATAATTATTATATACGGCTAATGTAGCACATTAAAAATATTTAACAAGCCTTGATTTTTTTATTTCACAACTATTGTGCCGGACGGTTTCTGCATGGCTCCCTCGGCTTCTTTCAGCAGACCGCCGGAAGTTTGAGCGCCGCTCTGAACCTTTTCTTCATAAGATTTTTTTATGGTTCCGCTGACGCTGCCGCCGGATGTTTCTTCGGTAATTTTACGCAGAGTAGGGCGGTTATTCCCCTGCGGCTGGATTTTTACCGTTTGCTCCAGAGCGCCGTCGTCAATGTGGTTTTGCTTTACGTCCACAACCGGCAAAGCCTGCTCATTCGGCTGAGTTTCGGCAGCCGGAACCGGTGCTTGCGGATTATCTTTTGCTTTATCGGTATTTTCATCAGAATCCGGAAACTCGCCGTTTTCAAGCATTTCTTGTTCTTTTTGCTTTCTCTTTTTCTCTTCATAAATTTTTTGCTGTTCGCTGATGATATCGTCAAGCAGAGCGGATGTTGATTTATAAAGGCCTTTCATGGTTTTATTATTGTCAGCATAAGCCTGCAGCAGCCGGCGCAGCTCGGCGGTTTTCTGCTCTAAAACCGGAATATTATCCTGCAGGGCTTTAGCTTCATCAATTTTTTGGCTGATAACGTCATACTGAGCATTTTGTGCGTCGTTCTGCTCGTTGAGGCTGGTTTGATAATTTTTTATATCTTCATTTTGCATCATGAATTGCGTGGCTTCAATTTTCAGCAGAGAATCAAATTTTTCCTGCAGCATTTTTTGATAGTCAGCAACCAGTTCGGCGCGTTTTTTATCATAATTTTCCACATCCTCGCCAATGCGGGCAAAACGGGCTGTTACATCTGTTTTATAATCGTTGTCTATATCATCCTGCCAGTTTTGCAGCTCTTGCTCAACTTCGGCGCAATATGTGTTTATGCCGCTGACATCATCCGCCGTAAAGTCCGGCAGGTGGGCTTTGCCTTTCATATTATCCAAAGTCTTGTTAATTTCGGCAATTCTATCCAGTTTTTGCTGATATTTGGCAGTATAAATCTCATCATCGCTGTTTTTCTGATGTTCTTCCAGCTGCGGAATATAGCCGTTAACCGAGGATGAAACCGAGGTTACATAGTTCTGCGCTTCCGCCATATTCTGGTTCAAAATTCGGGTTTGCTCGGCTTTGCGGGCTTGTTCGGCAGCTTCTAGCTCTTCCCAATGCGCATCATATTTACGGGCGACGCTTTCAACATTGATATCCAACGCCGGTTTGTTGATTAAGCCGGATAGGCTGAATGTAAACGGCGGAATATTTTCCGGCTCCGACAATGTTACTGTAAAGTCGCTGTTCATTTTCCAATCAGAGAAGTTTACAAGACCGTTGACATCAAGCTGCGCGCTGTCATTCTGCATAACAAAATTTTCAAATTTCCAGCTGCCGCGTTCGGCATTGATTTTGCCTGAAAATTCCGGAAATTTGGTTTCGCCGGACTGCAGGTTGTCGCGGATAACCTGAAACAGTCCTTTAGAATACTGGCGTTTGGCTAAATCTTCTTCAATAGCGGCAAAGTTAAAGCCGTAGACTTTAACATCATCTGCCTTAAAGCTGATGCTGCCGGTATAATTATTGACAAAGTCACTGACCGAAGCCGCCGGCATTTCAAAGTTGCCGGTTAAGGTCATGGTACCGGAGGCAAAGCCGTAAACGCTGCCGCCGGCATTGGCTAAATCTATATCGGACACCTGCAGGTTGCCTTTGACAATAGTGTCTTGAATGTAGTTAATCAGCAGATTGCCGTTGATTTTTTGATTATCCGCCGTCATGTTCAAATTATTCAGCTGCATGACGTTTTCGGAATTTAGGATTTTTACGCTCAAATCTTTAAAGGAATTGCCCTGATATGAAACTTTTGCCGCAGTTAAATTTATATCCAGATACAAATTGCGGTAAATATCAAAAATAAAGGTGTCGGCGTTCAGGTTAGGGCGCTGCAAAAAGTTATTTTCTTGCTGTCGGTTAATGGCCGGAACATTCTTAGAAGTTTGAATTTCCAGCAAGTTTTCCAGATTTAAGTCATCGGCGCTTAGGTCTGCCGCTACTTTATAGGTATTTTTGCCGACCGTTACTTCGCCGCTGCCCTGATAGGTTACAATGCCCCACAGGCAGGAGGTTTGGTCAAACTTCCAGTTTTGGCTGTCTCCGCTTAAAAAGCCGTTGCAGTTGAGGGCACCGCGGGTGGCCGGAGTAAGCTTAAAACTGCCGCCGACATTGTTGGCAAATTCGCCGAAGTTTGTAGTTTTAATATCTAATTTGCCGTCAAAGCCGAAATTTTCATCTTGCTTGACAAGTCCGTCGTATTCCAGCTTTACCTCATCGGCAATGCCTTTGGCTTTCAGCGTTCCCTCATGCAGATTGCCGTTATAGGTTCCGGAGGCTTCAAAATCGGCAGCCTTAAAAATTTTCCAATCCGGCCACGGCAGTTTCAGCGAGTTTTTGACTTCGCTCATATTGGAAGAGCGGATATCAAAATTTAAATCCTTAAATCCGATATCCAAACTGCCTAAATTGTTTACTTCAGTATTCAGCTTAAAATTGGTATTCAGCAGGTCTTCGCCGGAAAGTTCCGTAACATGCACAATTCCGTTTTTGGCTTCGGCCTTTAAAGTAACATTGTTAAGGCTGTTTTTGCGGAAAGTCAGGTTGTCGCTATGCAAATCGGCGTTGATGTTCAGCCACTTTAAAAAGCTCAGGCTTTGGATATCGCTTTTCAGATTGCCCATAAAGTTCTGTTCTTTTTCATTTTCCGGCAGATAGTTGTCCAAGTTCAGCTTGTCGCTGTTCAGATGCAGTTCATAAAAATTGCCTTTATCGTTAAAAGTGACACCGGCCACACCGCCGATATTCATTTTATCCATGGCAAATTTTATGTCGTTTACCGAAACTGCGTTGTTGTTGCCGCTCAGGTTGAATGAAGCCGCCGCATTGCGGTAGGTTGCCTGCGTGTAGGACTGCAGCTTAAGCCCTAAGCTGTTCAAAAACGGCAGAAAATCTTTGCTGTCTACCGAAACTTTTACAAAATACTGCGGCGATTTTTTCTCTTCTACCAAGCTGCCTTCCATGGTTAAAACCGTGTTTCCGGCGCAGGCGGCATAAAATTCGTCCAGCGAAAGCGTGTTGTCTATCCAGCTGCCTTTCAGGCTGACGCTTTCCAAAGCGCCGGTGTCGCTGTTGTTTAACACCACGCGTTCCGAACTGATGTCGGCGTCTATATTGATATTCAGGTCAGGCTTATAAACGCTGCCTTTGGCTTTAAAGTTTTTGTATTCGGCTTTCAAAATAGAAAGCAGCGGGCGCAAATCCAGATTAACCAGCTGATATTTCAGGCTGACGGTGCGGTTTTTGCCTTGTTCGGCATGCAATGGAATAACCATATTGCCCGAACCCTCCATTAAATTATCATATTTAATGATAAAGCTGGAAAGTTTTATTTGCTTGTCGTCAGTTTCTATGCCGACGGAAAACTGCAGCGGAACATTATAAACATTGTCCAGAATCTGCATATCGGTCAAAACATTGGCAAAGTCGGCCGTCTGTTTGGAACCGCCGCTGAAATCGCCTTTATAATATTGCTCGTTCGGCATATACACGCCGTCAAAACGCAGAAAACTTTCAGATTTCGGGTGGGTAATGGCAAAGTTTACCGGAACATCCGACAAACCGGAAAAGCTGCCCAGACTCAGCGCCAAGCCGAAATGGTCTTGATTTTTGATAAAGTTGCCGTCCAAACGATATGGTCCGGCCAAGGTTTCAGCCTGGATATCGGCATTAAACTGCGAAAGGTCAAATTTTATATTTTCCGTCGGATTTTCAAAGTGAACCAGCGCATTTTGAATATTCAGGCTCTGCAGGCGGGTGTTTTTATCCGAATCGCTGAAAGAAGTTTTGCTATAGTTTTTCCAGTTAACAGCTCCTTGGTCGTCCACATTTACCCAAACTTCGGCGCCGATAAGCGAAAGCGAGCGGATGTCCGGCGCGCCTTTCAGCAGCGACTGCAAAGAAACTTCGGTATTTAAATTGTCTATGGTTGCCAGCACCTCTGAAGAGCGGTTAGGGTTGATAATTTTGACATTTTTCGCGCTTAAAGTCGGCTGCGGCAGCAGCTCAACGCTTATCGGACCGGAAAATTCAATTTTTTTGCCGGTGATTTCCGAAAATTTATCGGCAATTTCTTGGCGGTGCGTGTTCCAGTCCATCATTGAAACATAGGCTGTCAAACCGCCGCCAGCTACTAAGCAAATTCCCAAAAATATCAAAATTATTTTTTTAAACAACGTTTTTCTCCCACCGGATATAAAGATAAACTTGACTTTTAGTGTATATTATCCCTACAATAAATCAATATTTTTTTATTATACGGGGTAAAACTATGGAAAACACCAAAAAACTGTTAGAATCCGCGGCTTCCTGCCGCCTTAAGGCCTATGCGCCATATTCGCATTTTCTGGTCGGAGCGGCGATTTTAAGCGCTAACGGCAAAATTTTTTGCGGCTGCAATGTGGAAAATGCTTCTTATCCCTGCGGAACCTGCGCCGAAGCCGGTGCAATTTCTGCCATGGTTGCCGGTGGAGAAACTAAAATAAGCCGGATTTTGGTGATAGCCGACACAAAGCAGATTCTGCCTTGCGGCAACTGCCTGCAAAAAATTCTGGAGTTCGGCGATGAAAATACTTTAGTTATCAGCGCTGATTTATCCGGCATAGTTAAAACCTACAAGCTTTATGAGCTTTTGCCGAATTTTTTCAAAGCTGGAGATATGAATAATGCTGAATAACTCGTTAAATTATATAAAACAGCAGCTTAACGGGTTTATCCCAGATACTGCTTTAATTTTAGGCTCCGGACTGGACGGCGTCAGCCAAGCGATAGAAAATCCGCTGTATATAAATTATGCTGATATTCCGGATTTTCCACGGACGACGGTTGCCGGCCATAAAGGTCGTTTTGCCATCGGAAAAATCGGAAAACACCATGTTATTTGCATGGAGGGGCGTTTTCATTTGTATGAGGGAATCGCTCCGCAGCTGATTGATGAAGTTATTTCTCTGCTGGCGGCTTTGGAAGTTAAGCAGCTGATTATTACCAATGCCGCCGGTTCGCTGGATGTTAATATGCCGGCGGGCAGCCTGATGCTGATAAAAGACCACATCAATTTCAGCGGGCGCAACCCGTTGACCGGACCGCATGAAGAACCGTATTTTCCGGATATGAGCAATGCCTATGACGCCGAAACCCGTGAAATTATTAAAAATTTGGCGGCAGAACAGCAGACCGAGCTGTTTGAGGGCGTGTATCTGATTGCCATGGGACCGAACTATGAAACTCCGAGCGAAGTTAAAATGTTTAGAATGTTCGGCGCTGATGCGGTCGGCATGTCTACGGTGCCGGAGGTTATATCGGCTGTGCATAAGGGCTTAAAGGTTTTGGCCTTTTCGGTTATTTCCAACTTGGGAACCGGACTTACCGCGGAAGTGCAAAATCATCAGGAAGTGCTGGCTCAGGTGGAAAAATCATCGCAGAAGCTGGAAAAATTACTCAAAACTTATTTACAACAATATTAAGGAGATTGTCGCATGATACCTCAGGAAATTATCCGCCGCAAGCGCAATAAAGAAACTTTGGCACCGGAAGAAATCCGGAGCTTTATTAACGGCATGGCGCATAAAGAAGTGGCGGATATACAAGTTGCAGCGCTGACTATGGCGATTTTTTTGAACGGATTCAATGCCGCCGAAACTACGGCTTTGACTTTGGCTATGCGCGATTCCGGAGATATTCTGAACTGGGACGGCTACGACAAGCCGATAGTGGATAAGCATTCCAGCGGCGGCGTCGGCGACAAAGTGAGCCTTATGCTGGCTCCGCTTTTGGCGGTCTGCGATGTTTATGTGCCGATGATTGCCGGACGCGGCTTGGGGCATACTGGCGGCACGATTGATAAGCTGGAGGCGATTTCCGGCTATAATACTCAGGCGGATATAGATTTATTTAAAAAGACTGTAAAAAATGTGGGCTGCGCCATTATCGGGCAAACTGCAAATTTAGCTCCGGCCGATAAAAAAATTTACGCTATCCGCGATGTCTGCAGCACCGTGGAATCCATTCCTTTAATTACCGCTTCCATACTTTCTAAAAAACTGGCTGCCGGCTTGCAGTATCTGGTAATGGATTTAAAGTGCGGCAACGGTGCTTTTATGGGCAATTTTGACGATGCAAAAGCGTTGGCGCAGTCTATTGTAGATGTGGCAAATCAGGCCGGTACCAAAACCCGCGCTGTTTTGACGGATATGAATCAGGTTTTGGGTTGGTCGGCGGGCAACGCGGTGGAAATCCGCGAAGCTTTGGATTATTTGAAAAATCAAAATATCAATATTCGTTTGGATATAATCACTAAAGAGCTGGGGGCGGAGCTGCTGCTGCAATGCGGGCGCTGCAAAACTTTTAACGAAGCTTTAGAACTGCTGAATAAAGCACAGGCTTCCGGCGCGGCTTTGGAAAAATTCGGACAGATGGTTACAGCCTTGGGCGGTTCGCCGGAGTTTGCGGAAAATCCGGAAAAATATCTGCCGCAGGCAAAATATCAAAAGCCGGTATACGCCGAAACCGACGGCTATGTCTGCGGAATGGATACCCGTGCAGTCGGCGTCAGCATTATAAAGCTGCACGGCGGACGTACGGTTCCGGATCAAAAGCTGAATCTGGCTACCGGATATACGGAATTTGCCCAAATCGGCGATGCAGCAGAGGCCGGACGCACTCCGCTGGCGGTTGTGCATTATGACGATGAAGCGGAGTATGAAGCCGCCAAGCAAGATTTGCTGGCCGCTATTGAAATCCGTGAGAAGCAGCCGCCGGTGCATAATCCGATTCTGATGAAAATCTAGCCTGCTCAGGTATGCACATAGTCGCGGATTTTTTCGGCGCTTTGCCGCAGCAAGGCGTGTTCGGAAGCCGAAAGTTCCGGATATAGAATGCGGCTGATACCGCCGCGGTTTATAACTGCAGGCAGCGAAAGGCAGATGTCTTTTACGCCCTCTATTTCATTGTGCAGGGCGGAAACGGTCAGAATGGCGTTTTCATTATAGGCAATAGCTTTGCAGATTCTGGTTAAGCCGGCGGCAATCCCATAATAAGTGGCGCCTTTGCCGGCAATGATTTTGTAGGCGGCGTTGCGGACTTCACTGTCTATGTGGTTTTTAATTTCAGCATTCAGCGAAATTCCGGCTTCGGCGGCGTAAGATTCCAGCGGCATGTTGCCGGCTAAAGCCGCCGACCAGATTAAAACCTCGCTGTCTCCGTGTTCGCCCAGCACATAGGCATGGATGGACTGGGGTGCCAATCTTAAGTAGCTGCCTAAAATTGTGCGGAACCGCGCGGTGTCTAAGATTGTGCCGGAGCCGATAATGCGCGAAACCGGCAGCTTGGCTTCTTTGGCTAAATAAGATGTCAGCAAGTCAACCGGATTGGAGGCAACCAAAATTAGTGAATCCGCTGCATAGGCGGCAATGCCTTTTACGATGTCTTTGAAAATTTCCGCGTTTTTTTCAAATAGGTTCAGGCGGGTTTCGCCGGGGTTCTGATGAATGCCCGCGGTAATAATGATGATATCGGCGCCGCTCATATCTTTATAGGTGCCGGATTTTATGCTGCAGGGAAAGGTGTAGGGCGTGGCGTGTAAAATATCTAAGGCTTCGGCCTCGGCTCGGTTGCGGTTGATATCGCATAAAACCAGCTCCCGCGCTAATCCAGCCGCCGCTAAAGAATAGGCGGAGGTGCTGCCGACCAATCCGCTGCCGATTATGGCAATTTTCATGATAATCTCCTTGTTTTTCTGTCTAAATACGGTATATGTAATGACTTTTTTGCAAAAAACAACCCTCTTTATACACCTTTGCTGTTGAAACTAATGTATTGTTTTTTTGTGCTTTTTAGCAGATATAAACAAATTATTTAGGCAAAAATAAAAATAATGCTTGTCAAACCGTATAAAATTGTGCTAACAAAAAGGCACAGGCGATGACGTCTGAAAAAATTGTTTTAATTTTATTGAGGTTAAATTAAATGACTGATACCGCAGAACGCGTTAAAAAGATTGTTGCCAAACATTTAGGTGTTGATGAATCTAAAGTTGTTGAAACAGCTAGTTTCATTGATGACTTGGGTGCAGATAGCTTGGATACAGTTGAATTGGTAATGGCTTTTGAAGAAGAATTCGGTTGCGAAATCCCTGACAAAGCTGCAGAAAAAATTCTGACTGTAAAAGATGCTATTGACTATCTTTCTAAGAATGCGTAAGTCGTAAGGCTTTGTTTAATTAAACTCGCTTTAGTCTATCACGGAACAGCGAGTTTTTTTATAAAATTAACATGAGGTTTTAATATATGAGAAGAGTTGTCGTAACAGGTTTGGGCGTTGTTTCGCCTTTTGGACGCGGCGTAGAATATAACTGGGATTGCCTGATGGCAGGCAAATCCGCTATCCGTAAAATTGAGAATATTGATTTGAAAGATATTCCGGTACACATAGCTGGCCAAGTTCCATTTGGCGAAGGCGAACATGAATTTAATCCGGATACGGTAATGGCTCCAAAAGACCAGAAAAAAGCCGATAAATTTATTTTATACGGTGTTGCCGCCGCTAATGACGCATTGAAAGATGCTAATTACGAGCCAAGCGAATTGAGCGATGAAGAACAATGCCGCGCCGGCGTGATGATTGGTTCCGGTATTGGCGGATTGAATAATATTTATGAAAATTCGGTGTCCTTTAATGAAGTGGGAATTAAACGTATTTCTCCGTTTTTTATTCCGTCTTGCTTGATTAACTTGATTTCAGGTACAGTTTCGATTGATCATAAGCTGCGCGGCCCTAACCACGCTTGTGTAACCGCTTGTTCAACCGGTACGCACGCTATTGGCGATGCTACGCGCATTATTGCTATGGGTGATGCAGATGTTATGGTTGCCGGCGGTGCGGAATCGGCTGTAAACGTTTTAGGTTTGGCCGGATTTGCTCGTATGCATGCAGTGACTGCCGAATTTAATGATGAACCGGAAAAAGCTTCCCGCCCTTGGGATAAACGCCGCAGCGGCTTTGTAATGGGCGAGGGTGCCGGTGTTGTTGTTTTAGAAGAGTTGGAACACGCTAAAGCCCGCGGTGCGCATATTTATGCCGAGGTTGTTGGTTATGGTATGAGCGGCGATGCTCACCACATGACTGCGCCTTGTCCAGATGGCGATGGTGCTTACCGCGCTATGAAAATGGCTGTTAGCCACGCCAAAGAACATGGTGTAGAACTGGAAGATATTAACTACATCAATGCGCATGGTACGTCTACTCCATTGGGTGATTTGGGTGAAGCGCAGGCGGTTCAGCGTTTGTTTGGCGATAAACTGAGTTGCACTTCAATGTCTTCAACAAAATCTTCTATTGGCCACTTGTTGGGTGCAGCCGGTGCAGTTGAGGCTGTTTATACTATCAAAGCCATTGTGGAACAGACTTGTCCGGCAACTTTGAATTTGGAAGATCCTGCCGATGAAGTTAAAGATATTGATTTGGTACCTTTGAAACCTAAGAAAAAGGCTATCAAAGCCGCTATGTCAAATTCATTTGGCTTTGGCGGAACCAACTCGTCTTTGATTTTCAAAAAGTACGAAGATTAAAAAATAAGGAATAAAACTATGAAAAAGCTGTTGTTGTTACTACTGATAATCGGCGGTGCGGCGGCAGCTTTTTTGTATGATTATGCCGTTAATAAACAGCTGGTTATAAAAGAAGATACGTTGTTTTTGGTGCATAAGGGAGATTCGCTGAACAAAATAGCGCAGGCTCTGCAAGACCAGCAGCTTGTTGAAAATAAGCATATTTTTATTTTATATGCCAGACTGCATAGATTATATCCGCAGATAAAAGCCGGAGAATATCTGCTGGAAAAAGATTTTTCTTTGGCGCAGCTGGGGCAAAAGCTGGCGTCCGGCAAAGTATTTTTGCGTAAAATCACATTTCCGGAGGGTGTGACTTCAGCAGAAGTGTCTGGACTTTTGCAAAATGATGAATTTTTAAGCAAAGAAGATTTTGAAACTCCGGCCGAGGGAAGTATTTTGCCGGAAACCTATACTTTTTCCCGCAGCGACAGCCCGAAAAAAATTGTAGCGCAGGCGCAAAAGGCAATGCAGGAGGTTTTGCAGCAGGCTTGGAATGAGCGTGATGAAAATCTGCCTCTGCAGTCTAAAGAAGAGCTGCTGATATTAGCTTCTATAGTGGAAAAAGAAACCGGTATCGGTATGGAGCGCGCGCAGGTGGCGTCGGTTTTTGTGAATCGCCTGCGTTTGGGAATGCTGCTGCAGACCGACCCGACGGTTATTTATGCCGTAACCGGCGGTAAAGAAGAACTTAACCGCTCTTTAACCCGCAAAGATTTAGCAATAGACAGCCCGTATAACACTTATAAATATGCAGGCTTGCCGCCGGCGCCGATTTGCAATCCGGGAAAAGAGGCTATTTTTGCCGCGGCTCATCCGGCTGAAACAAACTATCTGTATTTTGTAGCGTCCGGCAGCGGTGGACATAATTTTGCCGCTACGCTGTCTGAACATAATGAAAATGTGCGCAAGTGGCGTGAATTGAATAAATAAACCTAGACAAAATTATATTTGCGTGCTATCTTACTCATAAATTGACAGACTCCTTAGGCGTTGATGAGGTATAACATGGCAGAAAATGTGGCAAATCGTTATCACTATGTAATGGGAATACGGGACGATAACGCTCCGAATCATTGGCGTGAAGTTTCTGAAAACTATAAATTTACCGAACGTAAAACAGTTTTAGTTTTTCCGGGAAGCGCAGCCCATTCGGCTCAGGCGGCTAACGGAATGTGCAAAATCGTTGAAGAAATGCTGCCCGAAGAAATCCGGAAAAATGTGGATATCTGTTCGCTGTATTTTCCTGAAAAGACCAGACACCGCGAGGGTTCGGTGGTTAGGGCGCTGACCTTGCTGGATGAATATATTCTGCCTTTGGTGTCTAAAGTTAATAAAAAAGGTAATTTAGAAAAAATTTCAGCGGCAAAAGCTGCAAAAAACTTGCGGAATCTGACGATTTTTACGCATTGCTACGGTTCGTATATGGCCGAAGCGATAGATATTCAGCTGGCTAAAGATTTAGCGGCTTTAGGCTATAGTGAAAAGGAGCAGAAAAATATTCAAAAACAGCTGTTTGTTATTCATCACAACAGTATCAGCGATTTGCTGGGCGTAGCCAAGATGAATTCTACAAATTTATACCGCATTACTCAAGCGGACGAACGCCGCAAGCTGTGTTTGTTTAACAGCGACAGCTTTCAATATGCGGCGCAGACGGCAGAACTTTCGCCGGATAAGGTGCTGTACGCTAAAGTCGGCGAAAATGAGCGGGCTTTGCTGATTAAGCAAATTACGGCAGCCGGAGATGATGAGCATAACGGCGCTTATTGGCATGACGACCCGAAATCGGAGGGCGGAGCAAAAGAGCAGCAGATTATTAAGCTGATTTTTGCTGAAGCGGTAAGTTCCGACTATCCTTTGGATAATATAGAAAAGCTTATTCGGCAGGCGGTTAAAACTCAGCCGGAAATGAAGCCTTTGCTGACCGAAGCTTTAACCGACGGAAAAAAATTCAGCTATGAGTATGCGTCTTATCACAATAATTTGTTTGATAAAAACTTTATTCTACGCGAAAAACAGATGACCGACGAGCTGAAAGAAAAAGAGATAAAAACGCTGCCGCCGGAAGTTTTGCTGTACCGCGATGCCGATGATAAAATGCTGCTGGATTATGCAATAGAAAATAATAATATTCCGCAGGTTAAAATTTTGTGGAATGCCGTACGCAAAATGCTGCCGAAGAATGAGGGGCTGTTTGAGCTGGAATATTCCAAACTGAGCCGCAACTATGTGCAGGCTTATGAAAATCATAAAATGTATCTGCAGCTGACTCTGAATGCCGGATATCCGGAGATGTTTGCGGCTTTGGCAAAAGGCTCTGACTCGCTGCCGCGTTTGGACTATACGGAAACAGATGATAAAACTTTGCTGGGCGCGGCCAAGGTTTATGCCGGACTGCCTGCCAACACCGGACAGCTGGATACTTTGTACTATTATAAATCTTTGGTTTATATGTATGCAAGGGTTTCCGAAATGCCGCAGACTGAAGAAACCGCTGAGGTAATTAAGCAGCTGGACAGCAAGGTATTTACTAAAGCAAATGCCAAAAATATGGCGGTTAAACATAAAATTAACTCCTATGCTTCGCAGTTTGGGGCAGATGAGTTAATTCAGAAAGCTATTCAAAATTGGGGAGAAAAACCTTTACTTTATAAAAGCGGCGAGGAACTGAACAAGTAAATAAAGCGTAAAACCGGCCATTAAACCGGCGCAGACGTCGTCCATCATCACGCCGTAAGCGTTTTTCATTTTGGAATCAAACCATTTTACCGGTCCCATTTTGCAAATATCAAAAAAGCGGAAAGCGGCAAAACCGGCTATATACAGCCACCAGTTTTGGGTGTTTTGATAAAGGCTGCCGCAAACAAAACTAAAAGCCAGCAGCTGTCCGACAACCTCATCTATAACAACTTTTCCCGGGTCTTTTTCTTCTTGGTTGCGGATAACGGCGTCAGTAGCTAAAACTCCGGCGACAAAGCAGATTATGGCAGCAACGATAATTCCGTAAATTCCGGTATAATATGCCAAAACAAAGGCGAGGGGAAGCGTGCCTAAAGAGCCGACGGTTCCGGGAGCTTTAGGGGATAATCCCAAGCCAAAATAAGTAGCAATAATTTCTGCAGTTTTATTGGTGGCAGACATAGCAATCTCCTTATAAAAATTTTTATAATCCGTTTTTAGCCGATTTTCTGTCAGCATGCAATCATTTGCAAATTTTTTACACAAATAACAGTTTAAATCGGCAGCTTCCGGCTTATTTTATATAAGGTAAAAAAAACAAAATAAGGAGAAGAAAATGAATTGGTTAGATAAAACGGCATTGGTTTTGACGGCTATCGGCGGTATAAACTGGGGGCTGATAGGTATTGCAAATCTCAATTTAGTAGAGCTGATTTTCGGCTATGCGCCGGTTTTGGTAACAATTATATATATTTTAGTCGGGCTGGCGGCTTGCTATACGCTGTATGCTTATTTAGCAAAATAGTAGAAAAAATGAAAATAGTTCTTGACTAAGGTATATTCTTATTTTATGGTAACGCTGCTGATAAAGACGGGCGCTTAGCTCAGTTGGTTAGAGCCGGCCGCTCATAACGGTCTGGTCGCAAGTTCAAGTCTTGCAGCGCCCACCATAAAGACCACTCTTTAGGAGTGGTTTTTTTGTGGGCATTTTAAAAGGTCCTCGAACTTGCGAGAAAGCAAGTTTGAGAGCGAGAGAAAGGCGGGCGGCAGAACGCCGGCAGCCAGAGGCTGTGAACGATGCGTCGGCGGAGCGTTAGCGTAGTCAGTCTTGCAGCGCCTCCCCTTTGCAGGTGTTTTTTTTATAGCCGGCTTCTTAGATTTTGGCGGAAACAGCGATATTTATTTTGACTTTTAAAATCTTAGCAAATATCATAATCGCAACAGTTTATAATTTTACAAAATTAAGAGGTCTAATATGGCGGAGAAAAATAACGCAAATATCGGTTTTGAAAAGCAAATATGGAATGCGGCTTGTGAATTGTGGGGACATATTCCGGCGGCAGATTACCGCAAGGTAATTATCGGGTTAATCTTTTTGCGTTATATTTCTTTTGCTTTTGAAAAACGCTATAATGAGCTGGTTGCCGAGGGCGAGGGCTTTGAAGATGAAAAAGACGCCTATATTATGGAGGGTATCTTTTATGTTCCGGAAGCGGCGCGCTGGAATAAAATTGCCGCTGCAGCCCATACGCCGGAAATAGGCTTAATCATTGATGATGCCATGCGCGCTATTGAGGCGGAAAATAAATCTCTGAAAGACGTTTTGCCTAAAAATTATGCTAATCAGGCTTTGGATAAAAGGGTTTTGGGCAATGTAGTAGACTTATTCACCAACAACATAGATATGTCGGAAACAGACAAAGACAAGGATTTGCTGGGGCGTACCTATGAATATTGCATTGCCAAGTTTGCGGCGTATGAGGGGACTAAGGGCGGAGAATTTTATACCCCGTCCAGCATTGTGAAAACCATTGTTGAGGTACTGAAACCGTTTGATAATTGCCGCGTTTATGATCCTTGCTGCGGTTCGGGCGGTATGTTTGTGCAGTCGGTCAAGTTTTTGCAGGCGCACGGCGGCAACCGCGACCATATTTCTGTATATGGGCAGGAAGCGAACGCCGACACTTGGAAAATGGCTAAAATGAATATGGCTATCCGCGGTATTGATGCGAATTTTGGACCGTATCAGGCAGACACGTTTTTTGATGACCAGCACCCGCACGAAAAATTTGATTTTATTATGGCTAATCCGCCTTTTAATCTTTCTAACTGGGGACAAGACAAGCTGCAGGACGATGTGCGCTGGAAATATGGTATTCCGCCTGCCGGCAACGCCAACTATGCTTGGATTCAGCACATGATACATCATTTGGCGCCGAATGGTAAAATCGGTTTGGTGCTGGCTAACGGTGCGCTTTCTTCACAAACAAGCGGGGAGGGAGAAATCCGTAAAAATATTATAAATGCTGATTTGGTTGAGGGCATAATCGCTTTGCCGCCGCAGCTGTTTTATAGCGTCACAATTCCGGTTACATTGTGGTTTATCAGCAAAAATAAACCACAAAAAGGACGCACCGTATTTATTGATGCGCGCAAAATGGGTTATATGGTAGACCGCAAGCACCGAGATTTTACTGATGAGGATATTGCCAAAATTGCCGATACATTCACGGCTTTTCAAAATGGTAAACTGGAAAATGTTAAAGGTTTTTGCGCTGTGGCGACAACGGCGGAAATTGCGGCGCAGGACTATATTTTAACTCCGGGGCGATATGTGGGGATTGAAGAACAGCAAGATGACGGCGAACCGTTTGAAGATAAAATGAAACGTCTGACCGGCGAGCTTGCGGATATGTTTAAGCAGTCTGACGCTTTGCAGTCGGAAATCCGCGAAAAACTGAAAGCTATTGGCTGGGAGATAAAGTAAATGGAACAGCAGAATAATATTGTTATATATCAGACAGAAAATGGAAAAAATAAAATAGATGTGCAGTTGCAGAATGAGACTATTTGGCTCTCTCAAAAAGATATGGCAGAACTATTTGAATGCAGCACAGATAATATTTCACTGCATTTAAAAAACATCTACAAAGAACAAGAATTAAGTAAAGATTCAACTACCGAGGATTTCTCGGTAGTTCAAAAAGAGGGAGCAAGAAATGTTAAAAGACCGAAAACTTTTTATAATTTAGATGCTATAATAGCTGTCGGTTATCGTATAAATTCTAAAAAAGCGACCCAATTTCGTATATGGGCGACAAATGTTTTAAGGCAATATTTGGTTAATGGCTATGCGGTTAATGAAAAGCGTCTGTCTAAAAAACAAGAACAAATAGAGGTATTGAAAAACTCACTCAATTTGTTAATTCGTTCTATTGCTTTGCAGGCAAATACTCTTGATGATGCGCAGAATTTGGCAAAGGTGCTGGAAAATTTTGCTCAAGGCTTGGAGTTATTAGATGATTATGACAATAAAACTTTGGCAACAAAAGGATTGACTAAGCGAGAAGCTGTTAAAATATCTAAAGAAGAGTATTTGCAGCTTATTGCAAAAATGAAACCGGAGTTTGGTTCTGATGTATTCGCAAATCCTAAAGATGACAGTTTTGACAGCTCAATTAACCAAATTTATCAAACATTCGGCGGAGTGGAATTATATCAGACATTGGAAGAAAAAGCGGCAATGTTGCTCTATTTTCTAGTTAAAAACCATAGCTTTACAGATGGCAATAAAAGAATTGGCGCGGCCTGTTTTTTGTATTTTCTGGATAAAAACGGGATTCTCTATCAAAACAATATCCAACTTATTGATAATACAACATTATTTACTCTTACGATTTTAATTGCCGAAAGCAAGCCGGAAGAAAAAGAAACAATGAAACAAGTAATTCTAAGCGTGCTGAATAATGGGTAGAAATTAAAAAAATATATACATTTCCAATTTGTAATGTGATAACATTGAAGTAAATGAAGATTGATTTTGCAGGGTACAAAGAAAATAGTGAGAGATAAAATGGAAAATAAAACAGAATATACATTTAAAAGTAGTTTGATATCGCGCGTTAGAAATTTTTCATTAACACCAAATGAGAAAAATTCTTTGATGCCTATATTTGAAGCTATTACAAATTCTCTACAATCATTATATGAAGCCTTTAACAAAGATTGGTTAACTAAAGGATTTGTAAATATTTTATTATATTTGGATCATGAAGGTAAATATCCTAAAGATATTGAAATAGAGGATAATGGTATTGGTTTTAATAAGGTAAATTTTGATTCTTTTTTAACGTTTGACAGTACTCATAAATTAGAAATTGGAGGAAAAGGAATTGGACGATTCTCATGGTTGAAAGTATTTGAGTCTGCACATATAATAAGTACTTTTATAGAAAATGGCATTAAATATAAAAGAGAATTTGATTTTGTATTAAATGATACACCTATTCAAAATCATTCTTTAATACAAGTTTCTGATGATGACCCCATTAGAACTATAATCACATTAAAATGTATGAAAAGTGAATATAGATCAAGATTTCCAAATCAAATGGAAACAGTTATAAAAAAAGTTCTTATTCATTTTTTGCCATCTTTAATTACTGTATCTCCATCTATAAATATATTATCTGAAAATCAAGATTCTTCTGATATAAAAGAAGTTTTTTCAAATAATAGCTTTAACTTGCAGGAGCAAATAATAGAAACGGAAAAATATGGTACATTATATTTAAAAAATATGTTTTTGGATAAAAAATGTTTAGATACAAAACAAGGACATACACTTTTTCTGTCTGCAAATAACCGAATTGTAACTGATCATAAACTTAGTAATCAGTTAGGATTATTAACCAATTGTGCTTACGAAGATCATTCGGTTTTTTATACAGGTGTAGTAACTGGAAAATATTTAGATGAAGCAGTATTTGGAGAAAGAAGTTCATTAAATTTACCAGAAGAAGTTCAAAATGATATATTTAAAATAGTTATTGATAAACTTAAAAAAGGGTATCTAGAACAGCAAATAAAAGATTTACTTGATACAAAAACTAAAAGTATTGAGAGAATTGTAAAAAAATATCCACGTTTCTCGTATATGATCAAAGATCCTCAAGAATGGGCTGGTAAATTAGCTCTTTCATCACAGAAAGACGAAGATATTGTTAAAGAGTTGTCAGTTTATGATTTCCGTGAAAATAGTAAAATAGCAAAAAATGTTGGAGAGTTGAGTATTGATAAAGGATATACAGAAGATGAATTAAATGAAAAATTGACTGAAACAATAGATAAAATAACTGATGTAAATAAATCAAATCTTGCGGAGTATGTAGCTAAAAGAAAAGTAATTCTAGATATTCTTCAAAGTAGGTTAGCCTATGAAGATCAAGAAAAAAAGTCAAAATTTAAAGAAGAAGCTATTCATAAAATTATTTGTCCAATGAAAATTTCTTCAGATGATATAGATGTTAAAGATCATAATTTATGGATTATTAATGATAGTTTATCATTTTATAAATTTATGGCTTCAGATAAACAAATAAAAAGCTTTGTGAACAATTCAGATTCTATTTCACGTCCAGATTTAGCTTTATTTAATGGGTGTGTTTCATTTTTAAAAGGAAATGATCCTGTTGTAATTGTAGAGTTTAAAAGACCAGAAAGAGATGATTATACTGATGAGGAAAACCCTATTAATCAAATATATAATTATATAGATGAATTCCGTGAAAAAAAAGTTCATAAAGCAGATGGAACTCTGATAAGACAAATAACTAATGACACGCCGTTCTTCTGTTATGTAATTTGTGATATAACAGATAAATTAGAGAAAATTTTATCTAGAGAAAATTTGCATATCCCATTAGTTGGAAAAAGAGGATTTTTCGGATATAATAGCGAATATCATGCATATATTGAAATAATTGATTTTCAAATAATGATAGATGACGCAACTAACAGAAATAACTTTTTCTTTGAAGAGTTAGGAATAAAAGATGACTAGCTGGCAAGAAGTTAGATTGGGTGATGTTTGTATTCAAATCACGGATGGTACACATAATACCGTAAAGGATTGTGAAAGTGGGGATTGCTATTTACTAAGTTGTAAAAATATAAAAAATGGTAATATTGAGATTGGAAAAAATGAACGAAAAATTGATAGACATACTTTAGAAGAACTTAGAAAAAGAACTAAGACAGCCAAAGGAGATGTGTTATTATCATCTGTAGGAACTATTGGAGAAACGGCTGTTATAAAGCTTGAAAATCCTAATTATGAGTTTCAAAGAAGTGTGGCTATTTTTAAACCAAATCTAAATTTTATTACTTCTGAATTTTTGTATTATAGCTTAAATAGTAGAAAAGATATTTTACAACATTATGCAGAAGGTGCTGTGCAACAATGTTTATTTATAAATCCATTAAAAGATTTTCCTATCAATCTACCACCTCTTGATATTCAGAAGAAGATTGCGGGGGTGTTGGGAGCGTTGGATGATAAAATTGAGCTGAACAATAAAATAAACGCCAACTTAGAACAGCAGATGTATACTTTAGTTGAGCAGAATATTTTGAATATAGAAACAAAAATATCTCTAGATGAACTTTGTAATGTTTTTACAGGACGGAAAAATGCAAATGAATTTGAAAAAAATGGTGTAAATAAGTTTTTCACTTGTGGTCCAGAGGCATTAACAATAAACAGTTTTATATATAATGGTCCTGCTATAATTGTTTCCGGTAATGGAGCTTATACCGGTCGTACAAGATTTTATAATGGTAAATTTGATTTATACCAACGTACATATGCCTGTACAATAAAAGAAAATATAAAATCTGATTACATTTATATTTTATACCCTATACTTAAGTTGCAGCTTGAAAAAAAGTTGATGGGCGGAACTCATGGTTCTGCTATTCCGTATATTGTGATGAACGATATAGCTAAGTTCCAAGTTCCTTTTAATGAAGCTGTTTTCAATAAAATAGCACCGATGTGTAAAGCCATGATTGATAAAATACAAGCAAATGAAGCAGAAAATGAAAAGCTATCGGCGCTTCGCGATACGCTCCTGCCAGAACTTATGAGTGGGGAAATAGATGTATCAAAGGTTGACATAAACAAATTTAATGCTGCAGATATGTTATTATAAGGGAGAAATAAATGCGAAAGAATATTTTTGAGATTTTAGAAAGTAGATATAATATAAACAATGAATTTGAAAAAATAACATCTCTTTTTGAATCTAAGTGTATACAACATCGTCAAAATGTTGGATTTAATCAATATAGGTCATTTTATTATTCGCTAGAAGATATGATTGATGATATTTTTCCAACATGGGAAGCTCGAGGCACTTGTATATGCTGTAAAAATATGAGACAAGAATTAGGAATAAATGATATTCATAAAAAAACAAATTTTACAAAAGATTATATTCTTACCTGTTTAGAGTATTATAAAAATATTTTTATTTTATTTATAAATAAAGTAGCGCCTAAATTAGATTGTTATGCCTATACTTATTTAAATTCTTTCCATATGCTAAATCCTAATATAAATAAATTATTAGACTATTTAAATTATGAGCAACACGTCTTTGAAAAAGAAGAAATGGTAATTTTAATACCTAAAAATCCAGCAGCAACTGCTGTTGCTGAGATATCTTCAGAAGATACGGCAATGGCAATTTTAATGTATCATCACGCATCATTAAAAGGTCAATTAGAAGAGAAAAGAAAACTATTACAATCAATAGCTAATGAATATGAAGATTTATTGAAGAATCCTATTAACGGATTTACTGAGTATTTTAAAACAGCTCGCGGAATGCTTAATAATTTAAATATTCGTCATAATAATATCAATGGAGCCAATAAAAAAGATGAAATATCAAAGATGAGTAATAAACAGTTAGAAAACTGGTATGATGAACTTTATCAGTTGCTTTTATTCTGTGTTTTGATAAAAGATAATAAAGAACGTAAAGATAATATGTCAGAATTTCTTAAAGGCTTAAAGGAGCATAAATAATGGAATTAAAAGAATTTATTGAAAGTGCTACTACTGATATTATTGAAGCAATTTCAGAATTAAAAGGAAAATATAATGTCAATTATATAAAAAGCGATTATGAAAGAAATCCAATATCTCCGCTTCAACAAATTCATAATAATAATTTTCCTCATTCTATAGATTTTGATATTGCTGTAACAACTTCAGAAAATAGTAATTCAAAAACTGGTGGTAAATTTGGAATAAAAATTATAAATGCAAATGTAGGTGGTGAACAAAATTATACAAATGAAAATTCTTCAAGAATCAAATTTTCAATTCCATTTTACCCTGAATTTATAGCTAAAAAAATAAAGGAGCATAAATAATGACCTATACAAATCCTTGTTCGGAAGAGGCGTATGAAAACTCTATTATAGAGTTGTTTGAGGGCCTGGGGTATACGCACGTTTATGCTCCGGATATTGAGAACAGGGATTTTTATTCTCCTTTATATGAGCCGGTGCTGACAAATTCTCTGCATAAAATCAATCCAAATTTGCCCGATGAGGCGATTAACGAGGCTTTGTATAAGCTTAAAAATTTTGAAAACGCTGATTTGGTGCAGAAAAACGCTGTTTTTACGGATTATTTGCAAAATGGTGTTCCCGTCCGTTATACTGCAGGCAGCGAAGCAAAAGATACTATTGTTTATTTGATTGACTATGCAAATCCGGATAACAACTCTTTTATTATCGCCAATCAATGGACGTTTATTGAAAATAGCAAAAAGCGTCCGGATGTGCTGTTATTTATTAACGGGATGCCTTTGGTTTTAATGGAACTTAAATCTCCGTCGCGGGAAGAAACCGACGCTTCCGCCGCATATCGGCAGATACAAAATTACAAGCACGAAATTCCCTCTATGTTTGTATACAACGCTATTTGCGTTATGAGTGATTTAGCGTTTTCCAAAGCCGGAACAATTACTTCTGATGAAACCCGCTTTATGGAATGGAAAACGGTAGACGGCTCTTATGAAAATACAAAATATGCTCAGTTTGACACATTCTTTAAGGGACTTTTTCAAAAAGAACGCCTGCTGGATATTTTGAAAAACTTTATCTGTTTTTCTGCCGAAAATAAAGGTATGGCAAAAATTTTAGCCGGTTATCATCAATATTTTGCGGTTCGCAAAGCGATTGAATCCACCAAACACGCCACCCAAACCGACGGCAAAGGCGGAGTGTTTTGGCATACGCAGGGCAGTGGAAAATCTTTATCTATGGTGTTTTATGCTCATTTGCTGCAAAGTGCGCTGAATAGCCCGACAATAGTGGTTATTACCGACCGCAATGACTTGGACGGTCAGCTTTATGCGCAATTTGCCAAATGCAAGGATTTTTTGCGTCAAACTCCGATACAGGCAGAAAGCCGCGCGCATTTAACTCAGCTTTTGAACGGAATTAAGGCCAACGGAATTTTCTTTACGACAATGCAAAAGTTTGAAGAGGCAAGCGAACCGCTGTCGGAACGCCGCAATATTATTGTTATGGCGGACGAAGCTCACCGCGGACAGTATGGCTTGTCAGAAAAAATTGACTCTCAGACCGGTAAAATCAAAATCGGCGCCGCCAGAGTTATCCGCAACAGTCTGCCGAACGCTACTTATATCGGCTTTACCGGTACTCCGGTTTCGCTGAACGACCGCAATACCCGAGAAGTTTTCGGCGATTATATAGATGTGTATGATATGACACAGGCGGTGGAAGACGGGGCGACGCGTCCGGTTTATTATGAAAGCCGCGTGGTTAAACTGAAACTGGATGAAAAAACTTTGCGCCTGATTGATGCTGAATATGATTTGATGGCGCAAAACGCTGAGCCTGAAGTTATAGAAAAAAGCAAAAAACAGCTTGGACAAATGGAAGCGGTACTTGGTAACGATAATACCGTAAGTTCGCTTGTGAGCGACATTTTAGAGCATTATGAAAACTATCGCGAGAATTTGCTGACCGGCAAAGCGATGATTGTGGCGTATTCCCGTCCGATAGCCCTGAAAATTTATCGCAAAATTTTAGAACTACGCCCAAATTGGCAAGATAAAATCGCCGTGGTTATGACCTCCGGCAATAATGATCCCGAAGACTGGCGGGAAATTATCGGCAACAAAGCGCATAAAGAAGAATTGGCGCGCAAATTTAAAGATAATAACGACCCGCTGAAAATAGCCATTGTGGTTGATATGTGGCTGACCGGTTTTGATGTTCCGTCATTGGCGACTATGTATGTTTATAAGCCGATGGCAGGATATAATCTGATGCAGGCGATTGCCCGTGTGAACCGTGTGTTCGCCGATAAAGAGGGCGGTTTAATCGTTGATTATGTTGGTATCGCCGGTGCTTTGAAACAAGCGATGAATGACTATACGGTCCGCGACCGCCAAAATTACGGCAATATGGATATTGCAGAAACTGCATATCGTAAGTTTGCGGAAAAATTGCAGGTGTGCCGCGATTTGCTGCATGGTTTTAAATATGGCGAATTTGCAAATGGTTCCAATCTTGTCCGCGCAAATTTAATCAGCGGCGCTGCAAACTTTATTATTGCGCAAGAAAAGAATAAAGAAAAAGATGAATTTATCAAACAAGCGCTGATGCTGCGTCAGGCTTTGTCGCTTTGCTCTTCTGTTGCGGCAGAAAATTTGCGCATAGAAGCCGCATTTATGGAAGCTGTCCGCATAATGGTTTTTCGTTTTACCGATAGCGGCGGAAATAAGAAAATCTCGCTGCCGGAGGTAAACGCCCGTATCAATGAATTGCTGAAACAAAGCATCAAAAGCGACGGCGTTATCAATTTATTTTCAGATATTAAAGAAGAATTTTCGCTGTTTGACGCTAAATTTTTGGACGAAGTGTCTAAAATGAAGCAAAAAAACTTGGCAGTAGAATTGTTGAAAAAGCTGATAGCCGAGCAAATTTCTGTTTATCGCCGCACTAATGTGGTGCGTTCCGAAAAGTTCAGCGAAATCATTCAGCAAGCTATGAACCGCTATTTAAATGGTCTGCTGACTAATGAAGAAGTGATTGCAGAACTCTTGAATTTAGCAAAACAAATTGTTTCTGCACAAAAAGAGGGCGAAAGTTTGGGGTTAAACAGCGAAGAAACGGCTTTTTACGATGCCTTGACACGTCCGCAGGCGGTTAAAGACTTTTATCAGAATGATGAACTGATTGCCATAACCAAAGAATTGACCGAAGCATTGCGTAAAAATAAAACAATAGATTGGCAAAAGAAAGAGTTTGCCCGCGCCGGAATGCGCATGTTAGTTAAACGTTTGCTGAAAAAGCATAAATATCCGCCGGAGGGTTTGGACGATGCCGTGCAGACAGTTATGACGCAATGCGAGCTGTGGGCTGATAACGAGATGGAAGCGTAATGGTTAAAGTTTTTTTGTATGTTTGAGGAATATTTGCCGGCCGCCGACGGTTCAGTTTGTTTTTTAATTATATAAAGGATAGGGCTGATGAAAGAGATTTCTCAAAATATTTTGAGTTTAATAAAATCATCTAATGGGTTGAAAACATCGGAAATAGCTCAAAAACTTAGTCTTGATAAAAATGAAGTAAAAACTGTTTTATTTACAGATTTAAAAGACATATGTTATCAGGATATACGCTATAAATGGTATTTTTATCAAGATGCTTCATCTGTTGTAAATAACAAAAAAAGTGCAGATACAAAATTATCTAAATTATGCAGTTATTATCTTAATTGTTTGAATATAGAGGATAATAATAGTATCTCAGAGTTTCTTTTAAATAATTATTCTTTAAAATATTCAGAACTTCAAAATCTAGATATTACGAGTGAAAAAAATATTGCGGCTGTAAATTTTTTACATAAGATTTTATCGTCTCCTAATAAAAACATTGTGACCTATGTCGGTTATCCTGTTATGATAGAAAAGATATTTTCTTCAAAAAACAATAAATCCTATTTAAAGGTTGCCCCTGTATTTTTATTTTCTGTGGAATATAATTCAGGAGAAATAAATGTCTCTGCCATTCCCAGCATAAATAAAGAAGTAATAAAACAGTATAGCACACAAAATTTGGAAGATAATCTGATATATGAAATAATTGAACTAGAAAAACAACTGGGACTTGATATAGCAGACAACAATGTGGAATTGGATGATTTAATCAGCCGGTTGCAGCAATTACGCCAATGGGCTTGGAAAGAAGAAATGAATCATGAAAGCCTTGCAAATGAAACACCTATACAAGACATAAATACTGAAGGAATTTATAACCGCGCAATTATTATTGCTACGGAGAAATCTCCATATACTCTAGGGTTGGAAAGCGAGCTTTCAGAAATATCAAAATTAGATGAAAGTGAATATAAAGGGACAGCTCTTTATGATTGGATAAATTCAAGCGGTACTGCGGGTAAGATAAAGGACGGAATATCTGATGATATTTTAGAAGTATTGCCTCTTAATTCTGAACAAGAGCAGGTAGTACGGACTTCTCTGGCATCAAACGTAACAATTCTAAGCGGACCTCCGGGAACAGGCAAATCACAGGTTGTAACAGATTTGCTTGTTAATGCGATATGGAAAGGGCAAAATGTTTTATTTACGAGTAAAAACAATAAAGCTGTTGATGTAGTAGAGGCCAGATTAAATAATTTAAGCAATAGACCGGTAATGCTTCGCATAAGTGCGGCACAGAATAATACAAACATTCTTTCTGTTATAAATACTTTACTATCAACAACAGTTAATCTCCAAGATAAAGTTGATTATGAAAATTTTTCTAAGACTTATTTTGAAGAGGTAAAAGTATATGATGCTTTACGCGATAAAAAAGAAGCATGTATTGCTTTAAGAAATAAAGTGGATAAATTAGAACAAAAAATTTGTGCTAGCAGAGAGCTGTGGCAAAAATATTATCCAGACCTTACAAGCAAACAAATTGATGATTTTAATGCAAGTTTTAACGTTGTTTCTAAGCATTTATATAAAACGATTAAAGAAAAGCAAAATTGGTTAATAAAATTATTGTGGCCAATTCTTTTAAAGTCTCGGAAGAATAAGCTCATTAACGCTATTACTTTGTTCAATATAAAGGCAGAAGGCTATGGTATTGCAAAAATACCGGAAAATTTAAATGAGATGATTTTACAAGAATATGCTTTAGAGTTTAAAGACTGCATTGAAAATATGTATTCTATAATAGAATACCAAGATTTGCTTTCTGCGCTTGCAGTAACGGAAACATTGGAAAGTATAGACCGCAAACTGTGGAAACATAAAAATTCTTTAGCAAAAAAATCAGAAACCTTATGGGATAAATGGTTGTTGGCGAGACCTATAAATATTTCTCCGGCAGAAAGACAGAATATGTCTCGTTTTGTTTCTGCTTTAAAATTACAGCAAGGAAAGAATATCGGAAGTGACCAAAAATTTGCCAAAGAACTTACTAATATGCATAAATTAGTTGCAAAATTTCTTCCTTGCTGGGCTGTTACATCGCTCTCGGCTAAAGGAAGAATACCATTTTCGCCGGCAATATATGATTTGCTTGTGATAGATGAAGCAAGCCAATGTGATATTGCCTCTATGCTGCCGCTTCTGTATCGTACTAAAAGAGTTGTGATAATTGGAGATAACAAACAATTACCGCATATTAGTTCAATTTCTAAAAAACAGGATGTAAGTTTATTGCAAAAATATAATGTTGATTATGAATGGACATATTCATCTAATTCAATTTTTGATCTTGCCGGCATCGTAAATACATCGCCGTCTATTGTGAATTTGTTGGACCATCACCGAAGTTTTGCTGATATTATTGAATTTTCTAATAAAGAATTTTATGGAGGTAAATTAAGAGTAGCTACAGATTATAGAAAATTGAAACTTCCAAAAAATGAGGCGGCCGGCGTTAGGTGGATTGATGTCAAAGGCAAAGTTTTAAAACCGTATAATGGCGGAGCTTTCAATAATGCAGAAATCAAACAAATTATTGAAGAGTTAAATCGGCTTGCTATACAAAATGATTATCAGGGAAGTATAGGAGTTGTCACTCCTTTCAGAGTTCAGGCCGATAAAATTAGAGATGAAATTGAAAAATTGCCGGAACTTAAAAATAGGTTATATGCGCAAAATGATTTTTTAGTTGATACTGTTCATAAATTTCAAGGCGATGAGAGAGATGTAATAATCTTTTCGTCAGTAATTTCTCAAAACACTCCATTAGGTGCTATAATTTTCTTAAAAAATACCGGAAACCTCTTTAATGTTGCAATTACCAGAGCCCGTTCAATTTTGACTGTTGTAGGCGACAAGGATTATTGTTCGCATTGTAATGTGCCTTATATGGAACATTTTGTTGAATATACAAAGGAATTAGAAAATAAATTATTGCCTTCGGGTACATCAGTATTTTATCCGGAAACTAGAGATTATCCGGCAGTTCAAAATATTGAGCAGGTTTCTGAGTGGGAAAAATATTTATATACAAAATTATATGATGTCGGCATTGTTACAACTCCTCAGTATCCCGTTGATAAGTATAAGCTTGATTTAGCTGTAATTGTTAATGATAAAAAGAAGCTGGATATTGAAGTTGATGGAGAAATGTATCATCGTGCTTGGAATTGCGAACTATGTTATCGCGACCAATTAAGAAATCAGCGTTTGTTTGAATTGGGGTGGGATGTAAAGCGCTTTTGGGTTTACCAGATAAGAGATCAATTACCTTGGTGTATAGAACAAATTCGCAAGTGGCTTCAATAAGAATGTTAAGCATGCAGCAGCGAAAGCCTGATGCATGCTGTCAGGCTATGGCTGAGAAGAGGGCGGCTAAAAAGGATTTTAGAAACTCTGAATGTCTAAGGGTTGATGTATATAGATAAATAACAATATCCTGCAAAATTACAGGTATGGCAATAGTTTTGCACATCGCTCAGCGTCTTTTCTTTTAGTGCGGCAGAATTCCAGACTTCGGCTGCACTAAAGTTATTTCTGTATAGCGCTACTTTTTCAATACTTTCACGGTATTGCTGAGTTACAGTTACGGCATTAACGCAAAAGTCCTCAGCGCCAAGATGATACATAGAGGCATTATGAAGCAGATCCAGCCGCATTATGTATTCGCTTCTGCTATATGTTTTTCCGTCGCTGCGCCAGCTGTTTACTCCGTAACTGATGCTTAAAAGGTTGCCGTCTTTATCTTTTAGAACGTTGTTTTCATAAGTTATGCCGCTTGGAATATCTCCTAACGTCTCAAATAAGTATGTAATATTTTGCATAGTGGTGTTTTTCATCGGAGCTAAATCAGAACGAATGTTTATTGACCTAGCCAAAAGCTGTACCAATAAATCTTTTTGCATATTTGAATGCCACATCCGCATAGCCTTGGAATAACCGGCAATTCCACCGACACTTAACACACTGATGATTGCTAATACGCCGAGCATTTCTATCATGGAACGACCAAAGGAATTTGTGCCTCTGCCACCAGTCATCCTAGGCCGTGACGCACAGTCTGTGCCTAGTATCTTGTTGCACCAAGGGCGGTGCAATCTATAACCCTCGCCCCGTGCAGGAGAGGGTGACGCCTTGGCGTCGGGTGAGGAGGACTTAAAGAACATGCAAAAGGCACTAAACATGCGTTCCCAGCACCAACCATAAACGTCATACTTGTCGCCACACCCAGCAGGCTGTGGCAGACGAGTATCCATGACTTTGTTGCCAACGGCAACGCATATTGACATTGCTTTAGCAATGGCGTTATGGATTCTCCGCCGTGGTACTTCCAGCAGGGAGTACCGGCGAAGAATGACGTTGCAAACGGGTGCTGGAGACGCTAGCTTAGAGCCACCTGTAGGTTTGCTTCTATGCTTGTTATTACCGAAAGTATCATTTTTTCTGCCAAACCCTGCAAAAACGTGCTGAACGGCAGAAAAAGCGCCTTTAATCAGATGTTCAGGATTTGCAGAGAGAGAGAGAGAGAGCTTTGCTTAGCTTATTTTTCATCTTTCTTTCCTCTTAAATTTAGTTGTTTTACACCTTTATTCTACACCAGCCGCACTCCATAAGTCAACCGTAAAAATATATTGCGGTTCAGCCAATACGCCGTGCTTGGCTGTGGTTTCTAAAACTCAATATTTATATAGCAGCCGGCAGAGCCTTTGCAGCCGTCGCAGGCGGCGTTAATATCGGCTAATGTCAAGGCACTCAGGCATTGCCTGCCGCTTTTGTGGCAGAATTTTTCGCCGTAATATTTGATAGCTGTTCCCTTGGAAGCTCGTACCCAAGCGTTAAACATTGTATCTTGCAGCGGTTTAAACACATCACGGAACATTGCCGTGCATAGCTGACCGGAAAAAGAGCGTGTGGCGTAGCCGTCTTTTTGATATACTTCCAAGTATAATTCCATCAAGTATCTTTTATTGCTTAAGAGCGTGCGTACATTAAAGCCGTTGCTGTCTATCAGATAATAAGCGCCGCTTTTCTTTTTCCAAGTTTCCGGCACCAAATTTGCCGCCAATACAAAATCGGCAAGCCCCGGACCGGCGCCGTCAATTTCTGCGCCTGGCAGTTTCTTTAAGGAATCTTCGTATTCTATCAAACCTCGGAAAAGGTGCATATATTCATCAATGGTTCGGTTTACTTTATATTTTGTCATCGCCTGAGAATATCCGGCAATACCGCCGACAGAAAGCACACCGATAATTGCCAGTACGCCGAGCATTTCTATCATTGACCGACCGGCGGAAACTAATTTATTTTTTGTATTTAAATAGTCAAACATGATAATAATCTCCTAACTCAGTAAAAAACTACCGTTAAACAGAAACGCTTTTTCAGCTGTTTTTAACAGTATAGCAAAAGTTGTTAAATTTTGCAATAACTTTTGATATTTGCTGTATTTTTTTTAATAATTAAGACCGGTATAAAGAAAATCTCCTGCCTTATAAACAGGAGATTTTCTGGTTAATCCAAGCGTTTTATCCGCTGCATAGCATCGTGTAAATCGCAGAAATAGTACAAATACAGCCATATCGCCCCGATATATACAAACGGAACATATACAGCAATCATGAACGTCAGGCTGAGAAAAATCCCGTCTGTCATGTTCGGGTCGGCGTCCAGCAGCATTTTCCACATATAAACCGCATTGGTCGCCACGTTAACCGTTGCAATCAAAATGACGCCGCCGATTACCGCCAACAGTATTTTTTTAGGCTTAGCATTCATGCGGCGGCAGCAAACTAAACCGATAAGCAGCACCAGCACGCCGCCGATAACTTCGCTCCAATGCACTTCCATCGGCGAGTCAAATAAATACTCAAGTCCGGCCAGCAGCAATGCAAAAAGCGTCAGACCAGCTAAAATAATAAAATTCTTCATACACTAAATAATTAAAAAAATTATACAAAATTACGTTTTCAATTTAACTTTTTTTCAGATAAAAATCAAGTGCATTTTTTTGACGATTTCCGTTCATAACTTTCATTTTGTGCTTGGTAATTTTAGCAGCCTGCGCTATATTCGTTTTATGTGAAAAATATATTGTAGAGGATTTTCAATGACTGAGTTAACAGAAGAAGAATACCTGAAAAGCGAACAAGAATATAATGCTGATTCCATTAAAGTTTTGCGCGGTTTGGACGCTGTGCGCAAACGTCCGGGCATGTATATCGGCGATACCGATGACGGCTCCGGCCTGCACCATATGATTTATGAAGTGCTGGATAATGCTATTGATGAAGCGCTGGCAGGCTATTGCGACAAGACCTTGGTTATTTTGAACCCTGACGGCTCGGCTACCATCCGCGATAACGGACGCGGCATGCCGGTTGATATGCATAAAGAAGAGGGAATTTCTGCGGCAGAGGTTATTATGACCGAGCTGCACTCCGGTGGTAAGTTTGACAATAACTCCTATAAAGTTTCCGGCGGTCTGCACGGCGTGGGCGTTTCGGTTGTTAACGCGCTTTCTACTTGGCTGAAACTCAAAATCTGGCGCAATGACAAAGAATATGAAGCCAGCTTTGCCGAGGGCAATGTGGTGGAGCATGTGCATGTTGTGGCAGACGCTCCGAATCGCCACGGCACCGAAGTTACGTTTTTGCCGTCGCCGAAAACATTCACTCAGGTTGAATTTAATTTTGAAACTTTGGAACGCGCCATCCGCGAAAAAGCCTTTTTAAACTCCGGCGTATATCTGCGTTTGATAGATAACCGCGGCGCCGAGCCGAAAGAGTTAGATTTTCACTATGAGGGCGGCTTGTCAGCGTTTGTAAACCACCTGAACAAGTCTAAAGCTCCTCTGCATGAAAACATTATTTCTATCAGCGGCGAAAGCAACGGTATTACCGTGGATGTGGCTCTGCAATGGACAAACTCTTATAATGAAACCATGCTGTGCTTTACCAACAACATTCCGCAAAAAGACGGCGGCACCCACTTGGCCGGTTTCCGCGGCGCTTTGACCCGCACCGTTAACAACTATATTATGGAAAACGGTCTGCTGAAAAAAGATAAAAACGTAATTACCGGCGAAGATATGCGCGAGGGCTTGACCTGCGTGCTGTCGGTTAAGGCTCCGGATCCTAAGTTTTCTTCGCAAACCAAAGATAAGCTGGTTTCATCAGAAGTCCGTCCGGTTGTAGAAAATACAGTCGGCGACAAGCTTAAAGAATGGCTGGACGAGCATCCGGCAGAGGCTAAAATTATTGTCGGCAAAATCGTGGAAGCCGCTTCCGCCCGCGAGGCTGCCCGCAAGGCTCGTGAACTGACCCGCCGCAAAGGCGTGCTGGATATTGCCTCGCTTCCGGGTAAACTGGCTGATTGCTCCGAAAAAGATCCGGCGCTGTCTGAAGTGTTCATCGTGGAGGGAGATTCCGCCGGCGGTTCTGCAAAACAAGGCCGCGACCGTAAAAATCAAGCCATTATGCCGCTGCGCGGTAAAATTCTGAACGTGGAGCGCGCTCGTTTTGACCGTATGCTGAGTTCGGCGGAAATCGGCATGATGATTACCGCTTTCGGCACTGGTATCGGACGCGATGATTTTGACGCCGACAAGTGCCGCTATCATAAAATTATTATCATGACCGATGCCGATGTGGACGGCGCGCACATCAGAACTTTGCTGCTGACGTTCTTCTACCGCCAGATGCCTGAGCTTATCCGCCGCGGCTATATTTATATTGCTCAGCCGCCGCTTTATAAGGCTAAGCGCGGCAACTCCATTATTTATATTAAAGACGACCGCGAAATGGAAGACTACCTGATTCACGGCGGCTGCGATGACGGTTCTTTGGAAACAGCCAACGGCGAACGCTTGGTGGGGCAAGATTTGATTGCCTTTGTAGAAAGCACTAAGCGCGCTAACAGTATGATTAAAGCCTTAACCTTAAAAGCTCCGGAAAAAATTGTGGAGCAAATGGCTATCCGCGGTTTGTTTAATCCGGAAATCTTAAAAGATAAAGCCGCTTTAACGGCAGAACTGAATAAAATGGCCGAGCGTCTGGATTCTCTGGAAGCCGAATATGACCGCGGCTGGAAAGCTGAGCTGAATGAAGAGGGCAGCGTGGTGTTCTACCGTGTATTGCGCGGCGTGAAAGAAGAACACATTATCGGCGCTAATATTCTGGAAAGCCCAGAGGGTAAAGTTTTGAACGAAATGCATGAATTTTTGACCGAAAACTTTGCTCAATCATCTAAACTGACAACCAAAGCCTTGGGCGAAAAACGCGTTGACGGTCCGGTTAGCTTGATGAACGCCGTTACCGCCGCCGGAAAGAAAGGCATTACCATTCAGCGCTATAAAGGTTTGGGCGAAATGAATCCGGAACAGCTGTGGGAAACTACCTTAGACCCGGAAGCCCGCTCTTTGCTGCAGGTTAAGATTGACAGCATTGAAGAAGCCGATGAAGCATTTTCTACTTTGATGGGCGATGTGGTTGAACCTCGTAAAGAGTTCATTCAAGAAAACGCTCTGAAAGTTCAAAACTTGGATATTTAAAGTTTTTCTAACTCCGGCAAAACACCTCGTCTGCAAAGCGAGGTGTTTTGTTTTGGGAGTTATGCTGGGGTTTATTCAAATTCCATGCCGACAGAGCAGCGTTCTTGGTCTTTTTGGCAGGCTTTGCAGGTTTGATTTATTTCCGAAACAGTCAAATCCCGCAGGCATTTTTTGCCGTCTGAGCAAGTTTTATCGCCGTAAAATGTAATGCTGCCTTGTTTCCAGCGAAACAAAAAGGCATGGTGTATCGGCGAATGCAGGGGCTGCACCAAGTCACGGAAAAGAGCTTCGCAGGCGCGGGTAGAAAAAGAAGTGTTAATTTGCGAGCCGTTTTCCGAAGTTTGAGATCCGCCGCCGATGGAAATTTCAACCGCCCAATGTCCGTTGCGAAGATAGGTGGAAGTTATATTGCCGACAGAATCGGAAAAATCCCAGCGCCCGACTTTTTTCCAATTAGCCGGAACTAAATTTGCAGCTGTTACAAAATCGGCAATGCTGGTCATCTGTGTATCTTTGTTAGACATTTTGGTTAACTGTTCTGTGTGTTCCATAAGTCCTTGGATTAAAAAATTATATTCGTCTAGCGCCTTATCCATTTTATACATTTCCATCGCCTTGCTATAACCGGCGATTCCAGCAACACTCAAAACCGCGATAATCGCTAAAACGCCCAGCATTTCAATCATCGACCTACCAAAGGAATTTGCGCCTCTAGCACCTGTCATACTAGGCCCTGTGCCTAGTATCTTGTGGCACCAAGGGCGGTGCAATCCCTCGCCCCGTGAGGGAGAGGGTGACGCCTTGGCGTCGGGTGAGTGGTACTTAAAGAACATGCAAAAGGCACTAAGCATGCTATCCCAGCACTTATGCAATAATAAGGCTAATTTATTGACTAGGTTAGAGACTCGTTGCCAGAGGATTCTAGGCACAAGGCCTAGAATGACTGGTGCTGGGGACTCTGCTTTAGTGCCGGTTAATAGATTGCTTCGCTTTGCTCGCAATGACGGCAGAGCAAGAGGCGAGCCTGTTATATTGCTTCTGCGCTTGTTATTTCCGAAAATGTCATTTTTTCTGCCAAACCCTGCAAAAACGTGCTGAACGGCAGAAAAAGCGCCTTTAATCAGATGTTCAGGATTTGCAGAGAGAGAGAGAGAGACCTTTGCTTAGCTTATTTTTCATCTTTCTTTCCTCTTAAATTAAGTTGTTTACAGCGTTTATTCTACACCAGCAAACAAGCTAAAGTCAATCTGAAAAAATTAAAAACGAACGATGCTGCCTGACATTTCAGCTATAATCTTAAGTCTGGATTATTTTCGGTCTTCCGGTTCCCAAGGAAAGTTTATCCATAAGCCCATAGGTTCGGACATCGGAAAATAATCCGGCTTGATTTCCGGATTTTTATTTATAAGCGTATAGATTTGCGCCAAAGGATATTTACGGCGTAAATATTGCAGGGTTTCGCCGCTGTCGCATAAATCGTCAATAATATAAGTGTCGGCAGTGTTCGGAATCTCGTCTATGGTGGTGTCAATCATTTTAGACTGAGCTTTGCTGTCATCGCTGTAAGATGATAGGCGGATAAAACGGATGTCTTTTTGTTTGAGATAGTGTGAAATAATGGTTGCCGGAACCAGCCCGCCGCGGGAAACAGCCGCTAAAACAAAGCCGTTCGGCGAGCGTTCTTGAATTTTTTGCGCAATCATAAAGCAGGCATTATCAACTTGCTCATAGGTAATTTCTTTCATAATTTATCTCCCACAAATTAAATAATGCTCTGCTTTATAGCAAGTATGGACTTAATCGTCAATATATTTATTGCGCATTTGTCTGCGGCAGGCGGCAGAATTTGCGGAAATATAAATATTCGGCAATGCTGAGCGCACCGAATGCAAAAATATAAAAACCGACGTAAAGCACCAAAACCGCTTCGCCGAATGATTGATAGGATAAAATCAAAAAGGCGAGGATAATGCCTAAAATTCCGCTGAACATGCTCCAGCCCCAAGGCAGACCGAGCTTTTTGATATCTAAGCTGCCGGAAATCTGCATGACGCCGGTCGCCAAAAACCAAAAGGCGAATAAAATCGGCAAAGTCTGCACGGTTAAGCCAAGGTTAGTCAGCAAAATCAGACCGATAAACAAATCTAATAAGCCGACCACAAAATACCAGCCGGAATATTCGCTGAAAGAAAAGGTAATGTAGCCGCAGCCGAGTAAAAACACGGCGCCGCCGAAATATATGGCCATGGCATAAAGCGACGACAGCGGGTTAGCCCATACTACAATGCCCAAAATCAGCATAATTATGCCGGAAATCAAGTGCCAGATACTGCATCTTCTGTCTTTCATAAATTTTCTCCTTTAATAAAATATACCTCAGTTCGGACGTATGATTTTTTTGCCGGAAAACAAGGGTAAATAAAAGAAAAATGTTGCAAAATCGTCTGCTATCTGCAATATTATAGCAAATAAAGGAGAAGTGCTTTGACGGAAGAAAATTTTAATATTGAAGCTTTGCGCAATGCTTTGGCAACATTAAAAGTTTGCTGGCAGACATATCAGGAAAAACAAAATGACGCGTCTATTGCCGATATTGTTGCGGATTCCTGTGTTAAACGTTTTGAGTACACAATGGAAACTTCTCTGAAACTTATGCGCAAGTATTTGAAATTGTTTTATGCCAAAGAGGATAAGGAACTGACGGTAAACAATATTTTCCGGCTGATGGCGGGAATGGATATGCTGACAAATTGGGAAAATTGGCGCAGATACTATGCCAAGCGCAATGATACTTCGCATGAATATAACATAGAAAAGGCGAGGGAGCTTTTAGATTTTATTCCGAGCTTTATTGCCGATACGGAGTTTTTGATAGCTGCGTTTGACAAGGCTTTGGCAGGGGCGTGAAATGATTGCCGGCGTTTTTTGCCGACATATTGAAAATTATCAAATTTTTTAGAAAAATGTTGCAAAGCAAAGCGGAAAAGTCTATAATCCGGTCAGTTTAAAGCAGGCAGATGAAAATTTGCGTGCCTATTATTTGGTGAATATGGCTGAGAGTGTGGATTTATCAGGGGTTTGGCTATATTCAAATTAAACGTTTTATAAGTTTAACCTTCTGCGGGCGGGATTGAAGTTTCTTCATAAGAATTGCCGCAGAATCAAAATGTTAGAGGAAATATACATGAAAGAGTCTTATACGGAGAAAAAGCGTGTAAGAAAAAATTTCGGCCGAATCGAAGCAGTTGCCGATATGCCGAATTTAATTGACGTTCAAACCGGCTCTTATTCAAGCTTTATCAACAATGTAGACGCTAACGGCGAACATTGCGAGTTTGGCTTGGAAGAAGTTTTCAAATCTATTTTCCCGATTACAGATTTTTCCGGCAACGGCGAATTGGAATTTGTAAAATATGTTTTGGAAGAGCCAAAATATGATGTTGAAGAATGCTTGAAGCGTGATATGACATATGCTGCTCCGATTAGAGCAACTTTGCGTTTGGTGGTTTGGGATATTGATGAAGCTACCGGCGCTAAATCTATTCACGATATTAAAGAGCAAGATGTTTATATGGGCGATATCCCGTTGATGACGGATAAAGGTACGTTTATTTTCAACGGCACCGAGCGCGTTGTGGTTTCGCAGATGCACCGTTCTCCGGGCGTGTTCTTTGACAGCGACGGCGGCAAAACCATTTCATCGGGTAAAAAACTGTTTTCTGCCCGCATTATTCCGTACCGCGGTTCTTGGCTGGATTTTGAATTTGATGCCAAAGATTTGGTTTATGCCCGTATTGACAGACGCCGCAAACTGCCGGTAACTTCTATTTTCTATTCTCTGTACTCCAAAGAAACAGAAGAAAAAGCCGCAGAATTGGCTAAAGAGGGCAAAACTATTGAGCTGTCCGATGTAAAAGGTATGGATAAAGAAGAAATTCTGAATTACTTCTATGACACCGAAACTTACTTGGCAGACAAGAAAAATTGGAAGATGAAGTTTGAGCCTTCCCGCATGAAAGGCGTAAAATTCAATTTTGCATTGATTAACGCCGCCAACGGCGAAACCGTTTGGGATGCCGGTAAAAAATTAACTCCGAGATTGGCTCAGAAATTGGCTGACGAGGGCTTGGAATACTTTGTGGTTTCTAAAGACCAGATGTACGGCAAATTTTTGGCTAAAGACATTGTGGTTGCTAAAACCGGCGAAGTTTTGGCTGAAGCCGGTGATGAAATCAATGAAGATTTGATGAACACCTTGGCCGAAAACAAAATTAAATCCGTTGACACTTTGTTTATTGACGGCTTGAATGTCGGTCCGTATATCCGCAACACATTGGCTGCTGATAAAAATAAGACCCGTCAAGAAGCTTTGTTTGATATTTACCGCGTAATGCGTCCGGGCGAACCGGCTACATACGAAGCTGCCGATGCTTTGTTCAAGCAGCTGTTCTTTGATTCGGAACGCTATGACTTGTCGGCTGTAGGCCGTGTGAAAATGAATGCTTCACTGGGTATTGATAAAAATGAAGTGCCGGATACCGTTCGTATTTTGCGTAAAGAAGATATTTTGCGCATTATTAAAAAGCTGGTTGCTATCCGCGACGGCCGCGGCGAAGTTGACGATATTGACCACTTGGGCAATCGTCGTGTTCGTTCTGTCGGCGAATTGATGGAAAACCAATATCGCATGGGTTTGCTGCGTATGGAACGCGCCATTAAAGAAAAAATGAGCGCGGAAATCTTGAACAATGTAAAACCTCAGGATTTGGTAAACGCTAAACCGATTGCTTCTGTAATCAGAGAGTTCTTCGGTTCTTCTCAGCTGTCGCAATTTATGGACCAGAACAACCCGCTGTCAGAAATTACTCACAAGCGCCGTTTGTCTGCCTTGGGCCCTGGCGGCTTGAGCCGCGACCGCGCCGGCTTTGAAGTGCGCGACGTGCATCCGACACACTATGGACGTATCTGCCCTATTGAATCTCCTGAAGGTCCGAACATCGGTTTGATTAACTCACTTTCAACTTATGCTCGCGTTAATAAATACGGCTTTATTGAATGCCCGTACCGTAAGGTTGTTAACGGCGTTGTAACTTCGGAAGTTGAATATTTGTCGGCTGATGATGAAGGCGACGTGATTATTGCGGAAGCTAATGCTAAAGTTGATGATAACGGTCATTTTGTGAATGATTTGATTACCTGCCGTCACGGCGGTGAAGTAGAATTTGATAAGCCGGAAAACATCAACTACATTGACGTTTCGCCGAAACAGCTGGTATCTGTGGCTGCAGCCCTGATTCCGTTCTTGGAAAACGATGATGCTAACCGTGCTTTGATGGGTTCAAACATGCAGCGCCAAGGCGTGCCTTTGCTGCGTTCTGAAGCTCCGCTGGTCGGCACCGGTATTGAAGCTACCGTGGCTAAAGATTCCGGCGCTACTTTAGTGGCTAAATATGACGGTGTGGTTGACGCTGTAGATGCTAACCGTATCGTTATCCGCTCTAAAGACAGCGATGCTCACAACGTGGGTGTTGAAATCTATAAACTGTCTAAATTCCGCCGTTCTAACCAAAATACCTGCATTAACCAAGTTCCGTTGGTAAAAGTGGGCGATGAGGTTAAAAAAGGCGATATTATTGCCGACGGTCCTTGTACAAACTTGGGCGAATTGGCTTTGGGTAAAAACCTGCTGGTGGCCTTTATGCCTTGGAACGGTTTGAACTACGAGGATGCTATTCTGCTTTCTGAAAGAATTTCCCGCGATGATGTTCTGACTTCTTTACACATTGAAGAATTTGAAGTTATGGCCCGCGATACCAAATTGGGTCAGGAAGAAATCACCCGCGATATTCCGAATGTCGGCGAAGACGCTTTGCGCAACTTGGATGAAGCCGGTATCGTTTATGTCGGCGCTCATGTAAAAGCCGGAGATATTCTGGTTGGTAAGGTTACACCGAAAGGTGAGTCTCCTGTTACCCCAGAAGAAAAATTGCTGCGTGCAATTTTCGGCGAAAAAGCCAGCGATGTCCGCGATACTTCTCTGCGCGCTCAGCCGGGTATTGACGGTATTGTCGTAGATGTTCATATTTTCTCACGCCGCGGCGTAGAAAAAGATGAACGCGCTTTGGCTATTGAACAGGATGAAATTTCTAATCTGGCTAAAGACCGCGATGACGAAATTGCCATTATCAGAAGAAGCTATGATGCCCGTTTGAAGTCTATGCTGACCGGTCAGACCGTGGTTGACGCTCCGAAAGGCATTGCTAAAAACGTTAAGCTGACTGCTGATATTCTGGAAGCTATTCCGTCGGCTCAATGGCGTAAGATTGTGGTTAAAAACGAAGACGTTATGGCTAAAATTGAAGAATTTTCTGCCGCTTTTGACGCTCGTTTGGAAAACATTCAGAAACGCTTTGAAAATAAAGTTGAAAAAGTTCAGCGCGGCGATGATTTGCTGCCGGGCGTTTTGAAAATGGTTAAAGTGTTTATCGCTACCAAGAGAAAAATGCAAACCGGTGATAAAATGGCTGGTCGTCACGGTAACAAAGGTACGGTTTCCCGCGTATTGCCGCTTGCCGATATGCCTTATACCGAAGATGGAACGCCTGTTGATGTGGTGTTGAACCCGCTTGGTGTGCCTTCTCGTATGAACGTGGGACAAATTTTGGAAACACACTTGGGATGGGCCGCAAAAGAATTGGGCGCTCAACTCAATGAAATGTGCGAACAATATAAGCGCGGTGAAAAAACTATTGATGAATTGAATGCTCGTTTAAGAGAAATCTATGGCGACAAACAATACAAACGCGATGTTGAACCGCTTACTGAGCCGGAAAAAGTTGAAATGATTTCCAACTTGAAACGCGGTGTGCCGATGGCAACTCCGGTATTTGACGGCGCTACAGGCGATGATATCAACAAAATGCTGTCAATGGCAGGTTTGCCGACATCAGGTCAAATTGATTTGTATGACGGCCGTACCGGCGAAAAATTTGATCGTAAAGTAACCGTCGGCGTTATGTATATGATTAAACTGCACCACATTGTTGATGAAAAAATGCACGCCCGTTCGGTTGGTCCGTACAGTTTGGTTACTCAGCAGCCTTTGGGTGGTAAGGCTCAATTCGGCGGTCAACGTTTTGGTGAAATGGAAGTTTGGGCTTTGCAGGCATACGGCGCTGCCTATACCTTGCAGGAAATGCTTACCATTAAATCCGATGACGTTGCCGGCAGAACAAAAGTTTATGAAGCTATTGTCCGCGGCGAAGACAGTTTTGAGACCGGCGTTCCTGAATCCTTTAATGTATTGGTTAAAGAAATCAAGTCGCTGTGCTTGAATGTTGAAATGTTAAATGAAGAAGCGTAAGCTGAGGAGTCTTTACAAATGAATAATGAAATAATGAATATGTTTAATCAGCAGCAGCCGTCAACTGAAGAAAATTTTGATGAAATCAAAATTTCCATTGCTTCTCCTGAACAAATTCGTTCTTGGTCTTACGGTGAGGTTAAAAAACCTGAAACCATTAACTATAGAACATTCAAACCAGAGAAAGATGGTCTGTTCTGCGCTCGTATTTTTGGTCCGGTAAAAGACTATGAATGCTTGTGCGGTAAATATAAACGTATGAAATACCGCGGTATTGTCTGCGAAAAGTGCGGCGTTGAAGTTACTTTGTCAAAAGTGCGCCGCGAGAGAATGGGACACATTGAGCTGGCAGCTCCGGTTGCGCATATTTGGTTCCTGAAATCTCTGCCGTCACGCATTTCGGTGCTGACCGGTATTCCAATGAAAGCTTTGGAAAGAGTTTTGTACTTTGAAAGCTATGTTGTGATTGAACCGGGCTTGACACCGTTAACAGTTAATCAGCTGCTGACTGAAGATGAATATCAGGATGCTATTGACCAGTACGGCGAAGATTCATTCAGAGCCGGCATCGGCGCTGAAGCTTTGCGTGAAATCCTTTCTAACATTGACTTGGAAGCAGAACGCGCTTCTATGCGTGCTGATTTGAAAGAAACAACTTCAGAAGCTAAGCGTAAAAACTTGGTTAAACGCCTGAAGCTGGTTGAAGCTTTCTTGGAATCCAACACCAAGCCGGAATGGATGATTCTGACTGTATTGCCGGTTATTCCGCCTGATTTGCGTCCGTTGGTTCCATTGGACGGCGGCCGTTTCGCAACATCTGATTTGAACGATTTGTATCGCCGTGTGATTAACCGTAACAATCGTTTGAAGAGATTGCTGGAACTGCACGCTCCGGATATCATTATCCGCAACGAAAAACGCATGCTGCAAGAATCGGTTGACGCTTTGTTTGATAACGGCCGCCGCGGCCGCGCCATTACCGGCACCAGCAAGCGTCCGCTGAAATCTTTGTCAGATATGCTTAAAGGTAAACAAGGCCGTTTCCGTCAAAACTTGCTGGGTAAACGTGTTGACTACTCCGGCCGTTCGGTTATTACAGTTGGTCCGGAACTCAAAATGCACCAATGCGGCTTGCCGAAAAAGATGGCTTTGGAATTGTTCAAACCTTTCGTTTATGCCAAACTGGAAATGTACGGCATGGCTACAACCATTAAAGCTGCTAAGCGTATGGTAGAAAAAGAGCGTCCGGAAGTTTGGGATATCTTGGAAGAAGTTATCCGCGAGCATCCGGTATTGCTGAACCGTGCGCCGACTTTGCACAGACTGGGTATTCAAGCCTATGAACCGGTTTTGGTAGAAGGTAAGGCTATTCACTTGCACCCGTTGGCTTGTACAGCGTTTAACGCCGACTTTGACGGCGACCAAATGGCTGTTCACGTTCCGTTGTCTATTGAAGCTCAGCTGGAAGCCCGCGTATTGATGATGTCTTCAAACAACATTTTGTCTCCGGCTTCCGGTAAACCTATTATCGTGCCGTCGCAAGATATGGTATTGGGTATTTACTACCTGTCATACGATGCCGACGACATGCTGGGACAGGGCAGCATTTACGCCAGTCCGGAAGAATGTATGCTGGCTTTGAATGCCAAAGCTGTAGACATGCACGCCAAAATCAAATGCCGTATGGACTATGTCGGCGATGACGGCAAACTGTACCATGGTATTGTAGATACAACTCCGGGCCGTTTGATTATTTCTGACATTTTGCCGAGAAAAGACGGCAAGCTGATTGAGGGCGTTCCGTTCTCTCTGGTAAACCGCTTGATGAAGAAAAAGCAAATTTCTCAGATTATTGATGAAGTTTACCGTGTATGCGGCGGCAAAGAAACTTGTATCATGGTTGATAAAATCATGGGTATGGGTTATAAATACGCTTGCTTGTCCGGTATTTCATTCGGTAAGGACGATTTGATTGTTCCGGCTTCTAAGGAAAAATTGATTGCCGAAACTTCTGCTCAGGTTAAAGAATTTGAACAGCAATATCAAAACGGTTTGATTACCAAAGGCGAAAAATATAACAAAGTGGTAGATATCTGGGCTGCTTGCACCGATAAAGTTGCCGATGAAATGATGAAAAACATTTCTAAAGCCGACCACGGTTATTATAACTCAGTATTCATGATGGCTGACTCTGGAGCCCGTGGTAGTGCTGCGCAAATGCGCCAATTAGCAGGTATGCGCGGTTTGATGGCTAAACCGTCAGGCGAAATTATTGAACAACCGATTATCTCAAACTTTAAAGAGGGTTTGACCGTGTCTGAGTACTTCAACTCAACCCACGGTGCCCGTAAAGGTTTGGCCGATACCGCTTTGAAAACAGCTAACGCCGGTTACTTGACCCGCCGTCTGGTTGATGTCGGTCAAGATGTGGTTATTACTGAAACCGACTGCGGCACCGAGCGCGGCATTATCGTGCGTCCGGTAGTTGACGGCGGCAACGTGATTGCTTCTATCGGCGAGAGAATTTTGGGTCGTACGGCTCAAGAAGACATTTTGCACCCTGAAACCGGCGAAGTTCTGGTTAAGAAAGGCAAATTGATTGACGAAGCCGATGTTGAAAAGGTAGAAAAAGCCGGCGTTGAACAAGTTAAGATTCGTTCGGTATTGACCTGCGAATGCGAAAACGGCGTCTGCGCTGCTTGTTACGGCCGTGACTTGGCTCGCGGTAATCCGGTAAATATCGGCGAAGCTGTCGGCGTTATTGCCGCTCAGTCAATCGGCGAGCCGGGTACCCAATTGACCCTGCGTACATTCCACATCGGCGGTGCGGCTTCTAAATCTGCCGAGCAGGCCAGCATTGAAGTTCCGTTTGCCGGTATTCTGAAGCTTGAAAACGGCCACACAGTTACCAATGCAGATAATCACTTGATTATTTTGTCCCGTAACTGCGATATCGTTATTCAAGACGCTCAGGGCCGTGAAAAATCACGCCATCATGTTCCTTATGGCGCCAAAGTTTTGGCTCAAGAGGGCGATGAAGTGGCTAAAGGCCAGAAGATTGCCGAGTGGGATCCGTTCATGGTTCCGGTTATTTCTGAAAAAGCCGGTCATGCACAGCTGGTTGACCTTATCCCGAATGTTTCTGTAAAAGAAAATATGGATGAAACAACCGGTATCACTTCTAAAATCGTTATTGATTGGCAGTCCGGTCCGTCTTCTAATGCAAACTTGAAACCAAGCATTACTCTGAAAGACGAAAACGGCAATCCGGTAACCTATGATTCCGGCAAAGAAGTCCGCTACTATCTGTCAGTTGATGCGGTGCTGAATGTTGACAACGGCGATGAAATCAAAGTCGGCGACATTATCGCCCGTATTCCGAGAGAAAGCACCAAGACTAAGGATATTACCGGTGGTTTGCCGCGTGTGGCTGAATTGTTTGAAGCCCGCCGCCCGAAAGACCCTGCTGTTATTTCTGATATTGACGGTATGGTTGAATACGGCAAGGACTATAAGGCTAAACAGCGCATTATGGTTATCCCTACAGAAGGCAATCCGGTTGAATACTTGATTCCTAAGGGACGCCGTTTGGTTGTTCAAGACGGCGATATTGTGAAGAAAGGCGATATGCTGGTAGAAGGCACGCCGGCTCCGCACGATATCCTGCGCGTTTTGGGCGTTGAAAAATTGGCCGAATATTTGGTTCAGGAAGTTCAAGCCGTATACCGTCTGCAAGGTGTGGCCATCAACGATAAGCACATTGAAGTGATTGTTTCGCAAATGCTGCGTAAAGTTGAAATTACCGCTCCGGGCGATACTACATTCTTGATTGGCGAACAAGTTGACCGCGATGTATTTGAAGCAGAAAATGCCAAAGTAATGAAAGAGGGCGGACAGCCTGCTGTTGCAGACCCTATCTTGCTTGGTATCACTAAGGCTTCATTGCAGACCAAGTCGTTTATTTCTGCCGCTTCATTCCAAGAGACAACCCGTGTCTTGACCGAAGCTGCCGTTGAGGGCAAGGTAGATAAACTGACCGGTCTGAAAGAAAACGTAATCGTCGGCCGTTTGATTCCTGCCGGTACAGGTAATGTATTGCGCTCTCTGCGCCGCGTAGCTGCTCAGAATGACAAGGAAATCCTTGCTATGAGAGAAGCTAAAGCAGCAGAAGACGGCAATGCCGCATTAGAAAATAAGGCAGAACCTACCAAATAATAAAATTGTTTTCTAACTCCGAAAAGCTCCCTTGTTCATAGAATGAGGGAGTTTTTTTTACTGTAATTCCTAAAATTATTGACAAAAAAATGAAAATAAGCTATTATGATGCGTATAGAAACAAAATATTCGGGAGTGCATAGAAATGAGCGTAAAAGATCGTTTGAACAAGCTGAAAAAAGAATTGGCTCTGGGCGGTATGATAACCCTCGGCGTTGCCAGCGTGCAGGGGCAGAACAGCATGGCTAAGGATTATGACAATTTTAAGGATAAAAATAAAAAAGAATTTGCCGATTTTAAGAGTCAAAGCAATGACGATTTGGAAGCTTTTAAAGAAAAAAGCAAGCAGGCTATGGCCGATTTCAGAAAGCAAAGTTTGGAGAGTTTCGGCGCGTCTGCCGAACATACTAATCAAGAGTTTGCTGACTTTAACAGCCGTATAAAAGAAAAAGCGGCGAGCATGGCAAACGGGGCAAATGGCGCTAATACTGTCAGCAAGGCAAGTGCCGGCAACAGTTCTAATGGCGCGGCGGAAGCCAATTTGGATTGGAAAACCACTAAAGACGGCGTTAAATATGCTATGACAGACGGCGGAATTAAACTGCAGGCTGATATAGCGGTTGATACATATCGTCTGATGCCGAAAACTTATGAAGTTGACGACAACGGCGCCGGAAAGAAAGTCTATGAGTGCGGCGGCATTTATAACACTAACAAAACCGGACTGAACATGCTGATTTCCGAAAAAATCAAAATGGCGGTGATTGCCAACAGCATTGTTAAGGATATAAAGGCTAATTACGGCGAAAATATTCCGCAGCAGGCTAGAAATCTGATTAGCAATACCGAAAAAAGCATGCAGGCGCTGGGGCTTGTGGAAAAGGATGGAAAATATTTCCAGACTAATCCGGATTTGCTGCGTACCGGCGGACATGTGAAAGATAAAACTGCGCTGGCAAAACAAAAAGAAAAAGATGTCAAAGAAGCTTCGCAGCATGTACAAAATCAGATGAATACTCAGCAGCTGGCGTATGCAAAAGTAAAACAAAATGAAAGATAATGTATAATATCAGCTGAATAAAACAGCGAATTTATAAAGAACGGCAGACATTAAAAATGTTTGCTGTTTTTTTTGCGGAGAGCAATCATTTTGTCAAAAGTGTGTAAAAAAAAACGACCGTTTAAAAGGGACAGTTTTTAGGCTGTTTTTAGTAATGTAGCAGAGGTTGTTAAGAAATGCAATAACTTTTTATATTTGCGATGTTTTTTGTGGCTTTATAAGAATTTTCAGCGTCTTGTTTTGAGTGTGTAAAAATAACGGTCGTTTTTTTTACACATAATAGGAGGAATAAGATGTTGCAGAGTATAAAATTTTTAAGAAAAAAGAGTAGGGGAGAAGTTGAGGGAGACACTAAGCCCACGCCTCTAGCACCAGTCATTCTAGGTCTTGTACCTAGAATCTTCTGGCAACAAGGTACTAACCTAGTCAATAAATTAGCCTTATTATTGCATAAGTCTCTGTTGAGAGAAGATACTCGGAATAAATCCGAGAATGACTGGTGCCGGGGACGCGGGCTTAGTGCCTTTTGCATGTTCTTTAAGTACCCCGCACCAGCAGGCAATCCTGCACCCTCTCCCGCACAGGGCGAGGGAATGCACCGCCCTTGGTGCGACAAGATACTAGGCACAGACTGTGCGTCACGACCTTGGATGACTGGTGGCAGAGGCGCAAATTCCTTTGGTCGCAGTATGATAGAAATGCTGGGCGTGCTGGCGATTATCGGTGTATTATCTGTCGGCGGTATCGCCGGATATTCTAAAGCCATGGAGATGTTTAAGATTAACAAGGCGGTTGGAGAATATTCTATGCTGGCTGCCGGATTGCTGGAACATGTTGACTACTTTAATAATCTAAACAAAGACGGTACGCAATATCCATTGGTAGAAACAGTAAAAGCACTTAATTTAGTGCCGGAGACCTGGGGGATTATTTCAGTACAGGATATGAGAGATTCATGGGGGAACAGACTTGGAATTTTTACACGTTCCGGACATTTTCAGCTAGAAATAAATTTAGGAAAAGGCAACAGCAAGTCTTCAGTAAAGTTTTGTGAGGCGATGATGCGTGATTTTGCCCAGCCTTTGAGCAATACGTTGTATCAAGCATATTTCTTTCGCTGGAATCATCCGGGGACGTCTTATTACGGCGACAAATACTGCTATGAAAGCGACGGCGAATGCCTGCGTAATTTGAAACTTACGGATATTAACCAAATCTGCAAATCTTGCGTGGATGATGAAAGTTTGCGTTATTGCTCGCTGATTTTGAATTTTTAGTATAAAAAAAGATTACTGTATTTTTTTACAGTAATCTTAAAAATCAATGATGAATTCTCGTTAACAGCGGCCTGCATTGTTATATTGCACAGCTTTTGCCAAAATAGCGACAATTCCGAAAACACCGGCAGCCGCTATGCTCCATGCAGAAACATTCAAGTGGTCTGTAAATCCGGCAATCCAGAATGAAACAATACCAACTGCAGCAATGCTGACGCTAACCCACCAAATTTTCTCAGATTTTCTCATAAATGCTTACGGGTTTATTTATAGAGAGGATGTCCTGTAACATATCCCGCGCTCTCTTTGATGTTAAAAATTAAATAGTTTAAACAATGGAAATTGCGGGTATAAAAACATCTTTGACGATAAAACCGTAAATAAAGATAAATCACACACACTAATAACCATAATACTTGAAAAACGGCTATATTATGGCACCAAAATAGATAAAAAGCAAGATAAAGTTTGTTTTTATCTAAAGAAAATATAAGGAGTGTTTCTGCTTAGGCGGCGTAAATTATTTTTTATGAGCAGCAGTTATAAGTAGTAGGCGAAAAAACAAAAAAGCCCTGTTAAAACAACAAGGCTTCTTTAGTGGCGGGAGCGACGAGGCTCGTCTTGCTGCATAAGTTTTGCTCGGCGCTCATTGCCTACGGCAACCGGCATGCTCCGCCTGCCTTTCGCTAGCGGTCAAACTCACTTCTGTGAGTTCGCCCCCGCGCTGTACAGCACTAATAAAACAAAAAGGTCTCAAATGAGACCTTTTTGTTTTATTGGCGCGCCCGGCGGGACTCGAACTCACAACCTTCTGATCCGTAGTCAGATGCTCTATCCAATTAAGCTACGGGCGCAGCGACTGAGTATTTTAATAGAACAAAAAAAATATAAATGCAAGCACTTTTTTTAATTTTTTTTAGATTTTTGCACAAACCCTTAATTCTTTAATTGTTTTTTTAATAAAAACACTTTACAAATAGAGCAATATTTGAAGTTAACTATAAAATATAAGGCTTATATGATGAAAAAATTTGCATTCCTTTCTGCTACGGCGCTTTTATTGGCCGCCTGCGCAGCAAATGAAGTTCAATTTCCCGGAGTCAGCCCGTCTCCTGTTTTGAATATTTCTAACAGCAGCGGCTCTTTTGTGGGTAAAAAGGTTAATGAATTTACGCGTGAATACAACAGCATACACTCTTCTGTAAATTCCAGCGCGCAAAAATTGGCTCAAATCAATCAGTCAATCGCCGAAGCCGATTCGGAATATAACGCGGTTATCAACACCATTGAGGCAAAACTGCAGGCCGGAACGACTCCGTCTAATCCGGATTTGGTAAGCGCTTTAAATAAGGCTCAGGAGAATCTGGGAACGCTTGAAAACGGCACGCAAAAACTGGCCTCTGTTGCCTCTGAAGTTGCCGCTCAGCAAGAAAAGCTTTCGGCTCTGAAATCTACAGTCAGCGCCACTTATGCTATTCCCGGCGCCTATGACGTTGACCATGCCGATTTAAACATAATTTCTTCGGCTCTAGAGCAGCAAGAAAACACCAATGCCGATTTGATGGCTGCCGTAAAAGCCGATATGGCGGACGAACAGAGCAAGGCTCAGCAGTTTAGGGCTGAAATTACTCGTCTGAATGTGGATGTTGCCGCCGGTTATGTAAATAAGACCGCCGCCGCGGTTTCATATGACAGCCGGACAAATTTTAAGACCATAAAGCCGGTTCAGATAAAGAAAGAGCTGGCAAAAGATAAATCCGTGCGCACCAATAAAAAACGTGTGAAATTGGGCAAAAAATTCGGAGTTATAGAAAATACTCCGAAAACAGCTTCTGCTAAAAAAGCTGCTCCTAAAACAGCGGCAGTTAAGGTTTCATCCGCCAAAAAAGCCACTCCGCAAAGCGTGCAGAAAGCTTTAAACACGGCGGCTCCGCAGCAGGCTAAAACCATAGCCGAGCCGGTTAAGCCGATTGCCGGAACCATTTTTTCTAAGGATTTTCCGGATGACAATGTAGAATATTATGCGGAATTGCGCAATGCCGTGCAGAATGCTCTGAAAAATAATCCGGATGCTCGTTTTGAAGTGGTTGCCATTATGCCGATGGATACCGCAGCTCAGGAGCGTATACAGAATGTTACAGCGCAGATTTTCGGCGATATGCTGACTATGTCTGTTCCGGCGGAAAATCTACAGGTCAGCGCCCGCAGCGAAATCAGCAAAAAAACTCCGACTGTAGCGGTGATTAAAAAATAATCTGAATAAATTAACGGTTTTATGAAATGCCCTTTTAGTTATAAATTAAAGGGTGTTTTTTTTATATTAACTTTATGAAAATTCAATAAAATATCCGGATTGAAAAGTGTGAGGATTTAAGGTTCGTTTATTCCTTATACTATTAAGCAGTAATCTAAGTCAATAACAATTCTCTTTTTTATACAGAAAATTGTGAAATATCTAGTAGTTAGCGCTTTTGTCGTTTTTTCTGCAAGCTGTGAGCATCTAACGAACCTTAGATGCTAATAAAATCAGAGCTGCTAAAGATGATTATAGGTTACATAAATAGCAATAAAAAGAATATCGCTGTAGAAAAACAGCGGCAGGATATTTGTGATTATGCTGAAGCCAATAGCTTGATTATAGATGATTTTTACACATATGATGATGTTTTGCAGCTGGCGGAAAATTTACATTCCGGCGGGCATAGCGTGATATGCGCCAACATTGTCAGCATAGGCGGAACTTTGGCGCAGATTAAGGATAATTTGCAGCTTTTGCTGACTAAGGGCTTCAAAATTGTCAGTATTAAAGAAAATCTGCAATTAGAATCGGGGAAATCCGTCGAAACTTTACTGAACGGCTTGGAGCAGGCGCTTTTAATTATGAGCAGCATGATGTCGGTAACCGCCAAGCAGGCTTTGGCCGATAAAAAAGAGCGCGGCTGCAAGCTGGGGCGTAGAATCGGCTACCGCAGTTCAAAGTACATCTGGAGCGGCAAAGAAGAAGAGATAAAACAAAAGCTGCTTTCCGGCGTTACGCGCAGGCAAACCGCCAAAGATACCGGAATGTCCATTTTCTCGCTTTACAGCTATATCAACCAAACTCCGGAACTCAAACAAGCTTTGGAGAAAATGTAAAAATGACAAAGGTTTATATTTTAAAGTTTATTGACGCAATTATGCACCAACTATTTGATGGTGTATTAAACAGTTTCCGCACAGATATTTCGCAAGTCTGTGCGGAATCCCTTTTATTAAAAATTTATTGGAATACAAAATGATACCTAAAATTATACATTTCTGCTGGTTTGGGAGCGGCAAAAAAAGCGCGGTGATAGAAAGCTGTATGCAAAGCTGGCGCAAATTTTTGCCGGACTACGAAATTAGAGAATGGAATGAAAATAATTTTCCGTTATTGCAAAGCAACGTCTATGTTCGTGAAGCTTACGCGGCGAAAAAATGGGCGTTTGTCGCCGATGTCTGCCGGCTGTATGCTCTGTCGCAAGAAGGCGGAATTTATTTGGATACCGATATTGAAGTCCGTAAAAGTTTTGCCGAATTTTTGAAATTAGACTTTTTTATGGGTTCAGAAAAAAATGGTAAATTTCATGGTATTGGTACAGGTGTAATTGGTGCAGCAAAAGGTAATAAAATTATAGAAGATATGCTAGATTTATATAATAATTTACATTTTGTAAAAGCCGATGGAAGTTATGACTTACTAGTAAATACTACACGTTTGATTCCGGTTTTATTGGAGCACGGCGCGGCGGATTTTTATACGGAAACACAGCCGATTGAGCTAAATAAACAGGCTAAAGTCTATCCGATAAGCTATTTTTGCGCGGATACGCCGGAAAGCTATGCCGTACACCATTTTGAGGCTAGCTGGGTGGAAGACTACAAGCTGCGCAACGCGTGGCATTTGCCGCTGGGAAATATTTATCGCCTTAGTCTTTACCGTTATAAAAAGATGAAAAAGAATGCGATTTTTACCTATCCTCCGTCCTCATCCGCCAAACTTTTTGAACTTAACTATTCTAAAAAATGGAAACTCCTGCTGGAGGTGGAGAAACGGGAATATGTTAAAGATGAAGACATTACTTTTGTTGTTTCTGGACTAGTTGATAGCAATAAACAATTTAATTGTTTTAAGGCATTGAAATCTATAAAGAAGTATTTTCCCAAATCTTCAATTATTCTTTCAACTTGGACAAATCAAGATATATCAAAACTATCTAGCTTATGTGATAAGATTGTAATTAATGATGAAAAATCGGTAGGCTATACTGATATTCCTTGTTCTGTAGACCCTAATTGTAAAAAAATTAACACTATAAATCTTCAATCCGTTTCCATTTTTAATGGGTTAAATCAGGTAAAAACGAAATATGCGATTCGTTTTCGGTCTGATTTTTATCTAAAAAATAGAAATTTTTTAAAAATTTATTGTTTAGATATTGAAAAATACAGCAAACGGAATGACCTATACAAAATTTTTACTCAAAAAGTACTTATTCCATCTTTTTTAACAAGCAATCCGGAAAAAAACAAAAATTGGTACGCATTTGAAACATCAGATTGTTTTGCATTTGGTTTAACTGAAGATTTATTACAACGTTGGAATGGTCATATTGAGGATGAAAAAACATTATCATATTGGAGTTCGCCTATTTCCAAAACATCATATTATAACCCTCGTCATTCCAACAGCCAATATACCACAGAACAATATGGTTTAATCAGATTAATACAAAATAAGCTGCCAACTATACAACTTCCTGAAACCTATTGCGATGTTTCTAGAAGTGATTTTATTGAAAATACCAAACATATTCTCGTTAATAACTTTTTCGTTCATTCACTCCAGAGCTTAGGTTTGGTATCAAAATTTAACAAAGACCGTCGTTTGAAAAAAAGTTATACAACAAATGATGTTGCTAAAATATATTACCAAGAATTTGATAAAAAGGAATAAAATTATGTCATCTTTACAAATTGTCAAACACTTATCAGGACACTCTGGATGCGCAGTAGATTTATGCCGTGATGGCGAGGAAATATTTGTGCGTAAATCTTCTGGCTCAGAAGAATATAGCCGGCGTTTGAAAAAGCAATTTATCAAGCAGAAAAAATTTTCGCTGTCCACGGTGCAAACACCTCAAATATTGAAATATGGAACGGATAAAGACGGAATTTTTTGGTTTGATATGGAGTTTGTCAATGGAATAACTTTAGCAGAATATATGCATAGCATAAAGGTTAAAGAAATAGTTGATTTGATGAAAGTTTTATTTTCATCATTAATGATAAAAGATGGAAAAGTTAACAATAAAGCTAACGAATTATTTGGGGCAAAAATAAATTCGTTAAAGAAGAAATTGGAAACAGAAAATCCGTTATTGAAACAAGCATTTTCCAAGTTAGAAAATTTTGACTTTCAGCAAATACCTCAAACTCATTGTTGCGGAGATTTGACTCTGGAAAACATAATACTGGCCCCTAATGGAAAAATATATCTAATTGATTTATTGGATTCTTTTTATAATTCGTGGATGGTTGATGTTGCTAAACTTTTGCAAGATATAGATTTAGGCTGGTCATATCGTCACATAAAACGTGACTATAACCTAAATTTACGTCTAGGCATAGCAAAGCAAGCGTTAATAGAAGACATTCTACAGCTGGAGAATGGGAAAATACTGCTTAAAAATATTTATTATGTTTTACTCGTAAATATTTTGAGGATTTATCCATATACCCACGATGTAGAAACGATGAATTTTTTGAATGAAGCAACCAAAAAAGTTTTAAATACAATAGAAAGTATGGAGGATTAAATGAATACTTTAATAATTCCGTGTGCCGGAAAATCAAGCCGATTTCCAAATATGAAGCCAAAATATATGCTAACGCATCCAGATGGAAAATTGATGATTCAAAAAGCGATGGAAAACATCAATTTAGAAGTTTTTGACCGTATTATAATAACCATTGTAAAACCGCACGATGAAAAATATGATGCAAAGTTAATAATGGAACAAGTATTCGCCAATAATCCGAAAATAGAAATATGTATGTTAGATAATTTTACCTCATCAGCGAGCGAAACAATTTATCTAACACTGACAAAAATGAAAGTAGAAGGCTCATTTGTAATTAAGGATTCTGACAATCGGGTCGGCATACAATTTGATAACAAAATAAAAAATATGATTGTCGGTTATGATTTGCGAGAACACAAAGACATAACAAACATTCCAGGTAAAAGCTTTTTGATTGTCAATGAACAAAATTTAATACAAGACATCATTGAAAAACAGGTTGTATCTAACATTATTTGCTTAGGTGTATATTGCTTTGAAAATGCACAAGATTTTATAAACGCGTATGAGGAAATGACCGAACGCCAAATAAGCGGAGAAATGTATATCAGTCATTTAATTTCGTATTTACTGTCAACCAATAAGTATGTTTTTGAAGCTCAAGTGGCAACTTCGTACGATGATTGGGGAACATTGACAGAGTGGAAAGCTGAACAGAAAAAATGGCGTACCTATTTTGTAGATGTTGATGGTGTTATTATGAAAAATTCTGGTAAATATGGAAAAATTAACTGGTATAATAATACCACCTATTTAGAAGAAAATGTGGAAGTTTTGCGCAAGTTACAAAAAGAAGGCGCGCAAATTGTGATAACAACTTCTCGTCCGGAAGAATTCCGTCCGGCTTTAGAAAAACTATTGGCTGATGCAGGTCTGAAACCATACGCAATTTTAATGGGAATGAATCACGCGGCGCGCGTTGTGATAAACGATTTTGCGCCGACAAATCCATACCCATCTGGCATTGCCATTACTTTACCAAGAAATAGTAACATTAAAGAATATGTGGAGTAAATTATGAAAAATTGTATAATAACACCTACATATAGCGAACATTTCAAATATATAAAAAAATATTTAAAAAGTTTTGACATGTATGTAGAAGATAAAGAAAAATTTCCAATCTATTTTATTATAAATAGAGATGAGTGGCAACAATTTTTTAGAATTGTAAAAAGATATGATAAATTAAATATAAAGATATTATTTTTTGAAGATATACTTTCTAAGTACAATATAAAGTTAACACCAAATGAACTATTGAATAAATATGATAAATATTGTTATCAAACATTAAAAAAACTATATACAATGCTTTATTTACAATATGATACATATTTAATGATAGATTCTGAAAGTATGTGGATAAAACCAACTAACATGGAGCAATTATTTAATGAATACTCCAAACATCCCTATTTTGGATATTCTTCATTATCAAATAGAAAAATCCAACAACCTTTTCAAAAGCTTTTAATAGAAAATATTAATTATATTTTAGGTGATGCTAGTGATAAATGGTTTCTAGAGACATTTTCTTGGTATATTGATAAAAAAGTTCTAAATGATATATGTAATAAATATGGTACTCCGATGGATTTAGTTGAGAAGCTTTATAAATTTAGATGTGAAAAAAGAGAAGATATCGCATTATTTGAAGGATTATTATATTATCAATATTTATTTGATAATATAAATAAATATAAATTTACAGCAATAAACATGGAAAAAGAATTATCAGACTTTTTAGGCGCGAACTATAAGACTTATTTGGAAGCTTTTTATAAAAAGTATAACTGTAACGGTGGTCTAATAGAATTTTTTGCAGAGTTGCTAAATGAAAATAATTATTTACAAATAGCTAAGATGTTTAATAAATATAATATAAATATAATAAGGCTAGAAGATAGTTTAAATAATTTATCAATTCAAAAAAAATTTATGAAAGAGTTATCGCCAAATATTTTAGTTGTCTCTCAAGAGCATTTTTTTGGATTAAATAATACAATCAAATTTAGGTTGCATAAATTGGTTTTAGAAAATAAATATTTTCGTAAGTTTATAAAACACCTTAATATTGTCTATAACCCTTTAAAACCATACCTTTCTTGGTTTGGACACCTTATATTTTTGCCTGTAGATTTAATCAAAGTTTTAGCTATCATAGCATCAAAACTAAAAATAATTATTTTGGGTTAAATATTATGAAAAAAAAGTATTTATATTATCTGAATTATAGGAAATATATGGAAGATTTGCGTGTTTCGGAACAATCTAAAATGGATAATATAATAATAACTTGTTCTATGGGGTTAATTGGAGTTTCTTTTGGGTTTATAGCTTTTATTTTAGAAAAAAATCCTAAATTTTTACCGCTATTTGAAATTTCATTATTATCTACCATTTCAAGTGTTGTTATAAATTATTATTCTTCTTGGTTTTCTGTTAAAGATATAGAAGAAAGTAATGATATTTTAGATAAAAGGTATCAGAATGGTAAAGATATTTCTATAGATATTGAAACCAAATATTCAGATAAAGTTGATAAATGTAATAACTTAGCATTATTATTTTTGATGTTAGGAGCTTTTACATTTCTGATTTTCACATATATTAATATAGAGGAGAAATTTATGAATAAAAATGTATATGATATAAAAAATATCATTGTAAATTTTAACCACCAAGATAGTCAGTTTAAAACAAAAAAAATAGATGAAGGTGTAAAAAAGGGAAAACCACCATTGAAAGGATAATGGAACATTTTTTATTAGTGTAAAATGAAACTCCATCGGCGTAAGCCTGTGGAGTTTCATAGTTTTAAGTGTGCATAAAAGCAAAAGACCAAAGGTGGAAAACCTTTGGTCTTTTCAGATTGGTGGAGGTAAGCGGAATCGAACCGCTGACCTCTTGCATGCCATGCAAGCGCTCTCCCAGCTGAGCTATACCCCCAACATTATAGAGAATGTCAACAAAACATAGCCTTAATAGCATAAAGTTTTTTCGTTGTCAAATTTATTTTAAATTTTTGAAAAATTTTTTTAACACGGGGTAAGCGGGCAAGGTTTTTACTATAATCAGATGATTGTAAAGTTGCTTTTTTGCAGCGCCGTATCAACCATAGAATCCAAAATCTGCCGGTTGGCTTTGAGATAGCGGATATAGTTATACAAAGTTTTGCGGTTGCATTGCAGCAATCCGGCGATTTGGGTAATCGGAACTTCTTCATTCAGCAGCTGCACAATTTTATCCATGTGAATATCCAGCGCATATTTGCGGTTCATATGGCCGTTAGGTCGCCCCAGCGCTCGGCCTTCGTTGCGGACACGGTTTAGGGCTTCTTTGGTGCGCTGAGAAATCAAGTTGCGCTCAATTTCTGCCGACAAGCCGAACGCAAACGCCAAAACTTTGCTCTGAATATCTACGCCCAAGCGATAGCTGTCTTTAATTGTCCAGACCTGCACATCTTTGTTGAGGCAATAGTGCAGAATGCTCATAACTTGCAGCAAATTACGCCCCAGACGCGACAGCTCGGTTGCCACCAGAATATCTCCCTGTTGCAAATTCTGCAGCAATACGCCGAGTTTTCGCTTGTCTAAAGATTTTGTGGCGCTGATAGTTTCCATAATCCAGCGATCAACTTTCATCTTTTCTCTTTTGCAAAACTGCTCAATTTCAAATTTTTGATTTTTTGTAGTTTGTTTGTCCGTACTGACGCGTATATATCCATATATCATTTTGTCTCCTTTTGTTGTGATGTATAAAGAAGATATTTTTAAAGTAAAAATGGAAAAGTTGCTATACTAAGATTAAATGATTTCTGCCTGTTTTCAAAGCAAAAAGATAAAATACTTGCATTTTGCGCGAAGGTACGCTAAAATATATCTGCATCAGCAAAAAACTGATGTGGGGTATGAAAGCCTCTTCCGGTTGCCTGTGTGAACGGGCGTAAAACTATCTTTCTGCATGGCGGGAAGGTAGTAAAATAGTCACAATATACTACACTATTCCCGGAATAGCTTTCAACTTCCTGCTACCTTTTTTAGGTAGCTTTTTGTTATTATATTAACTTTATTAGCAGGAAGGAAGAATTTTTATGCAAAAGCGGAAAAGTTGCGATTTCGGACGAAGTATGATAGAAATGCTGGGCGTGCTGGCAATTGTCGGAGTGCTGAGCGTAGGCGGAATTGCCGGATATTCTAAAGCTATGATGAAATGGAAAATAAACAAAATGATAGAAGATTATACCATGCTGATGACTGGCTTAATGGAATATCAGGAAAGTTTATTTAAAACCTACACAGGAGACTATGACAACAGATTCTTATCCCAGTTTATTATAGACGCAAAGCTGGTGCCGGAAACTTGGAAATTGGTAAACAAGCAATTTATAACCGATTCTTTGGGAAATAAAATCAACACTTATGTTGATACAGCTGAAACTGGCACTAAATTTACCTCAGATATATACATTGTACCAAGTGGAATAAATAAAGATTCTGAATATGCCTATGAACTATGTATGGCTTTGGCAAAAGATGTTGTTTATCCGCTAGCTGCAAATATGGATTATGCCGCATTATTTATTAACAATGATGCAATAACGAATAGCGGTAATTATATGGTTTATACAAAAAGCTGTTATAATTCAGGATTTAATAAAGTGAAATGTCTGTCGGATATGACATTGTCGGAAATTAGTACAATCTGTAAATCATGTATAAAAAAAGATTCCTGTTACTTTGGGGTGAGTTGGAGATAAATTTTTTTACTTTGTCAATTCTATAGCGGTTTTACGTTTATCTCAGTAACGGAACAAACTTTAGATTAAGATTTTTTAGGCGGTCATAAAGAATTTAATGTCTTATATCTTGACAAAAATCCGGAATTATGCTTTCATAACAACAGATTTTTATTAGTGTGTAATTTTTAAATTTTATTTTTATGCGTAAAAAATTTATGATTTATTTCCGTAATTTTGCGGTTGTTGTTACCTATTTGTCGGCAATATTCGGTATTATATTTATTTTGGCTTCAACAATAGTGTTTTGCTCAGGTTTGCTGCTGGTCGGCGTTTTAGGTTTGGCGGCCGGTGCTTTGCTGCTGTGGGCAGCCCGTTCGCTGGTGGAATTGTTTGGTTTAATTCCTAATCAATAAACAAAAGAAAACTGTAGAATCGTTTAAGATTTTGCAGTTTTTTTGCTGTCTGAATATTGACAAAAATCACAGATGTGCTATATTTTAATTGATTAAATATATTTATGGTTAAAATTTTTATGTGTATGAATTTTTTGAATGTGAAAATGATTTTTGCTGTGTTGTCTTTGATGAGTATGAGTTTTGCCGGTGCTGCATATTCCTTGCATAGTTTGATGTTTGGAACCGGTGCGGCGCTGTGTGTATTTGCAATGTCTTGTGTATTTGCCGCAAAACAGGAACACAAGCTGGCAATGCACGGAAATGCGGATTTAGCTGATATTGGAGAAAAACAGGCAATGCTTTTTCACTAACAGAATTTCAGAGGCTGAAGTTTGTATATATTGCAAAATTTCAGCCTTTTTTTATATTTAAATGTTGACAAAAAATGATATGTGTGTCAAAATAAATTCAAATTTTATTCTTATGTTTAATTTAAATCATTTAATTATGCGCGGTTATTATTTTAAGTTATTTGCAACAGTTTTATTGATTTTATCGGTAATTTTTGCGCCTTTTGCACAAGGAAAAGCCTCAAGCTGTGCTGTTCTGCTGATTATCATGCTGCTCTTTCTCAGAATTACATTGTCTTTCTATTTTTCAGATAAAGCAAATTATCAATCTGAAAAATCGGGAGGCAGCGGTACTCTGAGATTTTCAAACGTGATGGATAAGGAAGAATATTTTGATCAAAAAGAACGCCGGCTTACCCAATGTGAAAATGAGTTAACATCTTCACGGTATGGAGTCATTTTATGCGGAATCTTTTCTCTGCTTTTGATTTGTATAATTGACTGGGGAAAAGTATTCAGCAATATGATTGCCTGCTTGTCGGATATGTGGGGAAAATTTCCATTGTTCGGTTTGTAAAGAATATAACTATGAAATTCAGAAACATTGTTGCTATTTTCGGCGCGGTAGATTTATTTGTGCTTTTTGTTATATGCATGAGCATTTTTATTTATCGCGGATTTGATGAAAATATCATGGCAAAAATTTCAGATGCGGATGCTTTAATGTTGTTAGGCTTCTGCATTTTAGGATGTATTTGCTTGATATTTGGAAAATACAAATAGTTTGTAAAATTAAAAACGCTGTGAAACTCTAAAAAGTTTACAGCGTTTTTTTTGAAGCATTTTAGCTAAAAATCTAAAACTAAGGCACAGGCTTGTTCATTTTTCAGGCAGGTTTTGCACTCGGTTTCTATTTCGGATAAAGTCATGTGGCTAAGGCATTTAACTTGCTGACGGCAGCTTGAATCTCCGGTAAAACTTTCCCAAGTGCCGTTTGAACGGAAGAAAGCAAAACCGGATATTGAGGCATGCAGAGGCTGAACCAGCTGCCGAATCAAAGCCGTGCAGACACGATGATTAAACCCCGGAGCCGAGCGGCTGCCGCCGGAAGCTTCGGCAATTCCGCCTAAATAAATATCAATACGGATGTTGTTGCTGTTGTCAAAAGAAAAAACATTAACCAGATTTCCTAAATTATCCAAAAAAGAATCAGCGTTTCTTTTCCAGCTTTGCGGAATCAAATTTAAGGCATCCAGAACTTGATTATAAGTATAGCCTGGAGTTCGTTGACTGTCTAAGTGTTCCAACAGTCCGGCAATCAGGTAGTTATATTCGCTGACGGTTTTGTTGATTTTATACATTTCCATGGCTTGGGAATATCCAGCAATTCCGGCAACACTCAGCACGCCGATGATTGCCAGCACGCCCAGCATTTCTATCATTGACCGACCTAACTGGTTTGTCTGTCGGGTCACTACTAGCGCTTTTCTCGCTCGTGTACCTCGTTGTACACGTCGCTCCAAAAGTGCGGCGTATTGACACACGACATCCAACCCCTTAAATGCGATGTTGGTTCTTTCTGCGTCATTGCGAGGAGTGTGACGACGAAGCAATCTAGAACCCTCGCCCCGTGAGGGAGAGGGTGAGGCATTAGCCTCGGGTGAGGGGGACTTAAAGAACGTGCAAAAGGCACTAAGCATGCTATCCCAGCACTTATGCAATAATAAGGCAAATTTATTGACTAGGTTTGAGACTCGTTGCCAGAAGATTCTAGGTACAGACTGTGCGTCACGGCCTAAAATGACTGGTGCTGGAGGCGTGAGCTTAGTGCCTCCTGCTAATTTTGTTCTGAATGTGTTATTTCCTAATATGTCATTTTTTCTGCCAAACCCTGCAAAAACGTGCTGAACGGCAGAAAAAGCGCCTTTAATCAGATGTTCAGGATTTGCAGAGAGAGAGAGAGACCTTTGCTTAGCTTATTTTTCATCTTTCTTTCCTCATTTTTAGGTTAATTACAGCGTTTATTTTACACCAGTCGCCCCCATAAGTCAACCGTAAAATCAAAGCGTTGGAAGAGCCTGAAGTGTGTAAAAAAAACGACCGTTTAAAAGGGACAGTTTTTAGGCTGTTTTTAGTAATGTAGCAGAGGTTGTTAAGAAATGCAATAACTTTTTATATTTGCGATGTTTTTTGCGGTTTTGCGAGAATTTTCAGCATTTTGTTTTGAGTGTGTAAAAATAACGGTCGTTTTTTTTACACATAATAGGAGAAATAAGATGTTGCAGAGTATAAAATTTTTAAGAAAAAAGAGTAGGGGAGAAGTTGAGGGAGACACTAAGCCCACGCCTCTAGCACCAGTCATTCTAGGTCTTGTACCTAGAATCTTCTGGCAACAAGGTACTAACCTAGTCGATAAATTAGCCTTATTAAATAAGTGCCTATTGAGAGAAGATTCTTGGGATAAACCCAAGAATGACTGGTGTCGGGGACGCGGGGTAAGTGCTTATTCTCAATCAGGCCGCAGCATGATAGAAATGCTCGGCGTACTGGCGATTATTGCTGTTCTGTCTGTCGGAGGAATTGCCGGATATTCTAAAGCGATGGAAAAGTTTAAAGTCAATAAATTGCTGGATGAGTATACAATGCTGCTCTATGGTTTATTGGGCAATGCCAGCGAATTTAGAAGCCAATCATGGGCAGATAGCCGGACGCATGTTGGTTTGATAGACTATGCTCAGGCCGCTTCTTTGGTGCCGGAAACTTGGAAAAAAGTAAATGACACCCGAATGACTGATTCTCAAGGCAATGTTATCCTATTATTTTCCCGCAGCAATCGTTTAGTAATGGATATTTATATCGGCGGTGTTGTTGATGAGAATACCGGTACAATGACCTATTCAACCGGCTATAGTGCCTCAGTTTGCCGCGAGCTTATGCAAAATTTAGCCCAACCTTTGCATGGCGCGGTGCAGTTTATAAGCTTTTACCGCTGGACAGACGGCGAATATGCCAATCTTTACCGCGGCGACAAATATTGCGTACAAGGCGAAAAGTGCCTGCGTGATATTACTTTAGCGGAGATCAACGATTTATGCAAATCCTGCGAGGGCGATAAAGAAGCTTGTGCCATAAACATGGAGTTTTGAAGCTAAAAAGTTTTACGTTCTTTCAGTTCTGATTTAATGCGTTCGTCCAAGTCATTTAGTTTTAGCAAAACAGATTTTGCCGGCTGAGCTTTTTTTGCCCGAGCTATTTGCTTTTGCGCGCTCTCTAAATTGCCGATAGCATAGTTAAACTCCGCGGCGGCGTAATAAGAAGAGGCTTTGTCTCCGCAGAGGTCATAAGCCCGTGCCAGCAGCTGCCAGCCGGTTGAAGTCGGCACGCTGATAAGCGACTGCTGCAGCAAATCCGCCGCTTTCTGCGCTTGCTGCTTGCTTGGCGAATTTTCCAAAATCGCCTGCGCCAGACTGATTTTAAGCAAAGGCGAGTAGGGCAGCAGCTTCAGCGCTTTTTCATAAGCGTTTACACTTGCGGCAACTTGCCCGCTTTCAAATAAAAACTGACCTTTTAACTCATAAAAATAGGGATTATTCGGTCGCTGCGATATTAACTTATCCATTTCTGCCAAGGCTTCGGCTACATTGCCCAGCCTAAAATCCAAAACCGCATGAGCATAGCGCGCCGGTGCATCATTTTTGGCAGATGGGTATAACCGCTTGACTTTTGCCGTATCCAGCATAAAAGCTGCTAGTTTGGCTTTTATCATCGCTAAGTCTGCATCCAGAGGACTTGCCGCGCTGAAATTATTGTTTTTTGCCGCTTCGTTAAAGTGGCTGATACGCTCACCTGTCATCGGGTGAGTGCGGAAATAGTCGCTTTCGTCAATGCCGCTTAGGGCGTTTTGCTGTTTGATTTTGCGCATAAAACGCTTTAGCCCGGCTGTGGATTGTTTGGTTTTTGACAGCAATTTTACGGCGCTTTCGTCGGCGCTGCGCTCTTCCTCTACCTGATAATTAAGCATGCTGTTTAGGGCTGAGCTTTGAGAACCGAGAATAACAGCCATCGCCGCGTCGCCTCGTCCGGTAGAAACGGCAGCAGCTCCGGCAGCCAGCATAGAACCCAGCATGACGTACTGCATTTTTTCCATTTTCAATTTTTGTCGCACGATATGGCCGCCTAAAATATGTCCGGTTTCGTGCGCCAAAATTCCGGCCAGCTCGTTGGTGTCGTCAATATTTAATAAAGTTCCGGTATTGACAAACAGATAGTTGCCGTCGCTGACAAAGGCGTTTAAGGAATTGTCGCTGACAATGAAAATGTTGTTGGAATTAAAATTGACGCCGGCAGCTTTGAAAAGCGGCTGCACTACTTTAGCTAAATAGCTTTCGGTTTCGGCATCGGAAATAAGCGAAAGCCCTTGGCTGTGCACCGCCTTTAAGGGCAAGGCGGCACACAGGCTTAAGAAGCATAAAAAACAAATTTTACGGATTAGCCGATAAGTTTTTTCCACCATGATTTTTTCTCCGGTTTAGGTTCTTCAACCGGCTGCGGCGCAGGTTTATCCTCACGCTCATAAGGTCTTCTGTCGCGGCGGAAACGGCGGCTGCGTCCACCTTTGCGGAAGCGGCGGCTTTCTGTGCCGTTTTCTTCGTCCGGAGTTTCGCAGCTTTCTTCCGGCTCATCGTTGATTTCAACATTATCAGTCTCATAGCAGGTGGCGGCAGCTTCTTTGCAAACCGTCGGATTCGGCAGCTTCTCACGTTCAATCTTAAAGTCTGCAACATCTTTCAGCGAGGTATCACCGGCGACAATAATGCAGATTTTATATTGTTCTTCCAAAGCTGAAAGCTGTTTGCGCTTTTGGTTCAGCAAATATGCGGCGATGTCGGCCGGAACAGTTACGGTAATTTTCATATTCTGACTGCGGACGGCTTCGCCCTCAATCGCGCGCAAAATCAATGTTGCGCCGGACTCTATAGTGCGTACAACCCCATGTCCTTGGCAATAAGGGCAGGTTTCATAGTTGCTTTCCATAAATGAAGAGTGCATGCGCTGGCGGGAAATTTCCAGCAGACCGAAAATGCTCATCTTGGCAATCTGAATTCGGGCGCGGTCGTCTTTCATCGCCTCTTTCATGCGCTTTTCAACCGCTATATTGTTTTGCTGCTCGTACATATCAATAAAGTCAACCACAACCAAACCGGCAAGGTCGCGCATTTTCAGCTGTTTGGCAATTTCATCGGCGGCTTCAAGGTTGGTTTTTAAAGCAGTTTCTTCAATATCTTTTTCTTTGGTGGCGCGTCCGGAGTTTACGTCAATAGAAACCAGAGCTTCGGTCGGGTTGATTACCAGATAGCCGCCGGATTCCAGCTGAACAATCGGGTTATGCAGCTTATCCAGCTGGGCTTCAATTTGAAAGCGCTGGAACACCGGAGCTTCGCCCGGACGGCGGCATTTGATGTGGCGCAGATTATGCGGCGACAGAATTTTAACAAAATTGCGCGCAGTCTGATAAGCGGCGTCGCCGTCAATAATCACTTCAGAAATGTCTTTAGTGTACATGTCGCGCAAAGCCCGCTTAATCAAATTGCCTTCTTCATAAATAATGGCCGGCGGCTGATTGCGCAAAGCGCTGTAGCGGATGGCGTTCCAAGTGCGGATAAGATAGTTGTAGTCGCGCACAATGTCGGCTTTGGTTTTGTCTTCGCCGGCGGTGCGCACAATCAGCGACATTTCCGGATTAAGCGGTAGTTCTTTAATAATGCCTTTTAAGCGCTTGCGGTCGTTGGCGTTGGTAATTTTGCGCGAAACGCCGCCGCTTTTAATGCGGTTAGGCATCAAAACGCAATAGCGTCCGGCTAGTGAAATATAAGTGGTGCAGGCGGCGCCTTTGTTGCCGCGCTCTTCTTTAACTACCTGAATTAAAAGAGTCTGTCCCTCTTTAATTACATCCTGAATAGTGCTGCGGTGAAACAGTTTGCGGGCGCGCAGAAGTTTGCGCTGCAAGTCAAAATTATATTCGTTGGTCTCGCTATCGGTATCTTCATCGTCATCATCGTCAACGCAGTCTTCTTCTATGGATTCGTCATCAGTGCCTGTCGCATCGGCCATAGTTTTCGGAGCTTCGGCCTTTTTGTGCTGACGGCGGGTGTAGCGGCGGCGTTTTTTCGGCGCTTCCTCTGCGGCGGTTTCCTCTGCCGGAGCTTCTTCTGTTGCAGCTGTATCAGCGGTTTCTTCGCTGTTTTCTTCGGAGCTTGCCGGCTCTTCTGCCAAAACTTCGCTGCTGTCCTGAGTCAGATAATCATCATTTTCCGGAATAACGTTCTGAGCCGGCTCCAGCTGAGATTCTTCAATTTCCTGAGCCTGTTCGGCTTCAAGACGGCGCTGGGCTTCTTCAGTCTCTTTTTCAGCTCTGTAGCGCGCTCTTTCGGCTTCGCGCTCTTTTAAATATTGAATTTTGTTGTTGATGATTTCATCTACTTCGGCATTAACTTCATTCATAACTTCTTCCGAAACATTGTAGTAGTCCGGATGAATTTCATTAAAAGCTAAAAAACCGTGCTTGTTGCCGCCGTAGTCAATAAAAGCGGCCTGCAGCGACGGTTCAATGCGAATTACTTTAGCTGTATAAATATTGCCTTTGATTTGCTTGCGTGAAGATGATTCAAATTCCACATCTTCAACTTTATTGCCATCAACAATCACAACGCGGGTTTCTTCCGGCTGCGTATCGTCAATCAACATTCTTTTAGTCATTATATAACCCCATAACATGGCTCAAAATAAAGAGCCGTTAATCCCACGGGTGTGATAATAAAATGCAAAATCCGCCTCAGGCGTACTCAAAAACATAATACCTAAACCGCACATATATCCGGCGGCAGCGGCGTTTTGCCTTTATCTTTTCCGTTATTTCATTCTTATTCTTCTTGCTTATTAGAAAATACCGGAAAAGCTGTTATCTAACCCAAACTTTTTGCTTCCGCTAATGCTGAATATGACTTTTTCCTGTCCAATAAAAACTCTCAAATTAAAAATCATTTCCAACCGGAAAACATTGCCAGCATAATAAATAAAAATAAAAAAAACAATAAATTTTTTAATTTTTTGCCAAAAAAAATAAAATATTAACAGATTGGTAATGAGTTAATTTTATAATTCTGAGCCAAAGAGGTATATATATGCTAAAATTTTTCAAAAAAATCGCAAGCGTTTTAACGGCGTTTGTTTGTGTGCTGTGCTATATGGCGCCGGCCGGAGCTGCCGTCAGCGTCAATGATTTCCGTATCGGTAATCAGTCGGACGGGGTGCGGGTGGTTTTTGATATGAATCAAAGCGTTAACTACCGCGTATTTTTGCTGGACAGCCCGAAACGCTTGGTAATAGATTTAGACAATACCTCCATAAATAAAGTTTTTACGGCCGCCAGCAATCAGATAATTTCTAAAACCCGCGTCGGAAAATTGGACGGCAATAATAAGCGGGTGGTTTTGGAGCTTTCCCGTCCGGCAGTTATCAAAAAAGCTTTTATACTGCCTCCGCAGAGCGGCAAGCCTTGGCGTTTTGTGGTTGATGCAAAATTAGCAACGGCTCAGGAGTTTGCCGGCAGTGTCGGCAATAAAAAGGTTGTGACGAATGATACTAAATTCGTGCCGCAGGAAACAAAATCGGATGACAGCGGCTGGTTCGGCTTCGGCAGTCAGGACAATAACACATCCGGCAAAGCGGCAAAACGCAAGCGCATAATTGTGCTGGACCCCGGACACGGCGGCAAAGACCCAGGGGCTATCGGCGCTCACGGCAAAACCTTTGAAAAAAACATTACTTTGGCTATGGGCAAAGAGTTGCAGGAAATTCTGCGCCGCCACGGCTATACCGTTTATTTGACCCGCAGCACCGATATTTTTATTCCGCTGCGCCAGCGTATTAAAATTGCACAGAAATATAAAGCCGATTTGTTTATGTCTCTGCATGCCGACAGCGCACAGAACCGTTCGGCTACCGGATTGTCGGTTTATACGCTTTCGGATAAAGCATCCGACGCCGAGGCCGCGGCTTTGGCTGAACGTGAAAACAAGGCGGATATTATCGGCGGCGTGGATTTAGGCGGCAACACTAAAGAAGTTAATGATATTCTGATTTCTTTGTCTCAGACCGACAGCCGCAACAAATCTTCAAAATATGCGACTTATCTGGTCAAAGAAATGGCGAAAAGCGTGAAGCTGGTAAAAAATACCCACCGTTTTGCCGGTTTTGCCGTGCTGAAAGCGCCGGATATGCCGTCTGCATTGCTGGAAATGGGCTATCTTTCCAACAAAACGGAAGAGGCAAATCTGAAAACTCCGGCTTATCGTAAAAAGCTGGCAAATTCCGCCGCTGCCGCCATTGATAAATATTTCAGCGATCCGGAAATTGCTTCAAACTAATATAAACTGCTGTAAACTGTAATATTTTTATTGCATTTTTTTGTGATTGTAATAAATTTTTGCTAAATTTTAATTCGCTTAAGTGAGTATAAATGCTGAGAATTTTATCATATTTAGCCAGTATGGCTTTGTTTTTTTTGATTGTTTTGGTAATAGGCATTACTTATGGCATGACCAAAATTAACATCACGATTCCTGATTACCGTCAGCTTGAAACCTATGAGCCGCCGGTTACAACCCGCTTATTTGCCGGCGACGGGCAAGTGATGATGGAATATGCGGCCGAAAAACGTTTGTTTGTGCCGATAGATAAAATTCCGGATAAGGTTAAGCATGCTTTTATCGCCGCTGAAGATAAGCATTTTTACACGCACTCCGGCATAGACTATTTAGGTATTGTCCGCGCGGTTTTAGGCAACCTCAAAAAAATCGGAACCGGACGCCGTCCGGCAGGTGCTTCTACCATCACTCAGCAAGTAGCTAAAAACTTTTTGCTGAGTTCCGAGCTTTCGTATACCCGTAAAATTAAAGAAGCGATTTTGGCGCGCCGCATAGACAAGGCTTTTTCTAAAGAACATATTTTGGAATTGTATTTAAATGAAATCTATTTAGGCAACCGCGCCTACGGCGTGGCCGCTGCGGCTCTGAACTATTTCGGCAAGTCTCTGGATGACTTGTCTTTGGATGAAATCGCTTATTTGGCAGCTTTGCCTAAAGGTCCGAACAACTATAATCCTAAAACCCGCTATGATGCAGCGGTTGCCCGCCGCAACTGGGTGATTTCCCGCATGGTGGAGGATGGATATGCAGACGAAAAAGAAGCTGAAGAAGCTAAAAAACGTCCGCTGAAAGTTGTAGAGCGCAAAAGCGGATTCTTAAAAGACACCGAATATTACAGCGAGGAAGTCCGCCGCACTATCAGCCGTAATTTCGGCGATGAAGCGCTGTACCAGGGCGGTTTAATTGTCCGCACCACCATTGATCCGCGCCTGCAGGAAATTGCTACAAAGGCTTTGCGCAAAGGTTTGCTGGAATATGACCGCCGCCATGGCTGGCGCGGTGCGGAAGCCAGCATAAAAATTGATGAAAACTACCGCAAAAGCCTGAATGAAGCCAAGCTGACCGGCGGGGCTGAAGAGTCTTGGAAAAAAGCGGTTGTGCTTAAAGTTACGAAAGATAAGGCCGAAATAGAAACAACCGACGGCGCTGCCGGAGATATTCCGCTGCCGCTGCTGGCTTGGGCGCGCCATGCTGAAAAAGGAAAAAATATGGGACCGGTGCCGACGTCCGTAGAACAGGTTCTGCATAAAGGCGATGTGGTGTATGTGGAGAAAACCGCCGAAAAAGATAAGGAAAATTATAACTTGCGGCAAATTCCGGAAGTTGAGGGCGGCATGGCGGTTATGGACCCGCATACCGGCAAGGTTTTGGCTTTGGTCGGCGGATTTTCTTTTGCCAAGTCGCAGTTTAACCGCGCTACTCAGGCTTATCGCCAAACCGGTTCTACCTTTAAGCCGTTTGTCTATTTGACGGCGCTGGAACTCGGCTATTCTCCGACGGATTTAATTTTGGATGCTCCGTTTGTTTTAGACCAAGGCGAGGGCATGCCTAAATGGAAACCGGTAAACTTTTCTAAAAAATTTTACGGGCTGATGACTTTGCGCCGCGGCGTGGAGCTTTCTAAAAACCTGATGACCGTGCGCTTGGCTCAGGATATCGGTATGGATAAAATCGTTGATATGTCTAAGCGTATCGGCGTAAACGACCACTTAGCGCCGTATTTGTCATCATCCTTGGGTGCGGCAGATACCCGCGTTATTAACATGGTTGCAGCCTATGCCGTGATTGTCAACGGCGGCAAAAAAGTTCCGCCGTATATGATTGAGCGCATTCAAGACCGCAAAGGACATACTATTTACCGCCACGAGCAGACGCCTTGTCCGGATTGCAATGCCGCAAAATGGGAAAATCAGCCGGCTCCGGATTTTCAGGTGGTGCGCGAACAGGTGGTTGACCCATTGTCGGCCTATCAGATGACATCTATTCTTGAGGGCGTGGCTACCCGCGGCACCGGCGCCAGACTGAACGGCCTGCACCGCCATGTTGCCGGCAAAACCGGTACGACAAACGAAACGAAAGACGCTTGGTTTGTGGGCTTTACTCCGGATTTAGTGGCCGGTGTTTATGTGGGCTATGACGAGCCGATTAGCTTGGGGCGCACCGAAACCGGCGCTCATGCTGCTTTGCCGATTTTTTATGACTTTATGGCCGAGGCTTTGAAAAATACGACGGATACAAACTTCCGCATACCGGAGGGGATTAAGCTGGTGCGTGTAAATCCGCAGACCGGAAAGCCGTCGTCGCCAAGCGATTCTACGGTAATTATAGAAGCTTTGAAGCCGGATTTTGAATTTAACAACAAGCAGCGGGTAATCGGCGGCGATAATGATAATATTGCCGGTCCGGAAGATGATGACAGCTCGGTGCAAATGGGAGGCGAATACTAAAAATGAAAGCCGAATTTTATAATTTAATCAATGAAATCAAGCAATCGCTGGCATTGCTGAGGAGGTCTCTTTGACTATGACAATGCTGTGCAGCGCCGCGAGGAGTTGGAAGCCTTGTCTGCCGACCCCAATCTTTGGGATAATCAGGAAAAAGCTCAAAAGCTGATGAGTGAAAAAAACACTCTGGAAGCTTCATTAGACGCTTATGACGGCTATGTAAAGTCTTTAGACGACTATGCCGAAATGGTGGAATTTGCCGAAAGTGAAAATGATGAAGCCATGCTCGGCGAGCTGCAGCATAACTTAGAAGAGCTGCAGGCTGCGGTTAAGCATGCCGAGCTTGAAGCTCTGCTTTCCGGCGAAGCCGATGCTAATGATACCTATTTAGAAGTTCATGCCGGCAGCGGAGGCACCGAGGCTATGGATTGGGCGCAGATGCTTTTGCGTATGTATACGCGCTGGGCAGAAAATCATCATTATAAAGTTGAATATATAGAAGAAACCGAGGGCGATGTCGCCGGTTTGAAATCCGCGACCATTAAAATCAGCGGACACAATGCTTACGGCTGGCTGAAGTCGGAAAGCGGCGTGCATCGTCTGGTGCGCATTTCTCCGTTTGACAGCGCCGCCCGCCGCCATACCAGCTTTGCTTCAGTCGGGGTTTATCCGGTGGTGGATGACAATATTCAAATAGAAATCAACGAGGCTGACTGCCGCATAGATACTTACCGCGCATCCGGCGCCGGCGGCCAGCATATTAACAAAACGGATTCAGCGGTGCGCATTACCCATATTCCGACCGGTATTGTCGTTTCAAGCCAAACTCAGCGTTCGCAATTTCAAAACCGCGATAACTGTTGGAAAATGCTGCGGGCGCGCTTATATGAAAGAGAAATGCAAAAGCGTGCCGACAAAGCGCAGGAAGTGCGTGACAATCAAGGCGACAATGGCTGGGGCTACCAGATTCGCTCCTATGTCCTGCAGCCGTACCGCCTGATAAAAGATTTGCGCACCGACGCTGAAACCGCCGATGTTAAAGGCGTGCTGGACGGCGATATAGATTTGTTTTTGTCGGCGGCGCTGGCGCAGAAAATACAGAATGACAATCCGGCCGCTTAATTGGGAAAAAATATGAAAAAGTTATCGCCGCAGTTATATTTTCTTCGCAAAACCATAGATTTTTTTATGGTTGGCATGTTTGTGGTGCTGCTTTTGTTTTTCTGGACGCTCTATAAAGGGCCGATTTCCGTTCCGTATTTAAAGCCGTATATTATTCAGGCGCTGAACTATGATGAAAGCGACTACAGCGTCGGTATCGGCGATGTAAACTTGGAATTAGTGCGTTCGGTGCAGCCGCTGCGCATTACGGCCGAGGATATTAACCTAAAAAAGAAAGACGGGACTTTTGCCATCAGCGCGCCGAAACTTTATCTTTCGTTCAGCCTGCGTGCTTTGCTAAAAGGTATTATTGCCCCAAGCGATGTTAGTTTGGATAATCCGACTGTGTATATTTTTGCCGATTACGGGGTGGAAAAAGAACATATTAACGAGGCAAACAAAAAGAAATTGGCGTTTTATGTCGATAAGTTCAAGGATTTTCTGAACAATTATAATTCTCCAGAAAAAATCTATCCGGAAAGTTATGTCAATAACATCAATATTAAAGGTGCCGAAGTGGAATTTCATGAAGTTGACTTGGGGCGCAAATGGATGCTTTCGGATTTGAATTTTGAGTTCAGCCGCAATCTGGTTAATCTGGAGCTGAACGCCGACGCTTTGGTTAACTTAAACGACAAAGTTGCCTCAGTAGGGTTTGAAAGCGAATATCATGCCTCCAGCGATAAGCTGGATTTAGAAGTTTATTTTTCGGATTTAAATCTTTCCGATGTTATGGACAGCATGGACGCTCAGCCCGCCGAAGAAGAAAGTAAAACAGCATTCCGCATAGAAGTTCCGGTAAACGGCAAAGTAAACACCGAAATAGATGTTTTGGATATTTTGCAGCATCCGGAAAACGCCGCTGCTTATTTAAGCGACGCTGTCAAGAAAATCAACTTTGAACTGGACGGCGGTCACGGCTATGTGGCTTTTGATAATGATGAAAAGTACAATTATGAAATAGATGAAATGGTGCTTGTTGGAGAGCTGACTGGCGGGTTTGACGAGCTGAATATTAAAAACGCCGATTTCAAAATGGGCGGGCAGACAGCGCAAATCAGTTTTACCGCCAAAGGCTTGGAAAACTATTATCTGGAACATTCATTGGAGGGCGTAACCGCCGAATTTACCGCAAAAATTGATGAATTTTCTTTGGAATATTTATCCCGTTTCTGGCCGAGATATTTAGCCGAACCGGCTTGGCAATGGTGCAAGGACGGCTTGACCGGCGGACAGGCCAAAAACGGCAAGTTTGTGTTTAAGTTTGGCTATGATAATAAAGCAAAGTCTTTCGGCTTGCTGAATTTAGACGGTATTGCCGATTTGGAAGACGGCGACTTGCATTATCTGGAAGGTATGCCCGATGTACATAATGTTTACGGTCGTGCCAAATTCAGTATGCAGAATATTTCTATTGATGTGGATAAAGGCGTGAGCGACGGTGTTATCATAACCGGCGGCAATGTCAATATTTATGACTTGGATAAGTATGATAACTTTATTTCCATAAATCTTGTCGGCAACTCCAGCATTACGGACGCGCTCAATTTGATAAATAATCCGCCTTTGAAAATAGCCGCCGGCATGGGGGTTGACCCAAAAACAATTCACGGTAACGTTGATGTGCAGCTGAAATTGGACTTTGAACTGAAACAGGATTTAGACAGCGACGAAATAAAAGTTGATGTAAAGGCCGATTTGCATGATGTGTCTAACTCCGATTTTTTGCCGGGGCATACTCTGTCGGCGCAGAATTTATTGCTGCTGGTCAATTCTGAGGGCTGGAGCCTGAGCGGGGAGGCTGATTATGATACTTTGCCGATAAAATTAGCCATAAATGAAAAATTTGCCGAGAAAAAATATAAGAGCAAATGTAATATTTCCTTTAAACTTGATGATGCCGCTAAAAAAGCCCTGGGGTTGGATTGGGCTATTTTGCAGGAGCCGAATATTTCCGGCTATGCTTTGGTTGATGCGGACATAACCGTCCAGCAAAATGATGAGATTTCTGTAAAAGTTAAAGCGGATTTGAAAAATACGGCATTAGATTTTGCTTATCTGGGTTTTGTTAAGCCTTTGAATCAAAATGCCGGTGCCAGTGCCGATGTTGTTTTGCTAAAAGATAAAATTAAGTCTATAAAAAATATCAAACTGCAAAAGTCCGGCTTTAATATTACCGGAGGATTAACTATGTATCCTAACGGCAGAGTGAAAACAGTGGATATTAACCAAATCAAAGGCCCGAAAACTTCGGCGCGCGCCAAAGTCAGCCTGAGTGATTCGGCAAATCCGTGGCTTAAGGTGGAAATTTCTGGTTTGAGTTATGATTTGTCTCCGTTTTTTGAGCAGATTAAAAGCAAGCGCCAAAAGAATGATAAACGGCTTCCGGTGCAGGAAAATGATGATGACGGCTTGGAAAAGGCCAACAATACCGATATATTTATGACCGTAAACAGCTTGTGGACCAATAACACCACGCCGATTCAGAACTTTGCGGGCAGTGCTAAAATCCGTAAGGGTATCGGTATGGAAGAGCTGCACATGGTCGGCAACTATGGTATTGACAAGTCTATTAAATTAAAGCTGGACTATATTCCGAAAGGCAACAAAGAGCATTATCTTTCTATTGACAGTAACAACGCCGGCAGCACGTTTAAGGTTTTGCGCCTCTATGACAATATGGTGGGCGGAACCATGAAGATTGAGGCGCGCCGCCAAGCCGATAAAAAGTTTATCGGACACATGCAGGTGCGTGATTTTAGTATTCAAAACGCTCCGGTGGTGGCAAAACTTTTGAGCGTGGCTTCTTTTACCGGTATGTTAGACCTGCTGAAAGGCGACGGTTTGACCTTTACGCATTTTAACGCGCCGTTTGAGTATCAATATAAAATATTGACCCTGAAACAGGCTAAGGCCGAGGGCAATGTGGTCGGTATTACCACTAACGGCACCTATAACCGCGCTACTGATGATATTAAAATGAACGGCGTGATTGCTCCGGCCTATAGCATTAACCGCTTTTTGGGTAAAATTCCGGTTGTCGGCAATCTGCTTGCCAGCAAAGACGGCACTATTTTTGCCGCGACTTACAAGATTACCGGTAACGCCGACGATGCAAAGGTTGATATAAATTCTTTGTCTATGCTCAGCCCTAACTCATTAAAGGAATGGTATGCAAAAAACTTTGGCGACGGCACAAGCGGATACTAAATCCAAAATCGGCGTGGATTTTCATGGGGTGATAAACACCCGGCCGGATTTTTTTCGGGAATTCTGCCGTGAAGCCTTAAAAATCGGCTTGGAAGTTTACATTATCAGCGGCGGACCGCGTGAAACGATTTTAGCCTATTTAAATCAATATCGGATTCCGTATACAAAACTTTGGTGTATTTATGATTATTACGAACAGCGTCATCAAGTGGAATTTTATGATGACGGCTCGTTTCATGTTGCCGATGAGTTATGGAATAAAGCCAAGGCTGAATATTGCAAAGAGCAGAATATTTGCGTCCATATTGATGACAGCGCTATTTACGGCAGAGAGTTTGCCACGCCGTATTGCCGCTATGACGAGCAAGCAAACAGCTGTGTTTTGAACGGCCATAAAATTCCGTTGGAAAATCCGGAGCAGGCCTTGCAGCAAATTTTAGTACTGTGCCTGCAAAAATAAACTTTACTTTTGCAGAATATTTTAGTAACCTTATTGCGGATGGATGATAGTCTGTCTGGGGTGTGAGAACCTCACATAGAGCGTCTTGAGTAATAAGACGATAATTTTTTATGCTTTCTGGTTTATTGACTGGAAGGCAGTAAAATAGTTTAAATATACTGCACTATACTCTATGTTAGTTCTCAACTTCCAGTCGCTTTTTCAGCGGCTTTTTTGTTGTAAATTCCAAACGAAAGGAAGTTGAAATGAAAAATAATTTAGAAAGAAATTTAAAGTCAGATAAATTTAAACCCTCGCCCTCGTTATGGCGAGCAACGCAATGCAATCTAGATAGCGGTACTAAACATGCGCCTCTAGCACCAGTCATTCTAGGTCTTGTGCCTAGAATCTTGTTCCAACAAGTAGTTAACCAAGTCAATAAATTTGCTTTATTATTAAATAAGTATCGGTTGAGAGAAGATTCTCGGAATAAATCCGAGAATGACTGGTGCTGGGGATGCAGGTTTTGTGCTTTTTCTCAATCTGGTCGCAGCATGATAGAAATGCTCGGCGTTTTGGCTATCATCGCTGTTCTGTCTGTTGCCGGTATAGCTGGCTATTCCAAAGCTATGGAAAAGTATAAGCTTATTAAATACCGTGAGGGGATGGTTGAACTTATTTCAAACTTTCTGCAGATTAAGGACGAATTGCCGACCAGCAATACTACTTGGACCTACAACTATCCTGAAATTATGCATGAAATGGGACTGATTCCGGCAGAGTTTGAATATGTAAGTAAGACAATTTTAAAAGATGGATTCGGCGTTGCGATGAATATCTATCATGACGGGCGCCCCGGCGAAAATCATTATAATTTTAGTTTTCATTTTACTAACAGCCGCCTCAGTTCTCTAGCCTGCCATGAGCTTTTAGAAACGGTAATAGAGTTCCGCAATGATGTTCATGAATTATACCGCCAGCCTTTCGGTGTGCCTAGCGGTGCTGATTATATTCCATATTATAGAGTTGTGGGCAGCCGCTTTTGTGTAAAAGGCGAAAAGTGCCTGAGCAATTTAACCATGAATGATATTCACGAGATTTGTTATTATTACAAAGGAAAATCTGAAGATTATGTATATGCGGTACAGTTTTATTTTAAGGACTGAGCTAATAAAAAAGCCGGTAGTTCAGAGCTATCGGCTTTTAGATTTTTAAGAAAAATTATTTTTTTCCAGTTCGGCAAAATACTGCACTGTTTCTTGCGAAAGCTGCTCAGTTGCCGCTTTGTCGCAGGCTATAATGCCATGTTGGTGGTGCTGCAGAGCGGTAATCGGCCAAACATGAGAAACATAGCCCTCAATCGCATGCTGCACGGCTTGAGCCTTTTTAGCGCCGCTGGCTAAAATCAAAACTTCTTCCGCTTCCATCATGGTTTCAATACCGATAGTCAGCGCCACAGTCGGAACTTTGCTGACATCATTATCAAAAAAGCGGGAGTTGGCGCGCAAAGTGCTTGGTGCCAAAAGTTTGGCTCTGGTGCGGGAGTTTAGCGAAGAATACGGCTCATTTAAAGCTATATGTCCGTCTTCTCCCACGCCGCCGATAAATAGGTTCGCGCCGCCGCAGTCTTTCAGAGCTTTTTCATAGGCCGCGCATTCTTTAGAAAAGTTTGTGGTTAAGCCGTTCAAAAAATGCACATGTTCTTTTTTAACATTTACAAATTTCAAAAATTTATCCCACAAGGCATACTGAAAGCCGCGTTCATCGCCGGCGCCGACGCCGACATATTCGCAGGTGCCGAAAAATATGACATTTTCAAATGAAATTTTGCCCTCTTTGTAATATTTGGCTAAAACGTTAAACATACCAAGCGGCGTAGAGCCGGACGGCAAGCCTAAAACAAACGGCTTTTTGGGAGTAGGGCGGTGTTTGTTGATTCTATAAACGACATAATCTGCCGCCCAAGAAGATAGATCTTCGTATGTAGGTTTTATTACAACGCGCATTTTGTTTCTCCTTTAATAATGCGGCGGAGGTGTTTCTTCGCTCTGCGGTTTAACAATATCCTGCGACAGCATACTTTTCAGCATATTATTCTGTGCCGTAAGGTTATCTATAATTTTGCCTTGCTTAACCACCATTTCGCTTAAGTCGTCCAAAGCTTTTTGCTGGTTGTCAAGTGTCATTTCAATAGCTATAAGGCGCTGATTTATTTCCAAATCTATCATGGCTTGCTCCTACAAAAGCGGTCTTGGCTGCGGCTTTAAGCTTGAAAGCATTTCCAAATCTTTCTTTTCAGCGTCGCGGTTGTCAATACGGTTCAGCAGCAGTTTCTTTTCTGTCTCTGTCATATTTTCCATAGTTCCGGCGTTGTTTTGACGATATGAAACGCCGTAGCCCTCGTCATGAATTTCATATTTAAGCTGGCCGTTTTCATCATATTCCTTATAGGTTTTGCCGTCCCAAATTCCGCCTTTATAATTTTTGATATATTTAATTTTGCCGTCAGGATAATAAGCGGTGCGGGTTCCCTCTAATTTGTTGTTGGCAAATCTCAGCGTATAGCGCTTGCTGCCGTTTTGGTCAAAAGCCGTGGCTTCGCCGGAAATTACGCCGTTTTTATACGGAACCTGCGCCATAACTTTGCCGTTGTCGTAATAAAGCTTTAAGTTTCCGTTCAGCTCATCATTTTTATATACGGCTTCCGAAATCAGCTTGCCGTTCATATCATATTCGCTGTAGCGTCCGTTGCGCTTGCCGTCTGTAACCTGAGTTTCTTCATTGACAGCGCCGTTTTCTTCAAAATAGGTTTTGACTAAGCCGTTCTGCACGCCGTGAACAAACGGAACATCGGCCATTTTGGCGCCGCTTTCATAATACAGCGTCAAAGTTCCGTGCATATTTTCGGTTTTCGGCGTGCCGTCGGAATTATATTCCAGCTGATTGCCCGAAAGTTCGCCGTTATCAGTTTTCAGCACATATTTTATATTGCCGTTCTCATAATATCCGGTTTCGGTGCCGGCAAACATACCGTCTTTAAACAAGGCTTCTACCGCCGTATTGCCGAATTCGTCTTTCTGGCTGATTTTACCGTCAAGCTTGCCATTGTTATAGTTGAACTCGCGGTCAATGGTTTTGCCGTCTTCTTTATATGAAACAACTTTGCCGTTTACGTTGCCGTCATTCATATAAACCTGCGCCGCCGGCTGTCCGTCTTTGTTATAGGCCACAACTAAACCGTTCGGCTTGCCGTTGGTGTAGGTGGCTGTTTTGGCCAGATTGCCGTTTTCATAATATTCTATGGATTTGCCGTTCTGCACGCCGTTTACATAGGTTTTGTCATACATGATTTTGCCGTTTTGATAATATCCGACATCATGTCCGTCCAGCTGGTCATCCTTGAAGTCAGCAACTGATTTCTTTTTGCCGTTTTCATAAAACATATGCGCTTGGCCGGTAACCGAGCCGTCAACATACGGCAGAATAGAATAGATATTGCCGTTTTGGAAATAGTTTTTCATAATGCCGTTCGGCTGGTCGTCCTTAAATTGAGCTTCTACAGCCAGCTTGCCGTTTTCAAAATATTTTTTATAAGTGCCGTTTTTCTGATTGTTGGCAAAATTGAATATTTCTTGCGGCTGCTTGTTTTTGTAATAGGTTTTAGTAACGCCCTGCAGCTGGCCGGCAGCATAGTTGGTTTCGGCATAAAGCGCACCGTCGTCATAATAGGTTTTTTGAATACCCTCATAGGCGTTGTTAACAAAATTGTTCAGCTCTTTCAGCTTGCCGTTTTCATAATAAACTTGCTCAACGCCCTCAACAATTCCGTTAGTGTACGGAGTTTCCGAAGACATTTGCCCGTTTTCGTAATATTGAATAAGCTTGCCGTCAATTTTGCCGTTTTCATTCATATTCAGCACATATTTAACCTTGCCGTTTGGATAATATCCGGTTTCGGTGCCGAATTGCTCATTGTTTTTAAATTCAGCGGTAGATTCCAGCTTGCCGTCTTTGTCATAGGCTTTTACCGGACCGTCCAGCACGCCGTTGCGGTAGGTGTAAACCTTTTCCAAGCCGCCGTTTTTGTAATAGGTTTTAGTTTCGCCCTCTTGCGTTCCGGCAACAAAGTTTGATTCGGATTTCAGATTCCCGTTAGCGTAATAAGCTTTTTGCACGCCGTTAATTTTGTTGTTTTTATACGGAGTTTCCGACTTTACGCCGCCGTTGGCATAATATTCGGTGTTTATACCGTCATCATGTTTTACGTTTAAGGATTCCTGATATGCAGATTCGTCATATAACGACTGTTTCATATTTGGCAATAAATTAAATTTCATGGCAACAAGCAGCATAACGCCCAAAGCAACCAACACAACCAAACCGGTATTTTTCATATTTCCTCCGTACGCCAAAGTTTTTAATAATTAGTTCATTCATAGCATGAAGATTTATTTTCTTCAAGTTTAATTACCACAATCAACAAAAAATCTACATATACACAGACTGCCGGTTTTGCAGCAGCTTGCTGACTGCCGGCTGCAGATTCTGCTGTTGATTTTCGGCAATAAACGACAGCACTTCATTTTCTTTAGAGCTTAAGGCTGTGGTTATGCCGGAATTTTGGTAATAGTTAATGCTGTCCTGCTCCAAAGTCATGGCCGTGTCCGGCTTGCCGTTTTCGGCATAATACAAAGCAAGTTTGTGGCGGGCGTTGGCAATTTGCGGAGCATATAGGTTTTCATCGCCGTTTTCGGCTACGGTCTGATAGGCATAGACGGCTTTGTTATAGCTGCCTTGCTGCCAGTAAATATCGCCGCAGCGGCTCCAGGCGTTGGTGTTTTGCGGAGCCAGCTCCAGCGCCAGCTCAAACGAATTTTGCGCCAGCTCAGAGTTATTTATACCGGCAATAGTGCCGAAAATGCAGGCGTAGGAAGCGGCCTGCGCATAACTGAGTTCTTTTACCAGCCCCTCTTTGGTCTCGGCATTGTCAATCTGCTGCTTAATCAGATTTTCCAGCAGGCTCAGGCAATAGGAGTTGTCGCCGTTGGCCCAAGCTAAAACCGCTTCTTCATTTGTAGGAAGCTCTTGGCGCGCCGACAGATTATCAAATTTTCCGGTATTGCAGAGGCTGATAAAATCGCGGACTGCCGAAATTGTCTGCAAAATTTCTTCTTTTTCGGTTTGCCCCTGATTGCGGTAATATACGGCTTGGGCGATTTTTTCGGCCGAAACTTCACGGCTCAGCATATTTATAATCAGGCTGATAAGCTCGTTGATGTTTTCGCGCTGCTGCTGATAGTTCAGCGCCGTGTCCGCTTCTAGTTCTTCATAGCTCTTCTGAATATTTTTCTGCCAATCCAGCTGAGATTCATAGCTTTTCTGCGCTTGGCTTTTTAGCTTTTCTTTCAGCTGCAGAATATCATCGGTTGTGGCCGAAGAAATTACCAGCCGGCGCGACAGCTCTTTTTCTTGTTCCAGACGCAGATTTTCCGGCGAAGAAATATCTGCTTCCTGCGGGTTGACGGTCAAACGCGGACGGGCGTCTTCCAAAAATTCTTCAGCTTCTGCTGCTGCGGACTGCAAACCGTCTCCGCTGCCGTTTTCTTCAGTATAAAACAATCCGGATTCAGCAGATTCACCGGCGGCAATGCGGAAAGTATCTATAACGGATTTTATATAAATCAGCAAAATCAGCACGATAAAACCGGCAAAAGCCCCCATAATATAAACGCCGTTGGGACCGAACTCATAAATAACAATGCTATGCAGCTTTTCCAGCTTTGCAGCAGCTAAAGCCCACAAATCAGCCATTCCGAAACTTTCGGTTAAAGACGCGTCAGAAAAAGGATTATGTTCTAACATTTGCATTTTCCTCGTTGGTGGCTGAAAATCTTTATACAAGATAAATTGCCGATTTAACAATTTCACTCTACACAAAGCGATAGGTAATGTAAAGAATTTTGTTAGTTTTTCAGTTTGTTTTTAATAAGTTCCAATAATTCTTCATCTCCGGTTTTTTGCGCATATTCCAGAGCTATCTGCAGATTTTGTCCGGCGGCGTCTTTGTCGCCGGATAAATTTTCTATCAGCGCTAAATTGGTATAGTCCGCCGCCAGTCCGGTGCAGCGGTTATGATTCTGCTCCAAATGCAAAGATTGCTGCAGCAAAGCTTTGGCGCGGGATAAATCTTGTTTTTGCATATAGATAAGCCCCAGCAGGCTGTAGGCGTTGGCAATATGAAAATTCAGACTGTGCCGGCGGCTTTCTTCCAAAATCTGCCGCAGGATTTTTTCGGCTTTGTCATAATTTTCTGTTTGGCACAGCGAGCGGGCATGCAGGTATAAAGACTCGCAGTAGGCCGAAAAATTTTGCTGTTCTAAATATAATTCAGCGGCTTTTTTTGCTTCGGAGGCCGCTTTTTGCGCAGCACCGGAGCTAAGCAAAAAGTGTCCCAGCAGCTGTCGGCTGAAAGCTTCGCCGCGGAAATTGCCCAGACGGCAATGCATTTTTAGAGCCTGTTTGGCGTATTTTAAAGCGGAATCTTTATTTTTCTGAGCCAGCTGCAGCAGGGCATATTGATTTAGAATATCGGCTTTTAAATGGTCTTGCGGGCAGAATTTTAAGGCCTCAGAAAATTTATCTTCCGCTTCTTCCAGACGGTTTTCAAAAAGCATCAGCATCCCAAAAACAGCTGTAGTCTGAGCGCAGAAAAGCCTGAAGCTGGCGGCGCTGTACATTTTCAGGGCGGCTTCAATCATGGTTTGCGCCACATCGTTAACGCAGCTTATGCGGTAAATTTCCGCCAGCAGCAGATAGGTCTGCGCCGTTTCAAAAATATAGTGCTTTTGTTTAAACAGTTTTAAGGCCAGCGAGGCTTTTTCGGAGGCGGAAAGCATATCGCCCTCCTGCAGGTAGGCGGCAGCCGAAAGATAGTAATGCACAGCTTTCAGAGACTTGGGCAGATGTTTGGATTTTACCTTATTTAAAAGCTGCTGCAGGTCTTTGGTTTTGAATAAAATATGCGCCATTTGCGCGGCAGAAAGAATAATCAGCGGGTTTTTCAGGAGCTTGCGGCGGGCGGTTAATTTGTTATAGATTTTTGCCGTGTTTTCATTGTGGGCTTTCAGCAATAGGGCGAACTGCGGATGTTTTTTTTCAAAATACGCCGCGGCTTTGCCGGCGCGTCCGGCTGTCAGCGATGTCAGAGCCAGATGTGCGGCCGGGTAAAAAGAAAAAAACAGCCTGCTGGCGGCCATATCTAAGACCGCTGCCGAAAAAAAATGCGTCTCGCCGAAAATCTGCTGGCGGCGCAGCATATTCAGCTGAATCAGCTTTTTTATATGTCTGAAACGCCAATAAACTATAGTTCCGCCTAAAATACCGGCTGTAATCAGCAAAAAAGCGGCTAGTCCGCCCCAAATAAAATATTTTTCCAACATTTACTCTCTATTAGCAATTTACGGTTTAAGATAAATACACTCTAAAAATTATAAAGGAAAATTTTAAAATGGCTATTACAAAATTAACTTCTGACCAACTTTATCGCAAATGCGACCCGTCTAAATTTGATTTTAATTCTACGGCAGATTTGGAAGAGCGTTTATCCGCCTTGGGGCAGGATAGGGCGATTCATGCGGTGGAGCTGGGCATACACATTAAATCGCGCGGCTATAACTTGTTTTGCTTAGGCCCAGAGGGTACCGGAAAAACCAGTTTAGTTAAGCGCATTTTGGAAAAAGAAGCCAAAAACCGCAAAACGCCGGACGATTGGGCATATGTGTATAACTTTGAAGAGCCGTATAAGCCGATAGCCATGAATTTTCCGGCCGGACAAGCCGCGGAATTTGCTAAAGACGTGGACGAACTGCTGGATGAATTGGCAGATTCGCTGCCGGAAATTATTGAATCTGAAGAATATAAAGCTGCGCTGGGTATCATCCGCCAAAAATATAAGACCAAAAAAGAAGAATATATCAATGTGCTGCAGAAAAAAGCCAAAGGCAAGCGTGTGTCTTTGCTGCATATGCAGATGGGGCTGGTTGTGGCGCCGATGAAAGACGGCGAAGTCTTAAGCCCTGATGCGTTTGAACAGCTTCCGGAAGAAGAGAAAAAACTCGTCATGGATGACTTAAACACCATGCAGGAAGAAATTGAAAACGCTACGCAGGATTTGCCGCGCTGGGAAGAAAAGCAAAAACGCGAGATAACTATTCTGCGCGAAAAATTTGTGCGCTCGGCGGTTAAAGACCCAATAGACGCATTGCGCAAAAAATATAAAAGCCAGCAGCCGTCCAGATTTTTAAAGCAAATTCAAGACAACATCTTAGAAAATATAGATGATTTTGTGCCGACTGACAGCGACAAGCAGGTTGCCGCCGCCGGAGCCGAGGAAGATCCGCTGCAGCAGCTTTTGAGCAAAATGAAGCAGCCGGAAGAGGATAAGTTTGCTAAGTTCAAAGTTAATGTAATCGTTAAAAACGTCCCGAACTCAGGCGCGCCGATTATCACCGTAGACTATCCGACCCAAGGCAATTTGGTCGGTAAAGTAGAGCGCATCCAGCAATACGGCGTCTTGCTCACGGACTTTACCTTGATTAAAGCCGGTGCTTTGCATCAAGCCAACGGCGGCTTTTTGCTGCTTGACGCCCGCAAAGTTTTGGAACAGCCGTATGCTTGGGATTCTTTGAAGCGCGCGATCGCCTCTAAGCGGGTAAAAATTGAGGCGCCGTCCGAAGAAACCAGCTTTACGACTATATCATTAGACCCGGAGCCGATTCCTTTGGATATTAAAGTTGTTTTGACCGGCGATTTTGAAATTTATGAGCTGCTGAGCGAAAGAGACCCTGATTTCCGCGATTTCTTTAAGGTTGAGGCTGATTTCGGCATGATTATGGATCGCAATGCCGAAAATGAAATTGAATACGCCAAGCTCATTGGTTCGCTTTCTAAAAAGAAGCAGCTGCGCTCGTTAAACCGTCAGGCGGTGGCGAGAGTTATTGAATACGCTTCGCGCTTGGCTGATGACGCCGGAAAACTGACCGCGCATATTTCCTCTATCGGCGACTTGCTGCGCGAGGCTGATTATTGGGCGAGGGTTTCCAACTCTAAGCAAATCGGCAAAAATCATATTGACCAAGCCATAGAGGCGCAGATTTACCGCTCTGACCGCATTAAAAAAGCCATGCTGGAAGAAATTGACAAAGGCACGATTTTAATGGATGTCAAAGGCGAGCGCGTGGGGCAGATTAACGGTCTGGTGGTCTATGACTTTTCCCGCTATTCATTCGGCAAGCCGGCGCGCATTACCACTCAGGTGCGTATCGGCAAAGGCGACTTTATGGATATAGAACGTGAAATTTCCATGAGCGGGCCAATCCACACCAAAGGCGTGCTGATTTTGAAGTCGCTCATTTCCAACCGCTTTGCCAAACATTCTCCGCTTTCTTTGTCGGCTTCCATTGTGTTTGAGCAATCTTACGGCGGCGTAGACGGCGACAGCGCGTCTTCAACCGAATATTACTGCCTGCTGTCGGCCATTGCAAATTTGCCGATAAAGCAAAGCATTGCCGTAACAGGTTCAATCAACCAGTTTGGCGAAATTCAGCCGATTGGCGGCGTAAACGAAAAAATTGAGGGTTTCTTTGACGTTTGCGCTCATGACGGCTTAACCGGCAAGCAGGGTGTGGTTATTCCGCGCACCAATGTAGATAACTTAATGCTGCGCGCGGATATTGTGCAGGCGGTTGAAGACGGACGCTTTACCATTTATGCCATAGATACGGTTGACGACGGTATAGAAATTTTGACCGGAGTTAAAGCCGGAAAGGCGGATAATAAAGGAAATTATCCGAAAGGCACGGTAAATTATTTGGTAGAAGAAAGCTTGCGCCAATACTATCAAGACTATGCCCGTTACGCCAAAGAAACCCTAGGCTGTTTATAGCAAATACCCTAAAAAATACCGCCTAGTTCAAAAAACTAAGCGGTATTTTTTTAGGCAGAGATTTTAGCAGCTCTCTCAATCAATTCTTTAGCGTTCAGCATATTTCTGTACTGAACCGAGTCTAAAGAAATATCAATAAGCCCGTTCCGTCCTTGCCGCGTAAACTCATATTTGCTGAGAAATTCCTGCGGAGTCAGAAAAATCGGGTCGGTGGTCGGTCCGTAAACAATTGTTTCGTTAGAAACCAGCGGTTTGCTGCCGAAAATACAACTCGGACCTGTCCACAAAAAGCAAGATAATACTTCGCCTGTAGCTTTATTTTTCATGTAATAGACATTGTCGCGGTTTTTGATAATGTCGCTTGCATACAGCAGGTAAGTATCCCAAAAAATTCTCTCCATAGTAATAAATAATTTAGGCGTAAATCCCAAAACGTCACAGTTGCCGAAGCTGTTACGGGATATGTATAATAATTAAATTTCGCATATAATATAACAAATTTTACGAAAATGTGCAAGCAAAATGCAAAAATCAGCTCTTATAAAGTGTCTAAAAAATACTATTTCTTTATAAAAAATTAAGTAATAGTGGGCTTTAATAAACAAAAAAGAATTTTGTAAAGGATAGACAATGAATAATATAATGCCCAGCGACGCTTTGGTGCCTATGGTAATAGAGCAAACTCCTAAAGGCGAACGCTCGTTTGATATTTTTTCACGCCTGCTGAAAGAAAGAATTATTTTCTTGACCGGCGAAGTTAATGACGAAACCTCGGCTTTGGTCTGCGCTCAGCTGCTGTTTTTGGAAGCCGAAAATCCAAAGAAAGATATTTTCTTATATATTAACTCTCCCGGCGGCGTGGTAACTTCCGGTATGGCGATGTATGATACTATGCAGTATATCTCCTGCGATGTGGCGACAATCTGCATCGGTCAGGCTTGCTCTATGGGGTCTTTCTTGCTGGCTGGCGGCACTAAAGGCAAACGCTATTCTCTGCCGAACTCTCAGATTATGATTCACCAGCCGTCCGGCGGTGCCAAAGGGCAGGCGGCGGATATTGAAATTCAGGCTAAATTGATTTTGGATTTACGCAAGCGCCTGAATGCTATTTATGCCCAGAACACCGGTCAAAAAATCTCGGTTATTGAACGGGCTATGGACAGAGATAACTTTATGACGCCGCAGGAAGCCTTGGATTTTGGTTTGATTGACCATATTATTACTAACCGTGAAGAAGTAAAGTAGGTAAAAAATGAGTGAAGATAACGAAGAAGTTTTGCATTGTTCGTTTTGTGGCAAAAGCCAGAAAGAAGTAAAAAAGCTGGTTGCCGGACGCGGTGTTTATATCTGCAACGAGTGCATAGACGTCTGCCATTCCATTATGGAAGAAGAGTCCGAGCTGGCGCCGGAAAATAAACCGGCTTCTGCAGATGAGCCGTTAATGGACAGCCTGCCGACACCGTCTAAAATCAAAGAGTTTCTTGATGAATATGTGATTGGGCAGGATTATGCTAAAAAAGTTTTATCCGTTGCAGTATATAATCACTATAAGCGCTTGAATAATCCTAAAAAAGACGAAGTTGATATTACTAAATCCAACGTGATTTTGATTGGTTCTACCGGCTGTGGAAAAACTTTGCTGGCGCAGACTTTGGCTAAAATTTTGAATGTTCCGTTTGCCATTGCCGACGCCACTACTTTAACCGAAGCCGGATATGTGGGAGAAGACGTGGAAAATATTGTGCTGAAACTGGTGCAAAACGCTAATTACGATATTGAAAAGGCTCAGCGCGGCATCATTTATATTGATGAAATAGATAAAATATCCCGCAAAGGCGACGGACCGTCCATTACGCGCGATGTGTCGGGCGAGGGCGTTCAGCAGGCTTTGCTGAAAATTATTGAGGGTACGGTGGCCAATGTTCCTCCGCAAGGCGGACGCAAGCATCCGCAGCAGGAATTTTTGCACGTTGACACTAAAAATATTCTGTTTATCTGCGGCGGTGCGTTTGCAGGTCTTGAAAAAATTGTGGAAAAACATGGCACAGAGAGCGGAAATTCCATCGGTTTCGGCGCTAAAGTGGAAAAAGATGAAAAGACTGTAGGGCAAATTTTGAAAGACGTGCGTCCGGAAGATTTGATTAAATACGGGCTTATTCCGGAATTTACCGGACGTGTGCCGGTTATCGCCACTTTAGACGACTTGAATGAAGACGCTTTAATCCGTGTTTTGACCGAGCCGAAAAACGCTTTAGTCAGCCAATATGCTTCTTTGTTTGGTATGGATGATGTCAAGCTGACTATCACTCCGGAAGCTTTGCGCGCCATTGCTAAAAAAGCGATTGAACGTAAAACCGGTGCCCGCGGTCTGCGCGCGATTATGGAAGAAATTTTGATGGAATGGATGTATGAACTTCCGGATAAAAAAGATATCGCCGAAATCGTGATAGATGAAAAGGTTATTAACGAGGGTGCAAAACCTGAGCTTATAAAACAAACCGCAGAAGAAAAGAAATCTGCTTAAATAAAAAGGTAGGTCAAAAGTGTGTAAGAAACAGTCGTTTTTTACACACTTTTGACATTTCAACTTTATATTAAACAAAAAACGCAGGCTAATATGTGTCCTACGTTTTTTATTGTGTTCAGTCGTCCAGACGGCCGGTGCCGAGGACGCAATATGTGATAAGTACCACAACTCCGCCGGAAACTAAAAAATCTACAGTATCAGCCGGAGAATTGTGGACGCTGAGTGGAGAAACAGCCAGAAGCAAACTAACTGCGCTAACCGTCAGCGATGCGAAAAAAACTCGCACAAAATACTTTTTCCCATACTTGGATAATTTTTTATAATTTTCCAACGTATTAGAATAAATAAGGAACCACCCTAAGATAACAGATAGAGCAAATCCCGAATAAAAAGAACTTGGCATAAAAATAAAGATTTGTTAATAATAAATTTATGCTCAAAGACTATAACTTTTTGCCTCAATCGTCAAGCTAAATATAAAAAAAAGCCCCGCAGAGCGAGGCTTTTAGAAAACGCGGAAAATTTTATTCCAAATATGGCTTTACATATAAATCAAATTTCATTTGCTCAGATTCGCTCCAGCCCATTAAGTAGTTGTCGCCCATAAGCAGCAGCGGAGTTCCCGTCGGACCGGAAATTTTATATCTTTTTACCGCCTTTTCAAATAAACGCATATTCCCCGGAAGCTTGATGTCTAAAGCCCTCATCTTCAGAGTCGGGTAGTTTTTCTTTATATATGCGGCGGCATCGTGGCAATGCGGGCAGGTGGTTTGATAAAAGAAATAAATTTTATCTTTGCTTAAATCATCCTCAGACGAACTAGTGCAGGCTGCAGTAAGCAGCAGGCCGAAAGCGCATAAAACAGCTAAAATTTTTTTCATTTTCTCAGTCCTATTCAATGCAGCAGTCAACGGCCTTGCGGACAAACTTTTTCATTTTTGCCAAAGCGGAACTAGGCTCGGCTTCAACCGGTTCAGCGGCTTTTTCTGCCGGTTCTTTGATTTCTTCTTTAGAAAATTCCTCGGCTTTGGCGGTAATTTTCTTGACTTCTTCCAAATCCGGCTCAATCCATTTCAGCTCTTTGGTTTCCATCATCCCCATATTCAAGCCCCAAAACAGGCAATACATATCATAGGCGGTGTTAAACATTTTGTAGGCTTCTTCATCGTGGCCTAAGGTCTGCTGTTTGGTGCCGACTTCCATCAGACGCATAGAAGTTGCCAGCAAGTGCTTTGACATGCACCAAACTTCGCCCTCATAGCTCGGAATAATTTTCTGCAGCAGGTTTTTGCGGGTTTCACGGATGTCTTTTATTAAGTCATAATAAGAAGTCTTGCCGGTTTTCGCTCCCGAAAACACCAGATGCTCTTCAATAGAAATCAGGTTCATAATAGCAATGCTGAGGTCTTGGTCTGATGACAAATCCTTAGGGTTTACCTTTTTGCTCGCGTCAATTCTTTCTACAAATTCTTTTACGTTTTCTGCTTTTTTCATGGTTTATATCTCCAAAAATTTATATACTAAAAAGTAGGCGGAGCGCTGCGGAATGTCAAGGAATATTTAAGTTTTATGCTTTCTTGTTGATTTTTTTTGCGCGGCGGTTTATTCTGCGGGCAGAAAAGGAAAAAATATGGGTAGTTTGTTATCGTCATTTTCATTTTTATCTATGGGCGGCAGCGTGCTGGGCGTAACATTTTCGCTGCTGCTGGCCACTATTATGCTGGCGCTGTGGGCGCTGGTGCTGATGGTACTGCATCCGCTGCACGCCACCATGTTTGTGCTGGCGGCGCTGTGCGAATATCTTTTAATATCGCTGTGCGGATTTAGCCTGTGGTTTGATTTTATTGCCTTTTTTGTGTTTTACATTTTTATTTTCGGCACTTATACGCTGCTGCTGCGCCGCTGGCTGCCGCTGCCGCATACCGAAATTGAACAGCTGCTGAAACTGGCTAAGCTCAAAGAAGACGGTCTGCTTTCAGAAGATGAATACAAAGCCGCTAAAAAGCGCCTGCTTAAAATTTAGTCGGTGCTGATTTGCCGGTCTATCCAGAGAGAATTTATAAAAGCCTGCTGACGGTCGTGAATCGGATTGCAGGCTACGTCGCCTTCCGGAGAGGTTACGCATTGCACGCCGACATTTGCCGTTGTGTAGTTGCCGTATTTGCTGTAAACATCCAAAACCAGCGGCAGAAATTCTTCGGTTTCATAAGTGGTGTCGGCGCAGAATGTTGAAGAGTACACGACGCGGGAGGTGTCTTTGCGCCCGATATTCAGAGTAAAGCAGGTTTCATCGCGGTCGGTCTGCATATTGGCATTGCCAGAAAAATATTGCGAAGAAGAATTTTCATCGCCGCTGAACAAAAAGCCGGTAGAATTATTGGCATAGGATGCGTCTTTATATTTGCCGCTCTGCTTATAAAAAGTTTCAATATCAAAAATGGCGATAAAGTCGGCATTTTCGGCAGAAGTTGCGGTTTTCATGCCGATTTCGCCGAATTTTTTGCTTAAGATGCGGCGGATTTGTCCGGCATAGGCGCTGCGCAGGCTGCTGCGGAAATAAATGCTTTGCCCGTGGTCGTCCGCCAAATTGTTGCTGATTTCCAACTTATATGGGTCTTGTGCGCAGGCAGAAAGCAGGCAAAGTGTTAAAAGCAGCAGTTTTTTCATTATGTTATCTCCGAATTTGAAATTTTTTTATAATTTATGCCATAATTTTTTAATTTTTTATTGATAAATTAAAAAATAAATGTATTTTGACTAGCATTAAGAAGAAATCAAAAAATGAAGACGGCAGAGAATAACATAGATATTTTTGCTTTAACGGATTCTCATCAGGAAACCCGCAAGCTTTGCCGTCTGTTCAGCAAAATTATAGAAGAAACTCCGGAAAAAGGCAGAAACACGCTGATTTGCGACTGCGGAGATTTGTTTAAAGGCATATATGACCGCGAACTGAGTATAGAAAGCTATGAGATTCTGCGCCGACAGCTGCCCGAAGCTAAAATTGTGCTGGCGCTTGGAAACAATGATTTCGGATTTAATCTGGAAAGCTTTAAGTTTCTGCAGTCGGCGGCCAAGCGCTTTAACCGGTCCAACATTCACGTTTTGTGCGCTAATTTGCTGGATATGAACACCGGACGCTGCCCGAGCTGGGTAGACCCGTATATTTTGTTGGAAATCAACCATAAAAAAGTTATGGTAACGTCATTTTGCATCAATCAAATCCGCCTCAATAAATATGGCGTTGTGCTGACCGATGTACCGGAAACTTTTGCCGCGATGTCAGAAGTTATTAAGCATATCGCGCCGGATGCGCTGATTGTTTTGAATCATGATTTAGAGCAATGCAGCCACAAAATTTATGCCGTTTCCGCAGCTGAGGGGATTCGTCTGGATTTGCTGCTGGGCGGGCATGAGCATTCGCCGATTGCTCCGAATGAAAAAGAACGCATGTACTATCCGCAGGCTTTCAGCAAAACAATGCTGCATTTTAATATGGGATTTCTGAAAAATGCTACAGAGCTGCGTTTTGTGGAAGAAGTTAATGTAAAGCAAACGGTTATAAATCCGGTATTTGAGCCGCATCTGGCTGAGTTTGAGGAAAAATCCGGGCTTAATATTCCGGTGGCGAAAAGCACGCTGAACTTAGAAAAAATCTATTCCGACCCTTGCTCTTTGGGAACGTTTATCGCCGACTGCATGAAAGCCGCCGCCAAAACCGATATCGGGTTTATTTCTACCGGCTATACCAGCCATGCTCTGCGTTATGAAAAAGACAAAATTTTAACCAACTACAATCTGGAGCGGGCTTTTTCGGCGGTAGTTCCGCTGCAGACCATGACTCTGACGCCGCAGGAGCTTAGAGAAGTTTTTGACAATGCCGTAAAGTTCCGCTATTTAATTCCGACTGGCAATGTGCGCTTTTTGCAATGTTCGCAGAATGTGGAAATCTGCTGCCGCCGCCGCTATGATAATAATGAGGGCGAAGTTACGCAGATTTATATCGGTGGAGAGCCGCTGTTTAAAGAAGACGGCACGCCTGTTTATGCAGACAAAATTATTACTTGCGCCGTTGATCCGTTTGTGGGAGCCGGCGAGCAGGGGTTTGATGTTTTGCGCCCGCTGCCTAAGGAAACAATGCTGAAAAATAATCATCTGGTAAAAATTAAAGACCTGTTTAGCCGTGCCATTAAAGAGGTCGAAAACAAATATGCTCCGGGCAGTTCGTATCCATGTTTTAAACTAGTGGATGAAGCTTAGGCAAACAGTGTCTTAAAAATCAATTTAAGTTTGCTTAATTTGCTGATACGCGGTTTCGGCGAAATAATTTCCCAGCCGCGGTTGTTCATCTGTTCAAAATAGCAGCGGCTTAAATTTGCTAAATAAAACAGCGGCATAACCGATTTTTTATTCATTTTGCTCAAAAAGCGCTGTGCGGTGGCAAAATTCTTTTGCGCATCTTTAGATAAAGCTTCGCGGGCGCCGGATAAGTTTTTATCTTCTAAAACCGAAACCGGCGAATTTTTGCAGACATTGGCTTTTTTCAGCAGCTCCTGCGGAATAAATAAATGTCCGGCTTTGGCGTCGTCTTTTATGTCGCGCAGAATATAAGTAATCATCAAAGCCCGCCCCAAGCTTGCCGCCAATTTTTGACTGGTCGCCGGTTTGCTTTCGCCGATAATGGTTAAAGTTAAATTCAGCGGCACAATTGCCAAGCCGTAAAGATATTGTTCAAAAATTTCCTGCGACGGAGCCTGCAGCGGCGTCGGCGCATCCAAAAAAGCGCTGTCCAAAATTTTTTCCATTTGCTCTTTCGGCAGATTAAAGCGCATGCAGTTTTTATAAATCTTGCGGCCGATATTGGTAGTCGGAACTTTCTTTTCATATATATTATCCAGCTCTTCGCGCCAAGCGTTCAGCAGCTCCGTTTTTTCGGCGGCCGGCATAGGCGAGCGGATAATATTGCTGATATGGCGGCAAAAGGCAAACAGCGTATAAATCGCTTCACGCTTGGATTTTTCTAAACCGCGCATGCACCAAAATAAAGAGGGCTGGCTTTTTTTTACTATATCGCCGACAGATAACATTCAGATTCCTTTATTATTAACAGATTTTCTTTTTATAAAAAAGAATTGAGCTGTACTATACAAAAAAATCAGCGAACAGTCAAGAAAACTCGGTTTTTGCTGTTTATTATTTTGGAAAGCCGCGAGCTGAAACTCAGCGATATTCAGCAGCAAAGCCAGCTTGAATTTCAGCCGTTTGCTCTTAACCAGCTGCAGCAGGACGGCCGCGCTTTTATGCAGTCCTTTCAGACGGCTTTCTTTTTGGCGCCTGCTCATTTTGGCTTTTTTTATAAAATCAGGATTGTCTTTGAATATTTCCAATAAAAACAACATGATAAATAAGGACGTTAACGGCAGGTAGGTGCTGGGATTTTCGTTGTCTAACACCAAAAACAGCCGCGCCGCCGGAGAGAGCAGGCGGTTTAGAAGCTCCGAAACCTGCGGGCCGGAAGCCGGTATTTTATCGGCCGCCGCATAGCGCCAAGCGGAAAGCGGCTCCAGCAATAAGGAAATGGAAATATTTTCTTTTAAAAAATTCTGCTGCAGGCGGAAAATCAGCCCATTCTGAAAAGGCGAGGGTCGCCGCAGCGCTTTTTCCAAGAGTTTCAGCTTTTCAGTCCGTATATCAGATGAAACTTGTTTGTTGCCGAAATGCTGCTGTCCCAGCTGTAAAAAAGCCAGATAATCGCCGATTAAAGGCTGATATTTTTTCGCCGCCAGTTTGGCGATGTTGCAATTATTAAACATTAGCTGCCGCCGCCCATTGTTCAAAATCGCTTAAAGCGCGTTTGCAATAAGCTTCTTTGCGGTCGGCGCCTTTAATTTTGCGGAATTTGCCGTTGGCGGTAATCTCTCCCTGAATGGTCGGAAAAATGCCGAAATTTATGTTCATCGGCTGATAGTCTGCAGTATCATCTGCCAAATGCCCCAGCATGGCGCCGGTAGCTGTGGTGCGCGGCGGCAGCAGCGGAGTTTTGCCTTTAGCCAGACAGGCTGCAAAATATCCTGCAATCATACCGGTGTCGGCGCTTTCCACATAGCCCTCGCAGCCGCTGATTTGACCGGCAAACATAACATTGGGCTGAGCTTTAAGGCGCAGAAATTCATCCAAAAGCTTAGGACTTTGGATGAATGTGTTGCGGTGGATGCCTCCTAAACGCGCAAATTCTGCCTTTCCCAGACCCGGAATCATTCTGAAAATGCGGGTTTGTTCGCCGTATTTCATTTTGGTTTGGAAACCTACAATATTGCGCAGAGTGTCCTCTTTGTTATCTTGTCTCAGCTGCACTACGGCATACGGCTTTTCAGCAGAATGCGAATTCGTCAGCCCGACCGGCTTCAGCGGACCGAACAGCAGCGTGTCTGCACCGCGTTCAGCCATAACTTCAATCGGCAGGCAGCCGTCAAAATAATGCGGCTCTTCAAAATCATGAAACGGCATTTTTTCGGCTTTCAGCAGCTCGTCTACAAAACGGTAATATTCTTCTTTGGTCATCGGGCAGTTGATGTAGTCATACTTGTCGCCCTTGTCATAGCGGGACTGATACCAAGCTTTTGAAAAGTCTATGCTTTCTTTATAGACAACCGGCGCAATGGCATCATAAAAAGAGAGCGACTGCTGATTGACTTTGGCTTTTATGGCTTCTATTAAAGCCAGACTGGTCAGCGGACCGCTGGCTATAATGGTTAGCGGAGCATCGGCAGCCGGAAACTCGGTTACTTCTTGATTTATGACTTCCAGCAGCGGCGAGCTTTTTACTTTTTCGGTTACCAGTTTTGCAAAACCCTCGCGGTCAACCGCCAGAGCGCCTCCAGCCGGCACTTTGGTTTGGTCGGCGGCTTCCATAATCAGCGAGCCGAAACGGCGCATTTCTTCATGCATCAGACCAACGGCGTTGTGTTCCGCATCGTCCGAACGCAAAGAATTGGAACATACCAGTTCTGCCCAATCGGCATTTTTATGCGCCGGCGAAAACTTTTGCGGCTTCATTTCATATAAACGGACTTTTACTCCGCGCTTAATCAGCTGCCATGCGGCTTCGCAGCCGGCCAGACCGGCGCCGATGATTTGAACTACTGGTTCCATATTTTTCTCCTTTTTTTTGCTAAAATATATGTTTATTCGCCGCTTGTAAACAATAAAACACCGGCTTATTAAACCTTTTTTAAAAACAAAGTCGTAAACTGCAGCAAAATTAACCTCCGTTGGGACGCAAGATGATTTTGAATAAGCAAAGTGCAAGTTTAGTATTGTTTTTCTCGTTAGTTCTGCATTCAGCCGCTGTTTGGGCTGCCGAAAACCAGCAAGGCGAGCTTGCGCCGAGTGTGTCTGCGTCCGATAGCTCTCTGCGCTCTTATGTAAAAGAAGAAACTGCGGATTCTAAAAATGAGCAGCCGGCAGAAGAAAACGGCGATGGTAAAACTTGGATAAACAACTTAGTCAGCACCGTTGCCGAAAAGGGGGCGCAGGTAATTTCTGCCAATACGGACGACCAAGCTCCGCAATACCGCACCAATGCTTCGGTTTTTGATATTTCAGGCGTTATGCTGCGGATGAACGTCAAACAAACCATGGAGGCTATGCAAAAACGCGGCTACCAGCGTAATTCCGAAAAATATGAAATTCCGAATTTTATCCGCTGGCGCTATGAGGAGCAATGCCGCAATCAGGGCGTTGTCGGCTATGAGCGCACCGAAGCCTGCGTGATAAAAATGGCGCAGAAAAATAACTATCAATACGTTGAGCAAATGGTGTTTAATAATTTTAAGAACAAAGAAAATGTTCATGTTTATTTTACCAGCAATTTTACCGGCAACAAGGCTTACCGCATTGTTTATATGAGCGAAGCCGCCAATATTAAGGGCAGCGGCGCCAAGGCCGACTATCTGCGCAACATAAAAATTTATGATTTTTGGAAAAAAATTAACCAAAAGTACGGCGTTCCCGATAACAAAGAACAGGTAATCTGGGGACTTGGCGAAAATAAGCCGTTTTTGCAGGCGGCTACCGGCAAGCTTATGCTTTATGACCCAATGCTTTTGGAGCTGGACTATACGCGGATGTCGCGCGAAGACCAGCGTTTTATGAACACAGATGTTTACACATTTTAGGAGTTGAAAAACAATGGAACTAAGCAAAACGGAATTATCCGAGCTGATTAGCACGCGTATCAGCCACGATTTAATCGGCAACATCGGCGCTATTGCCAACGTTTTGGAAATGGTTGAAGATAATAACGGCCAGCTGGACGAAGATATTAAAAAAGTTTTGTATACCGGAACCAATACCTTAATGGCGCGGCAAAGCTTTTTCCGTTTGACTTTCGGCAAAGATAACAAGCAGGTTCCGCTCGGCGAGCTGCAGGCGCTGTGTGATAAATATCTAAAAACAATCGGCAACCATGTCAGCCCGATAGAACTGAAATTTCAGCACATTGTGCCGGAGCTGACTAAAATTGCCTGCGTTTGCGTGATGATTGCCGGAGATTTGTTTTTGAAAGGCGGACAGATTACTATCAGCGTCAACAAAGACAATATGTGCGTAACTGCCGAAACAGACTATAAATTCTGCGCTTCTAAAGTTAATGACTATCAGCATATTTTCAGCGGAAAAAATACAGAATGCGACTCGCAATATGCCGAATTATATTATCTGCAGGAATTGCTGGGAGCGGAAGTGCCGCTTAAGTTCAGCGCAGACGAAAAATCTATGGAACTGATAATCGGCTAATTTTCAAGCCTTTATAATATTATGCTGGCAATAGAGGTTTAAGATGAAAAGTTTAATTGTTATTTTAGCATCGTTTTTTGCTGTCATTTCCGAATGCTGCGCCGGTAAAGTTGCCAATTCAGCGTGGGAAGGCGTTTGGCTTTATAAAAGATACAGTCAAGGGACCGGCGGCAGTTTAAAAATAACCGATTGCCGCAGCAATCTGTGTAATTTCAGCATTGGAACTTTTAACGGAGCGCATACCTGCTCTATTAACGGCAAACTGAAAATAAAAAATACTCACGGCGAATACAAAGAAAAAAAATCCATATACTGAAGATTCAAATAAGGAAGCTATTGTAACTTTTGATCTTGATATTGATAAAAACATTATAACCGTTGGCGCCAATACAGCAACAAACATGTATTGCGGCATGCAGGGATATTTTACCGGAAATTACGAAAATGAAAACAATCCCCTGCGGTATGATACCGGCTTTGACTGCTGGGCTAAAAATCTTAATGCCGCGGAAAAAGCAATCTGCGCTTCACGGGATTTGGCTGCCGCTAATAAAGAAATGGCAAAAGATTATCCCGCACAGCAAACTGAGCAATGGTATAATAAAAGAAACGCTTGCGGCAAAAATACAGAGTGTCTGTGGGATTTTTATATAAATTCCATAAAATCAGGTTATGTGCAAAAAAACGGCAAAATTGTCAATCTTTATGACTATATGGGAGAACTTGCAGACGATGCGCTGTATTATCCTACAGATTTTTCCTTGCTGACAGATTTCTTTATAAAAAATATGCCAGCTGATGACTATGATACTTGGATAAGCAGCTTTTCGCAGATTTCATTAGATAATAATAAATGCAACAACTGTCATTATCATGAATATGGTTTGGCGGGTTTATATACAATCATGGAATCTGCGTTTTACATCAATCAAAACGAAATATGGCTGGCGTTTATAGATAATGACGATGAACAGCAAAACTATATTGTAGTCTATGCTTTATCCGATAAAACAGAAAAAAACATTCCGCCGGAATTTGACGAGTGGCTGAACAGACTGAAAAAATATCATCCCGAAAGTATAAAGCTTAAATATTTTACTAATTCTGAACTTATTGATTTGCAGTATTTTATAAAATATGCAAAATCAAAAGGAAAGTTAAATTATAAATGCAGGTTTGAATAAAATCCAATCAGTCAAATTCTACCAAAAATATACAATAATCGTTATTTAATTGGCAGTTGCAGACATTTTGAATTTCAGTCATAGTTGCTTCAACCAAGCATTTTTGATAGGTGCAGTATTTGTCTCCATGGAAATATGTTCCTTTACCATCATTTCTATAGACTCCAACCATTCTAATTATGCTATGTAATGGTTGGAATAAATCGTTTAATAAACTCGTACACATTTTAGAAGAAAAGGTTTCTGAAACATACTTATTGCTAACAGATTTACCATGTCCTAAATATATATCTACATTAATTATGTTGCTCCTAATAAAAGGTACAGCGCTATTTCCGGCTGAATCAATTAATGTTGAGCCAGATTTTTTCCAATTTCCAGGTAAAAGATTCATTCCTTCTATGACATCAGAAATAATGTATTGAGAGCTGTCTGATGAAAGCGGCGTAAGAGAGCTTTTATGCTCAAGCAAACCCGAGATTAAATAGCTGTAATCTTCAACTAATTTATCCATTTTCCACTTCTCCATAGCCTTTGAGTAACCGGCAATCCCTCCGACAGACAGAACAGCAATAATCGCCAGTACGCCGAGCATTTCTATCATAGAACGGCCAAAGGAATATGTGCCTCTGGCACCAGTCATACTAGGCCTTGTGCCTAGTATCTTGTGGCACCAAGGGCGTGGCAATCCCTTGCCGTTAGTTACGGCGTCATTGCGAGGAGTGCAACGACGAAGCAATCCAGAACCCTCGCCCCGTGCGGGAGAGGGGGAGGCGTAAGCCTCGGGTGAGGGGTACTTAAAGAACATGCAAAAGGCACTAAACCAGCACTTATTTAATAATAAGACTAATTTATTGACTAGGTTAGAACCTTGTTGCAACAAGATTCTAGGTACAAGACCTAGAATGACGGGTGCTAGGGACGCGGACTTAGTGCCGCCTGTTATTTTTGTTCTTAATGCGTTATTACCGAAAGTATCATTTTTTCTGCTGAATCCTGCAAAAAAGTGCTGAACGGCAGAAAAAGTGCCTTTAATCAGATATTTAGGATTTGCAGAGAGAGAGAGAGACCTTTGCTTAGCTTATTTTTCATCTTTCTTTCCTCTAAAATTATGTTGTTTACACTCCAATTCTATAACAGCCTCACGCCATAAGTCAACCGCAAAAATCAACGCGTTTTTTAGGTTAAAAGTGTGTAAAAAAAACGACCGTTTAAAATGGACAGTTTTTAGGCTGTTTTTTGTAGTCTAGCAAAGGTTGCCGGAATTTGCAATAACTTTTTATATTTACGATGTTTTTTGGCGTTTTTACAACATTTTATTGCCGTCTGTTTCGCTGTGTAAAAATAACGGTCGTTTTTTTTACACAATTGAGGAGGAATAAGATGTTTAAGGGTATAGAATTTTTCAAAGGAAAGAGCTGGGGCGAGGGTTCTGGATTGCTTCGCTCCGCTCGCAATGACGTTTGCTCTGCCGGTCGGTCAATGATAGAGATGCTCGGTGTATTGGCGATTGTCGGCGTACTTTCTGTCGGCGGTATCGCCGGATATTCCAAAGCGATGGAAAAGTTCAAAGTCAACAAGCTAGTTGAAGAATATTCTATGTTGATTTATGGACTTATGGAACATAAATCAAGTTTTTTTCTACCAGATGACGACAGCAAAGATTTGCAGCTTGGAGAAATTGTTAAAGCGCTTAATCTGGTGCCGGAAAATTGGAGGCTTTTGAACCAAAAATATCTTGATGACGGACGGGGAAATCTTGTTAATGCGCGGATAGGCATGTCTTCGGCTGCTCCGGTTTTGGTAATTGACTTTAATTTAGGCGGTTTATCGGAAGATGAAAGCGGCTCGCTTATTTCAACAACTTTTTCCAATAAGCTTTGCTTTGAAATGTTTAATACGCTGGTTTATCCGCTGCGTGACGGTTTAGTGATGGGGCGGGTTTTCAGAACCGGCAATAAGGAGGACAATAGGTATTATAGCGCTGCTTATTGCGGCGGTGACATTAAATGTTTGCAAGACCTTAATTTAAGCGATATAAAGCGCGAATGCGACGCCTGTGACGGCAAGCGCCGTTGCAACGTGACAATCTCGTTTTAGTCTCAAATTTAAGAACATTTGCGGCCAATGCATTGATATTCAAATCCCAGATTTTGAGCGCTGTGCGCATTAAGCATATTGCGTAAATCCATAATTTTTTTGGTACGCATAAGCTGAGCAATCAGGTTTAAGTCAGCTGCGGCAAATTCCGGCCACTCGGTCAGAATTACTAAAACATCGGCCTCTTTTACCGCTGAATACATATCATCGGCATATGAGATTTTGCTGCCTAAAATCTGGCAGGCCGTACCCATGGCTTTCGGGTCATAAGCGGTAATATCGGCCTTGGCCCGCAGAAGCTCGCCGATAATATCCATCGCCGGACTTTGGCGGCAGTCGTCGGTGCCGTTTTTAAAAGCCAAGCCCCAAACGGCAATTTTTGGCTTTTGGAGATCTTTAACGCTTTTCAGCACGCGCTCAGCCATTTGCTGCTTGCGTTTATTATTGCCTGCGATTGTTGTTTCTATCAGTTCAATCGGCGTATCTACCAATCGCGCCATATAGGCCATAGCCATAGTGTCTTTAGGAAAGCAGCTGCCGCCAAAACCGATTCCGGCATTCAAAAATCGGTTTCCGATACGGTTGTCCAACCCCATTCCCTGCGCCACTTCATTGACATCTGCGCCGGATTTTTCACAAAAATTGGCAATTTCGTTTATATAATGAATCTTCATTGCCAGAAACGCATTTGAAGCATATTTAATTGTTTCGCTGGAGCGGCGGGAAACAAACAGCATTTTAGTTTTTTCGGCAAAAGGCTGATACAATTCACGGATAACTTTTTCGGCCTTATCAGAATTTGTTCCGACAATTATGCGGTCGGGATTAAAAAAATCGTGGATGGCAAAACCTTCTCTCAAAAATTCCGGCAAAGAAATCACATCAAAACGCGCAGTTGGATTTTTACTGCGTATAAGTTGTTCTATGTTGTCGCCGGTGCCGACCGGTACGGTTGATTTTGTGGCAATAACCGTGTAGTCGGTCAAATATTCGGCCAATTCGGTGGCGGCGGCGTAAATATATTTTAAATCTGCTTCATGCGTTACCGGATGCGGCGGCGTGCCGACAGCAATCAGCACCACATCGGCGCCGGTAATGGCTTTTTTCATGGAGGTGGTAAAGCTTAAGCGGCCGTTGGCGGTGTTTTTGGCAAACAGCTCTGCCAGACCGTCTTCATAAATTGTGAGCTGATCGGCTTTAAGCGCATCTATTTTTTCTTTAATTTTATCCACGCAGACAACCGTATTGCCCAGCTCAGCCAAGCCAACGCCCGTAGGCAGCCCCACATAACCTGTTCCTATAATACCGATTTTCATAACAGCACCCTTTCTTTTTTTGTGATTATCAGACTTTCGGTAGGGCTTTGCAAGCATTATTAGCGGTTTATACATAACAAAAAAGAGGCCGTTTCCTGCCTCTTTTTCTAAACAAAGCACCAAAGCTTATTTATCTGCGACCATAGCCAAAGCTTTGTCGGTATATTCTTTCATGATTTCGGCGCTGGATTTTAATTTTGCGCGTTCATCGTCAGAAAGTTTTGGAGATATAACGTGGAAAATTCCTTTTTTGTTGATAACCGTAGGCAATGACAAGCTTACGCCTTTAACGCCTTCAATGTCGTCATGATGAGAAGACACAGTCAAAATAGCGTATTCGTTATTGTTGATAGCGCGGCAAATTTGTGTCAATGCGCCGGCAATACCATAGAATGTAGCGCCTTTGCCTTCAATAATTTTATAGGCAGCGTTAACAACACCGTCTTTGATTTCGGCTTTTTTAGCATCGTCCAAAACTTTGTTTACGCTGGCGGCGTATTCGTCCAAAGACAAAGTTCCGGCTTCGGCGTTAGACCAAATCAAAACCTCGCTGTCGCCGTGTTCTCCGATAACGTCGGCATGTACGGATTTTGTTGAAACGCCCAAGTAAAAGGCCAGCAATGTTCTGAAACGAGAAGTATCCAAAACCGTGCCGCTGCCGATAACGCGTTCTTTAGGGAAACCAGAAAGTTTGCGGGCAACTTCGGTCATAATGTCGGCAGGGTTGGCTGTGATTAACAAAATTGAATCCGGAGCATATTTGGCAACCTGCGGAATAATGCTTTCAAAAATTTTAACGTTGCGTCCCAAAAGGTCAATACGGGTTTCACCCGGTTTTTGGTTTGCGCCGGCGGTAACGATAACAATTTCGCAGCCGTCCAAATCTTCATAAGTTCCGGCTTTGATTTTTCCGGCATGACCGAACGGAGCAGCGTGAGCAATATCCATAGCTTCGGCTTGAGCTTTTTTTTCATTCATATCAATCAATACAACTTTGTGTGCAACGCCTGTCATCATCAATGAAAATGCCGCAGCACTTCCAACAGAACCGGCACCGATAATACCAACTTTCATGTTTTCTCTCCAATTTAAAAATATGTTCAAAAATTCATTTACTTATATAGATATCTTTGTAGCCAAATTGCAATACCTTTTTTCAATTTTTTACAATTTTTTTTCTATAAAAAACAGGGTTGACAGTTTGAGCGAAAGTTTATATAGAAAAATTATGAAAAATATAGAGAAAATGATTAAAACTAATGCGATGCGGATTGTGGAAACTGCCAAAATTCCGTATAAGGTGCATGAATATGAAGTGACTGACGGCGTTGACGCTAAAAGCGTGGCGCAATATTTGCAAAAGCCTGAAGAACAGGTGTTTAAAACTTTGGTGACGCAGGCGCCGACCGATCAGCATGGTTTTGAGTATTTTGTTTTTGTTATTCCGGCAAACGCCGAACTCAGCGTCAAAAAAGCCGCTCATGCCACCGGTGTAAAAAATTTGGAAATGCTGCCGCTGAAAAAACTTTTGCCGCTGACCGGCTATGTACACGGCGGATGCTCTCCGATTGGTATGAAAAAACAATTTCCGGTTTTTATTGATGAAACGGCGATTTTGTTTGACACATTTTGCCTTTCTGGCGGAAAAATAGGCGTGACTTTGGAGCTGAATGCCGAAGTTTTGTCCGCGGCAATCGGAGCAAAATTTGCAGATTTAACGCTGTAATTTAAGGAGTAAGAAGATGAAATATTTACTGATAGCTTGTTTATTGCTGTCGCTGTCGGCGCAGGCATTTTGTTTGGGTGAAGTAAGCAATCAGCGTACCAATAGTTTGGGAGATACTGAATACCGCGATAACAGCGGGCAGTTACTGGGGACTTCTCGGCAAAACGGATTGGGAGAAACTGAATATCGTGACAATAGCGGACGCTTGGTTGGCACTTCACGAGAAAACAGTTTAGGCGAAACAGAATATCGCAACAGTAGCGGTATGCTGACAGGAACTTCGCGGCAGAATAGTCTGGGTGACACAGAATATCGCAATGATAGCGGTATGCTGGTGGGAACTTCGCATGAAAATAGTTTGGGAGATACAGAGTATCGTGATAACAGCGGACAGCTGAAAAGAACATCTCGCCAAAACGGTTTGGGCGAAACAATTTATTATAACTACTAGGAGAATTTTTGATGAACGAAATTTTACGTTTGGCTATGGAACAGGCGCGCAAAACGATGAATGAAAATATCGGCGGTCCGTTCGGCGCGGCTGTGATTGCCGAAAACGGCGATATTTTGGCTGTGACTTCAAACTCTGTTTTGCGTGACAACGACCCGACAGCGCACGCCGAAGTCAACGCTATCCGCGCCGCTTGCAAAAAGGCTGGCAGTTATGATTTAAGCGGCTGTGTTTTATATACCACAGCTTATCCTTGTCCAATGTGTCTGTCGGCCATTATTTGGGCAAATATCAAAAAAGTATATTTCGGATGCCGTCCCGAAGACGCTGAACATATCGGCTTTAGAGATGACTTTATGTATCGTTTTATAGAAGCTGAATGCCGCGACAAATCGGTGCTGGATATGGCGGAATTGGATAGGGCTGATTGCTTGAAGCTGTTTGAAGAATATCAGCAAAAAGCCAAGACTATTTATTAGTTTTCAGCGGTGCGGCGGCAAATAAAAATTTTAATTTGCCAAAATTTTTGCTTGTTATTTTGTACAAAATTGATATAATAGACTAAAATAGTTAGTTATAGGAGGCAAAAATGACCACCTCGGCTGCATTAAAGCAAAAAAATATCACAAAACTCCATTTAGATAGAAGTTTTGGACTTAAGGTTCGTTTTAATACTGTTTATATAGAGCTTGACGAGGCTCTGGCTAAAATCCGCACGCCGGAAATTAAGCTGCAGCCGGTTGCTAAGCCTCTGCCCAAACCAAAGCTTAATATGTTTGACCGCTATCTTAAATCTTGCAACAATGACGGACACAGACTGCAGGAAAGCTATTATGATTCGGCTAAAACACAGCTGATGAGCCGTCGGGTGGTGGATAAAAACGGACGCAGCGACGGTCCGTCCCTGCATTATTCGGAAGACGGAAAATCCGTTACTTTCGGCTGGTACCGCAAAGGCAAACCACATGGAAAATGGGTTAAAAAAAGCGAAAACGGAATAATTTCCAGCTTTGAGGCAATTTATAATAAAAAAGGCGAAAAAATAGCGCCCGATACTTCGGTTTATGACGGAAAACTGAATAAATTTTGGTATAATTCCAAAACCGATGCCATGAAAACTATTATGGCAAACGGCAAGCCGGCTGAAACTTATAAGCAAGAAATGCAGTCGCATATTGCAAAAATGCAGGAAGCAGGCAAATCCGGCGTGGTTAAAGTAGATGAAAAATTGGCGGAATTGCGGGCAAAAATTCATCCTTTGGCGGAAAAACAGGCAGAGAATACAGCGGCGGAAACACAAAAAACACAGCCGAAAGTAATGTATAACGCCTTAAAACTGAAAAATAAGAATCTGCCGGAAAAATAAAATTCACCGCGGCTGTTCGGCAGCCGTAAGAATGGAAACGGTAATTTCATTTTGCCGTCCTAAGTTGTCTACGGCTTTGATTTTTACGGTGCCGAACGGCGGCTCTGCTTCTAAAACTTCGCCAACCCGGCTTTGACCGACCAAACCGTCATTGATAAACCAATAAATTTTATCGGCGTCGGCATCTGAAGCGGCTTGCAGGGCAATAGTTTTTTGCCGCTGATTTATGATTATTTTGCTGTTGTTTATCGGAAAGATGATTTTCGGCGGCTGTCCTTGTTTAAAATCTTCAACCTTATCGCAGTCTTTTAAAAAAGCTGGCGGACGCTTAAAGCTGATTCCGGCCTTGCGGAAAGCGTTTTGAACATCGGACGGCCAAAAGTTGTAGCTTTTCAGCTCTGTTGCCGGAGGAGTGTGGCGGCAAGCGCGCAGGCCGCTGGCTTTGTCTATGGGAATAAGGCGGGCAATGCCGGAATTTTTTATATGCGTAACTTGCGGAATAAAATAGGTTTCAGCCGTTTTAGGGCAAAAATCGGTGGCTAAATCTCCGGTGCTGCGGCAAATTTTGACTTTAGCAAGGTTTAAGTTTGGCGGCGGCAGCAGCGGAGAGTTTTGCCGGCTGCTGATTTGCTCGGCAATGCGGAAAAAAAGCGGCGCGGCCAAATCTTTTCCCACAAAAGCCGGGTTCGGCGTACCGTCAAAATTGCCGAGCCAAATTACTAAAACATAATCGCCGAAAATTCCCGCCGTCCACGCGTCTTTATAGCTGTAGGACGTTCCGGTTTTCCAGGCTGCAGTAAATGAGTGCCGGCGGGAAGCATACGGAATCCGGGGATTGCCGGCAAACTCGCGGTTTAGCATATATCTTGTTAAAAAAGCGGCTTCGGGAGCTATCAGCTGTTTTGCTGGAAGCGTATCTTCGGTTGTAAAACGCAGAGGAGAAAATCTGCCGTTGTTGGCAAGCATGGCATACATAGCGGCAAGATTCACCATAGAAACTTCTACACCGCCCAAGGCCATGGCTAAGCCGTAATAATCCGCCGGTTTGCTTAATTTGACGCCGCAGTTTTTCAGCAGATTATAAAAATTTTGTTCGCCGATTTGCTCCAGCAGCGTAACCGCCGGAATGTTGCGGCTCAGGGCTAAAGCTTGGGTTGCGTCCAAAATTCCATAGTAGCTGCGGTCAAAATTTTCCGGCTCATAAAAGCCGTAGCGGCTCGGCACGTCTTTAAGCATGCTCAGCGGGTGGATTAAGCCGTTTTGCAAGGCGAGGGCGTAAATAAATGGTTTGAGCGCCGATCCCGGAGAACGCCGCGCCGTGATACCGTCTACCTGACCGAGGATGGCAGCGTTATAAAAATCTGCCGAGCCGGCATAGGCTAAAACCGACATGTCGCGGCTGTCTGCCAGCAAAGCCGCCGCATTATAAACGCCTTGTCCGCTGTGTTCTGCGGTATACTTCTGCAAAATTTCCGTGATTTTGGTTTGCAGAGGCAAATCCAGCGCGGTTTTTTGCCCCTTAGGGCTGCGGCTGAAAATCCGGCGGGTGAAATGCGGGGCAAAATCCGGCAGATAGACAGACGAATCCAGCGGCAAATCTAAATAATCATTCTGCGGATGCCGGTATTTTTGGCGCCAGATGTTTTTTAAGCGGCCAGCCGCCAGCCGGTTGCTTTTGCGGTTTTGCGCGGTTAAAAGGTTTCGTTTTGCCGGATTTTGCGGAATGACGGTTAAAGCTAAAATCTGCGGCAGGTTCAGCTGATTTACCGGCTGCTTAAAATAAATGAGCGAGGCGGCGCCTATGCCCTCAATGTTTCCGCCATAAGGAGCAACGTTGAAATAAGCTTCTAATATTTGCTCTTTGCTGTAAAAAAGCTCTATTTGCAGGGCGCGCAGGATTTGCTCGGCTTTACCCAAAAAAGAAGCGGAGTTAATCTGATAAACAATGCGGGCGAGCTGCATGGTAACGGTGGAGCCGCCTTGCCGCCGTTTGCCGCTGCCTAAAGAAAGAACAGCCCGCGCCAATCCAGAGGGGCTGACGCCGAAATGGCGGTAAAATCCGCGGTCTTCATACAGCAAAAGAGCCTGTTTAGCCTCATTCGGAATATCCTGCAGCGGAGTAAAAAGCCGATATTTATCATCCAGACTGAGCGAAAGCTTAAGCAGGCTGCCGCTGCGGTCATAAACTGCGCCGGAAAAACTGTAGCGGTTATATAAATCCGGCTTGGGCAGCAGCAAAATCAGCAGCGCAAAGCCCAAAAGTCCAAGGCAGAACCAAGCGGCTTTACGGTGTTTCAGCTTTTGCAGCAGCCGATAAATCTTAGTCGCCAACCGTTATCTTCCTTAAATCTGAATTGGCTTGCAACAGCGGCTGATACATGGCGCCGGCATAAACCGGAGGCAGGGCAAAAGTTCCCTCCGCCACAACTTTTACCTGATAGCTGAAGCTTTTTTCATAAACAAAAGCGGCGGCATAGACATTTATGCGGTCTTCGCGGATTTCTGAAGCGTCAACGCCGCTTTCGGTTTTAAGCGAGCCGGCAACAACCTCAAAACAGCCGGAAAGCAAGTCGGTCAGCGCCACATCGTAAACCGGTTCTTTGCCTAAGCTGCTGTAAACAACTTTTACATTCAGAATATCGCCGAGCTTAGCTTTAGTAACCGGCTGCCCGTTTTTATCGGTAACCGATTTGCTGACGGAAATCCCTTTGGCGGCGGCTTTTATCTGTGCCGATTTTACAAAGCCCTGCTGGGTGTTGGCATAATAAAACGGCTGCAGCGCGCTCACGCTTAGGCCTTTGGTCTGCGGCAGATAGTCAACAGTCGGGAACGGCGTGTAAACCGGTGCAAACTGTGAAAATTTAATTTCTTTATCGGCAGTTTGACTGTTAAAAGCATTAAGCGCCAATACCGACCAACCGGCGGAATAGGTGGTGAAGTTGCCGCCGGCTAAAGGCTTAAGCAAAGTTTCCAGACTTGCTTTATCTAAAGTTTTCAGCTTTTCCGGAAAATGCTTAGCCAGCAGATAAATGTTGACAGCGTTTTCGGTGCCGTCGCCGCGGTCTTTATAGAGTCCGGCCAGACTGTCCGCCCGTTTTTCATCCTGCAGCATTTTGTAGCTTGCCGCTAAAAACTCAGCGCCCAAGCCGGTGCGCCAATCTTTGGCATAGTTTGCTTTGTAAAATTCTTCAAGATTAAGCAGATAGTTGGTAGTGACTTTGCCGTTTAAGGTCAGAATGTAGGCAGCGTAGGCCGGATTATAGTCATATTCATCCGCAGGCTGGCGGGCGGCAACGGTTTCGCAATAGCCTAAGGCTAAATCCAAAAGCCCGTTCGGCACGTTAAAGCCATGCTGTTTCGCCGTTACCAAAAAGTGGGTTGCATACAAAGTATCGCGCGGGTTGATATCCAAAGTCCAGTTGCTCCAAGCGGTAAAGCCTCCGCCTAAAACCTGACGCTCGCGCAAAATGCGGACGGCATCGTCAAATAAAGCATAAATATCCAAGCCCTTTACCAGCTTCGGAGATTTAAAGAACAGCTCTGTTGCCGGAAAGACTTTGCTGATGGTTTGCTCGGTGCAGTAATGCGGGTATTTATTGAGATATTTGAGCAGACCCTGCGCCAAAACCAACGGAGAAGACGAGGCTGAAAGCTGCTGGGTGCGGTATTCGGCATATAAATCTTCCGTATCTTCCACGGTATATGACGATTTGGCCAAGCCAAAATTAAATTTGCTGCTGTACGGCACGGCAGGGCGGATGCTTAAGGTATAGGGCATAACGGCCTTTTTGCTGCTGTCGCTTAGGGCCTGCGCCTTAAAAGTAATTTGCTGCGAGCCAAGCTTTTCTTTGGCTTTAAATCTGAATTTAAGAAACGCTTCGCCGTTTTCATTGACGGAAACCGTCTGCGAGTTGTCGCCGATAAGCTCCAAGCCGTCAGAAGTTGTGGCTGAAACCCGGATAGGGTAATTTTCGCCGGAATTTTCTACTAAATTGCCAAGGCTTAAGCCCATGACAAATTCATCATTCGGCGCCGCGTTATAAGGACCGGATGGAGTTAGTGCGAAATCGCCGCGGACCAGTACGTTTTGCTCGGTGCTGCCGAAGCGTTTAAGCGATACGGCTTCGGCCATTATCTTTATGCTGCCGTTAAAAGTTTCCGGAACTTTATAGGTATAGCTGCCGCCGTTTTCAGCGCTTGGCAGAATACCGCTCCAGAAAGCAACCGGCTTGTCGGTTTTGCGGGCAAACGGATTTAAATTGCGGTCAAGCGCCGTTTCTTCTTCTCCGCCGTCGCCGCCGCTGGAGCTGAGATTTTTCAAAAAGCGGATATCCGGCATAATTAAATCCATAATTTGCTCGGTAACCACCCGCAGAGCGCGTTTGGCAAGGAAAATATCCAGCAGTTTCGGCATTTTGTAGCGGGCAACCTGCAATATTCCCTCATTTACGCCGTATACAACAATTTGCGCCGGTTCGGAGGTTTTGTAATTTATAACCAAATCTTCTCCCGGTTTTACGGTATGCGGAGCGTCTAAAGATATATTCAGGCGGCGGTTTTCTTTGTTTATATTAAACGGAACAGCGGCGTAGCTGAGCGGAGAAGTGTAAATTTCCGGCGACTGCAGCGAGCGGAAAACGGCAATATTCAGATAGGCGTTGCCCTCCGGTCCGCTTGGCATAACAATGCTTTGGCTAAAAGCAGAGGTGTCTGTTTTGAACCATTTATAAGCATAAACTTTGTCGCGTTCTATAGTGATTAAGCCATAGCCGCTGTAAGGAGCCGATATCTGCATTTCTATATTTTCGTCGGCTGCGTATTCGGTTTTGTTCAGCTTAACGCTGAGCGAGGCGTTTTTGTCGGCAGACTGCAGCAAATTAGTCGCTCCGGCAACATTAAATTCTATTTTGGCCAGAACCTGATTTTCGGCATTAAGCACTTTTAGAATGTATTCTCCGGCTTTAGCAGTCGGCAAGGTTTCTTCGGTTCCGGCTTCAGAAATAGCAAACGGCCGGTGCTGTAAAATATTCTCTTTGGCAACCATCTGATATTTATAGGTGCCGTTTTTCTGCTCGCTTAAAGAAGAAATATATTCTTTTTTAGCCAGCTGCAAGGTTAGGTTATCCAAGCTTTGCGGCTGCAGATTATTGTTTATGGCAATAAAGCTTATTTTATGTTCCGAATCTTTATGCAGATAGCCTAACTTGCCGTCAGCTTTCCAGCCGACTAAATATTTTGCCGGAGAAACCAGCGTGTTCAGGCTGGTGCCGACTCCGCGGGCGCTGCCTGCCTCCAAGCCGTCAATATTCAGCTGCAGGCGGTAGGTGCCTTTTTCAAAGTTATCTAAATTCAGCGCTAGCTCGGCATTGCCGTTTGCATCGGTCAAAGCTTCCGGCAGAGAATCTTTATAGCTGCGGGTTTGCTGCTCTTGCAGCGGGTCGCGGAATGTATATCCGGCAAATTCCGAAAAATAGAAAGCGGCCGGAGTCAAGCTGTATTCGGCCTGCAGCGTGTGTCCGGCGGCTGGGTTGCCGTAGAGATTCTGCAGGTTAACCGCCGCCAGCAGAGAAGTTTCATCCTGCCAGCCTTTAGGCGCTTCCGGCTGCCAATTTGCCTTGATTTTCAGCGAATCCGGCGCAAATTCTTCTACAATAAAAGAGCCGCTTGCCGCAAAACGCTGAGAACCGTCTTTGTCATTGAGCCATAAATCCATGGTATAGGTACCGGTCGGGGCTGCTGCAGGCAGGAAAAATTCATATTCCATAAAGCCGAATTCATTGCTCTGCAGTTTTTTAGAGGCTAAAATTTCGCCGTTAGGCTTGCGGATTGTCAGTTCAAACGGCAGCTGCTGCGGTGCATTTAAATCGGCTTGGCGCACCAAAATTCCGAGGTGTCCGCTTTCGGACGGGCGGTAAATTCCGCGGTCGCTGAAAATATAGCCTTTAATAGAAGTCTGCGGAGTGTTTCCGCCGTCAATATAGTCGCCGCCCACGTCAAAGCGCGACATATTAAGCGTGCGGTCCTCGCGGTTAATCGGCAAAAATGAAATATCATTGCCTAAAACAACTTTATAGGCAACGGCGTATTTGTCATTTTTAAATTCTGAAAAATCGGCAATTTCCGCCAGACCTTGTTCATTGGTAACCGCGCTCAGAACCGGCAGTCCGTTTTTGCCTAAAACTTGTATTTTGGCACCGGAAACCGGCGTTTCTTTTGCTATATCCGAAACAAAAATATTGTGCGTGCCGTCAGCATTGTCTTTTACCACAATGCCTAAGTCGGTCAATAAAAGCAGGCGCTTTGCCGGAACGCTCCTGCGGTTGCCGTTTGCACCTTGCAGCGTCAGCAAAAATATGCCTTTGCGGTTTTGGAAATAGTCGTTTAAATCCAGCGAAGAATAATTAGCCTCAGCCGGATGAGCGGTGTTTATCGGTAGTTTTTTATGGAAAACTTCAGAAATATTATCTTCCGAAAAGAGATAATTGGCAAAATCCGGAGTATCAAAATTTCCGTAAGTCTGCGTAACCAGATGATTTAAATCGCTTTCTTTAATGCGGGCAATATCGGCGGTTAATTCTTTGGTGCCGCGGGAAAGAAAAGCAATTTTGCGGCTGCCCTGCAAAGAAATCAGCGAGCCGTCAAAAGCAATATCGGCTTCAAGCGGGTAGGGCGCAAAGTTTGTGGAAACTGCCGATACGGTATTGCTTTGCCCGAGCTTGAAACCTTCTACCGAAGTCAAGCCGTTATCAAACATTGCCAGCAGGCAGCCGTCATTCTGCGGCTCGTCATATTTGAACATGTGGGTTTTAGAATTTTCATTCTGCAGCGAAACTTCTTGTATTTTCAGCGGTTTTATTTTTTTCAAAAGCTCTTCTTTACCGGCATCGGTAGACCATTTTTGACTTATCTTATAGCAGCTTTCCGGCACATAGTTCAAAACCAAAGCCTGCTGCAGCTGTCGGCTGTTTACGGCGGTGGTGAATTCTATGCTGAAAATCTGTTCCGGATTGTTATTATTCTGACTGTTGCGGACAATGCGCGATGAGGTGTCCTTAATTTTGAAAAATGTGCTGCTGCTAGGGATTTTAACAGTCGCTTCCAGATTTTTATCTAAAGTTTTTGCATTATAAGCATTGCCTAAATTGCTGATGCTGATTTTTGCAAAATCTTCTTCGCTTTTGATTTTTACTGGTTTGGATATAATGTGCAGAACCGTGTTAAGGTCGGTCATTTTATAGTCAAAGTCATAGCTTTCGCCGCTGACGGTGCGGATTTTTACATAATCTTTCAGCTCATTGGCGCTGATTGGATAGCTAAACTTAAAACTGGCGGTAACTGCTTTATTTTTCAGGTCGCGCGGGTCTTCATAAAATTCGGCTTTCAGAAGATTTCCGCTGAAAATCGGCGTAGAAAACTTGGCAGTCAGGTCTTTGGTCTTGTGCGGAGAGTTAAAAATATTTTTGCTTAAGCTGACCTTATAAACTGTATCGGGCAGCCAATCGGTCTGTGGAGTAAACGAGAGTTTTTGGCGGTTTACCCATTGCCAGCTGCCGCGGATATCCGGCTGAATGGATATACCGGTATTGAAATCAACTCCGAGTTTGCCGGCGTCGGCTGCCGGCTGGTTAAAGCTTATATATAAAGGACGTGGTTCAGGTTTGTCGGGGTCGGCATAATAGGTTGGGGCAGGCGGCTCTACAGAGCTTATATTTACGGCGTCAGCCGCAGCGCCCAGTTCATAGCCTCCGCTGAAATAGAATCCGGCAGCGCCTCCGGCAACAGCGATGATAACGGCAAAAATGCCAGCCCACAAAGATTTTTTGCTAATCTGAATTTTCATGAATATTCTCCCCGATAAAACCGATATGCAAAATAATAAGCCTTTGCCGCTGATTTACAAGATTTATTAACAAATTGTAAACAAAATACACCGCCCTGAATAAACAGAGCGGTGCGAGGTGTTGGGAACAGCTACGAATTTATTTACCGTAAAAGGCTTTTTTATAAACTTCCAATACCAATTCTTTGCAGCAAGGGCGCGGATTGCCGCCGGTGCAGACATCTGCCATAGCAGCTTCTGCCAAAGCTTCCAAATCTTCTTCCTTAACATTGATATCTTTCAAAGTTTCCGGAATGTTTACATCTTTTTTGAGCTGTTTTACAGCCTCAATAGCGGCTTTACGGTATTCTTCCTGCGACATTTCATCAACGCCTTTAACCCCCATAGCGCGGGCAATTTCGCGGAATTTTTCGCCGGTGTACGGAGCGTTAAATTCCATAACATACGGCAGCAGAACGGCATTAGCCACACCGTGCGGAGTGTTATAAAACGCGCTGAGCGGGTGAGCCATACCATGAACAACGCCCAAGCCGACGTTAGAAAACGCCATACCGGTCATATATTGGCCAAGCGCCATATCTTCACGTCCTTTCGGATCGTTTTCCACGGCTTTGCGCAAAGAGCGCGAGATAATTTCAATAGCTTTCAAGTTCAAAGTATCGGCTAATTCCCAAGAAGCTAAAGTTGTGTAGCCCTCAATAGCGTGAGTAAGCGCATCCATACCGGTGGCGGCAGTCAATCCTTTCGGCATAGAAGACATCATTTCCGGGTCAACAATAGCCACAACTGGAATATCGTGTGGGTCTACGCAGACAAATTTACGGCGCTTTTCCTCATCTGTAATCACATAGTTAATGGTGGTTTCGGCGGCGGTGCCGGCAGTAGTGGCAATGGCAATAACCGGAACGCTTTTATGCTTGGTCGGAGCAACGCCCTCCAAAGAAACAACGTCAGAAAATTTCGGATTGTTGATGATTATACCGATACCTTTAGCTGTGTCTTGCGGAGAACCGCCGCCAATGGCAATCATATAGTCGGCTCCGGCCTTTTTGAAAGCCTCAACGCCTTCTTTAACCACATTTACGCTCGGATTGGCTTTTACTTTGTCATAAATTGCATAAGCCATATTGTTTTTATCCAACAAGTCTGTGATTTTTTTCACCACGCCGAATTTTACCAAGTCTGAATCGGTAACGATTAAGGCTTTTTTGAAGCCGCGGGCTTTAGCCTCGGTGATTACTTCATCTTTAGCGCCGTAGCCGTGATAGCTGGTTTCATTTAACATAAAACGTTTTGCAGTCATAGTTGTTTCCTTTCATAAAAATTGTTAAATACTTATGCTTTAAATATATAGCAAAAATTGTTTAGCAACAGGTTAATTTTGTGTATAAAAATATGTAGTTAATATGTATTGACTTTGTATGCGTTTTATAATATATTATATTTAGCAAGGAGGAGAAAATGACATCACTTATTCAAGCCAGAGTAGACAGCAAACTAAAAGAAGAAGCTGAAAATATTATGTCGCAGCTTGGTATCAGCTTAAATGAAGCAATCAGAATGTTTTTGAAACAAGTTATTATCCAGCAGGGTATTCCGTTTAAACCTACTTTGCGGTTTGAGCCTGTATATGAGCCTAATGAAAAACTAAAGAAAATTATTCAGGACGTGGAAGATAAAAAAGGTTTAACGGTATATAAAAACACCGATGAAATGTGGAAAGACTTAGGACTGTGATTTAATGTTGGAACTGGTTGTATCTTCTGCTTTTAAAAGTGAAGTAAAAAAGATAAAAAACAGCAAAGACAAAGCGGAGTTAAAGCTTGTTTTAGATATCTTGTTATCTGAGCAAATATTGGCTCCAAAATATAAAGACCATTGTCTTAGCGGCAAGTATAAAGACTATCGCGAATGTCATGTAAAACCTGATTTATTGCTTATTTACAAGATTGTTAAATCTGAATTGATTTTATATGCAGTTCATATCGGTTCGCATTCTGATTTATTTAAATAGTAAAAAGCGGCTCAGTTAGAACCGCTTTTTCTATGTCGTTTTACGTTATTTTTATAACGGAAGCAACGGTGACCAAGCTGGGTCAGAGGCTTCTGCCGGAGTTACAATGCGGCGTTCGTTATAACCGGTCAAGTCAATACTATACAAACGTACCGGAGAACCTCTGTCTTGGCGGAAGTACATCAACACACGGCCGTTTGGCGACCAGGTAGGACCTTCAACCAAATAACCGTCGGCCAAAATACGTTCGCCGGTGCCGTCCGGATACATCACGCCGATATAAAAGGCGCCGTTTACCATTTTTGTAAAGGCAATATAGTCGCCGCGCGGAGACCAAACCGGAGTAGCGTAACGGCCTTTGCCGAAACTGATGCGTTCCACATCGCTGCCGTCGGCGTTCATCACATAAAGCTGCTGGTTGCCGCCGCGGTCGGAGTTAAATACAATTTTGCTGCCGTCCGGAGAATAACTCGGCGAAGTGGAAATAGCGCTGCCATAAGTAATCTGACGGGTTTTACGGGTTTTGATATCCATTTCATAAATATTTGTAGAACCGTGGTTAGCATAACTCAGCAAAACTTTAGAGCTATCCGGCGAAAATACCGGCGCGAAAGTCATTCCTGGGAAGTTGCCCAAAACCTGACGGCGGTTGGTGTCTAAATCCAGCATATAAACGCGCGGGCTGTTGCCGACAAATTCAAGATAGGTAATTTTTTGCATATTCGGTGAAAAACGCGGAGTCAAAACCAAGTTGCGGCCGTCAGTCAAAAACTTATGATTTTCGCCGTCCTGATCCATCATAGCAAGGCGTTTAATACGGCGGGTAGCGCGTCCGGTTTCGGAAACATAAACCACGCGGGTATTGAAATAGCCTTTATCGCCGGTTAGGCGTTCATAAATAGCGTCAGCCACAACGTGGGCGATTCGGCGCCAGTTGCTTTTGGTGGTGGTAAAAGACTTGCCGATGAGCTGCTGTTCGGAAGCGACATCCCATAAGCGGAAATCTACGCGGATTTTTTCGCCCGGAAGTTCAACAATCTGGCTTTGCACCAAGGCTTGAGACTTAATGGCCTGCCAGTTGACAAACTTTGGCTGCTGGTCAATAGAGGTCAGGGTTTCAATATAGCTATTGGTCGGCAAAACCTTAAACAAACCGCTGCGGTCTAAATCGGCGGCCAAAACTTCACGGACTTTGTCGCCGTAGTCATTGCCGATGATTTTTGTAAAGAAGTTGCCGTTATTGCCAATCATTTCCGGAATAGCAATCGGCATAGGGTTTCGGGTAGCGCCGCGGACATCAATTTCCAGCTCGGCGTGCGCCGGAGAAATAATCAATGTTAAAAGCGCTGCAAAAACATATTTTAATTTCATTGCTTTATACCTTTAGAACTAATTAAAATTTTAACTGCTCTTACCATATACGCATTAGCAAAAATAGTAAAGCTAAAAAAGAGTTTATGGACATAAAATATACGGTGTTTTTGGGGTTGACAATCAAATATATTCCGCATAGCCTTAAGAAAAAGGAAAATATCATGAATATTGCAGAATTTAAGGCGGTTTTGCCCGCTTATAAAGCCTTGCTGGGGGTGGATTACGGTTCCAAGAGAATGGGGCTGGCTGTGTCGGATTTAGGCCGCAGCATTGCGACGTCATATAAAATATTATACCGCGGCGAATGGCAAAAAGATGTAGCGGAGCTGAAAAAAGTTATTGCTGAAAAAGAAATCGGCGGTCTGGTCTATGGTCTGCCGCTGCAAATGAACGGCGAAGAGGGAGCCATTGCGCAGGAGGTGCGGGCGTTTGCTGAAAAATTGGCGCAGGAAATTGATTTGCCGTATATTTTTTGGGATGAGAGGCTGTCTTCATCAGCTGTTGAGCGTTTTTTAATAGAAGAAGTTGATATGTCGCGCGGCAAGCGTAAAAAAATTTTGGATGCGTCCGCCGCTGCCTATATTTTGCAAGGCGCATTGGATGCTATCAGCTTTTGCCGCTGAAAATTTAACCGATTGCAGAGCTAATTCATAAAATTTTCTATTATTTTTTTGAATATATTAAAATTATGATGAAAACAATTAAAAGGGGATAATGCTATGAAAAAGTTTATACTGATTTTGGCGGTGCTGTTTGTGTGGGGCAATGGCGCATGGGCGGATATTTGCTATGATATTGATGAACAAACATCGGCTAGAGCAGTTAAGATTATCCGGCAGCAAAAAGAGATATATAGTTATTGTTCTCTTTGCGACGAAGCCAAACCAGTAATTATTCCTGTTCAAAACATTGTTAAAGGAAGTCCTGTATCAGTAAATAATACAGAGCTGGATTTAGCTCATACTTATTATAAAGATAATGCGAAATTTATAAATTTAGGGGTTGCAGCAGGCTGTATTAAGGCCGGAGAATACAATATTGCGGCCGAGCTGGCAGATTTGCCGGTTAAACAAACGGCTGAAATAGATTATCATCAAATAAGCCGGCAGCAGGCGCAAGATATTTTTGATAAATGCAGTAATACGGCAAAAAGTGAAAAATCCTCAATACCGGAAATTGAAAAACAAAATCAGAAAATAGTTGATTGTTTGGCAGAAGCTATCAAAGCCGAAATTAAAAAGGGATTTAGTGATAGCCAGCAAGTCAAAATGATTAGTTATTTAGAGCAAGTTCGTAAGTCTGTATTTAATTTTTATTACGGAATATCAGCAGAAAGCAAATATTGCAGCGGAGAATGCAGAATATTGCCGAGTATTCAGCCTTATGCTGATGAGGGAAAAGTTTTGTTAGATATGCTGGAACGTCTGCTCTATATAAACAATGTAAAAGACGGAGACTAGTCCGAAATTTTTAATCCAACGCAATTTTCAAAGTCATCTGCAGTCTTTTGAGGAAAATATTTTTCGGAATATATATTTCCGGTCAGACAATGCAGTTTGCCGGTGTTCTCTAAATTGCAGTTCATCTTAGCAGAATATTGCGAGCCTCGCGAATCTTCAACCGTGCAAGAGCATTTTCCGCATTCATTGACATCTACAGTTTTATAATATGTTCCGCATAATTCAGCGCGATATTCATTATTTTTATAGGGACTTAAAAGATATTCTTCATTATTGTTTATATAACATTTTAGGGTTTTCAGGTTTGCGTTATTTTCTGTTTCGCAAAAGAAACGCAGATTTTCAGTCTGTTTAGTTTGATTATTAGTAATTGTTCCCGAGCATCCTGCTGTTCCGCAATCATCTTCAGAATGCAAAGGATTAAGCTGCCAAAAAACATTTACAGATAAAGAATATTGTTTATAAATTCCTGTATATTCACTTTCTAATTCTGAATTATTTTGACTTAAAATACTGGCTTGTTTCAGAATAAACGGACCGCAAGGCCAATCTTGCGGCAAAGCATAAGCCTTGCCGCAAAACATAACTGCTAATAAAATAACCAGACTATTTTTCAAATTTAGCATTTCCAAGTTTAAGTATCTCTTATAAGTTGTATTTATGTTTAAAATACGGTAAGAAAAATAAAAAAGCAAGGGAAGATTATATTTTTCCAACATCAAGTTTTAAAAACAGCTTGACTTTGAATATATTAAAATTATGATAAAAACAATTAAAAGGGGATAAGATAATGAAAAAATTTATACTGATTTTGGCGGTGCTGTTTGTGTGGGGCAAAGGTGCATGGGCTGATGAGGCAAAAAAATTAGAGTTTGTGAATCCGGTTTTCAATCAACCTTTGCGTCCTATATCAATGCGGTCAGGCTATGAATATTTAACACCAACATCTGTTGATTTCCGAACACCTTTGGATAAAAACATAAAGGATAGTCAAGGTAATTGTGAATTATTGGAAAATGAAGAAAATCATATAAAGATGTTTTGTAAATTAACAATGTTTACCTATGATACAGAGCATAAAACATATAAAAAATGGTTTACGTCAGAAGAGTATTATATGTACAGGATTAAAGGTCTGTATTTTGAAGGATGTTTAAATATAGAAGAGATAAGCTATAAAGAGGGGCAGCAAGAATATGCTTCGGAAAGCCATTTCTGTGTTACCCCTCCCGATGGATATGCTACCAAGGATTGATTGTAGCAGCCATACGTCTAGCCCAGTCGTTACGCTCCGGCTGAACATCAGGGCGGTTCACATTAGCAACAATACCATTTTCGCCGTTTATGTTTCGTGCGCGAATAGCTCTGTATAAATTAGGCCATTTTTGCTCATTTAATCCGCCTTTAACGTTATATTGAATGTCTAGTAATACTTCTTTTAAAGGTTGAGGAAATGTGTCAAAATCAGCAAACTCACGGCGTACATGAGCTAAATCATTAGTCATGTGGTCTTGTGCAAGACTCCGTGCATATTCATCAGATATACGGACATTCGTATAATCTGCAAAATCTTTAGCTTTGGTATTCCAATGAGTTAGATGTCCTTGTTCATCTCTTTCATTACTTAAATTTCGCATAATGTTATATGCTGCGAATTTTTCAGCTTCTGTTGCCGGAACCCCATTAACGGTAAAGTTAATTTTTTTAAAATTATCCCATTTATCTACATTTATTCCGCCTCCTACTGTTACTAATCCTTTGGTATCAATATAAGGATGTTGCATAACACCTTCATATTTTTTTATGTTTTCCCACATAGCTTTATATAAATCTTCATCTGTAGTATGGTTAGGTGAAGTATTATTCGGCGCAGGTGCAGGCGCTGGAGTAGATGCAGGTGGTTGAGTTTGTCTATCATACTCTGGGCCTGTGCAAGCAGGTTTAGGCTGATTCCAAGAAACCGGAGTCTGATTTTGCGGTTTGCCGGCAATATCAGGATTCCAAGGTGTCGGAGTCTGATTTTGCAGGGTATTATTTTGCCCTATAGCCGCATTGTTCTGCTGAGAGGGGTGAGGAGTTGAACCTGAATTGTATTCAAAACCAAAACCTGTGTTTTTGAGTGAGTTTGTAACGTTTTCTATGTTTTCGCTGATGTCAGACGAGCCGAAACCATAGTTATTCTCCGCGTTTCCGCCCCAAAAGTTGGTGCCGTATTGCGGATAATCTTTGTTTATGTCTTGGCTGTTAAAGTTCTTAATCAGCTGTTCTTCACGGTCTGCCCGCGCCATTTGATAAGCGATTTCATCGCGCAAAGAAAATTTGCTGTGGTCAACACCGTAAGTGTCAATTTTACTGTCTCCGGTTAAGTAGCCTAAAGGCGATTTATATTTGGGCCATATATCCATGGCTTTTCCTCCATTTTCTATAATTTAAACCTTGTTAAAATGATTTATTTCTTACGGATGAATTTGCAGCCAATTATATCGCGAAAGCCATCAACCGGCTGCAATTCAATAAAATAAAATCACTAAAACATTATTGTATGTATGATAAAAATCTTTTAAAGTCAAGCTAAAAATAATAAAAATATATAATATAACATGTTATATACTTTTATTTCTTACTGTAATCATAAAATTATAGACTTGACAGCCGGAATTTTTTACTATACAATTAAACATATATTTAATCGTTTAACTAAAGCAGAGGGAAAAATGAAAAAGGTATTTAATCTGGAAGACTTGGATTGCGCTGTATGTGCTGCCAAAATAGAAGCGGCTTTAAAAGAGCTGGAGGGTGTAGAGAATGCCAGCGTAAATTTTATGACGCAGAAAATGACAATAGAAACGAGCCAAGATATAAATGAGCTGATGAAAAAAGTGGTTAAGCTGGTGGCAAAAATAGAGCCGGACTGCACAATTATTTTATAGCAGGCGAGGGGATAATGACTAAAAAATTACGCAAATCTTTATATAAAATTTTAGCGGCGTCCGTGTTTTTTGCGGCGGCGCTGCTGCATTTTCCGCAAACGTTTAAATTGATGCTGTTTGCTTTGTCATATATGATTGCCGGGCTGCCGATTGTGCTGAAAGCGCTGCAGAATATTAAAAACGGCGAAGTTTTTGACGAGAATTTTTTGATGACTATAGCCACTTTGGGGGCGGTGGCTTTGGGAGAATATCCGGAGGCGGTGGCGGTTATGCTGTTTTTCCAAATCGGCGAATTTTTCCAAAGTTACGCGGTCAGCCGCTCGCGCAAATCTATTGCCGCGCTTATGGATATCCGTCCGGATTTTGCCCGCGTGCAGAAAAACGGCGAGTGGCTGGAGGTTAGCCCCGAAGAAGCGGAAAAAGGCAGTATTATAGAAATCCGTTCCGGAGAAAAAGTGCCGCTTGACGGGATTATTATCAGCGGAGATTCCAGTTTAGACACATCTTCTTTAACCGGCGAATCTTTGCCGCGGGAAGTAAAAACCGGCGATACGGTTTTAAGCGGAGCCATAAATTTAGGCGGCGTTCTGCAGGTAAAAACAACCGGCGCATATGCCGAATCTACCGTGGCAAAAATCTTAGATTTAGTGGAAAATGCTTCTTCTAAAAAGGCGGATGTGGAAAATTTTATCAGCAAATTTGCCCGCTGGTATACGCCGTCGGTGGTCATAGCGGCTGTGCTGCTGGCCTTTCTGCCGCCTTTGCTGTTTAATCAGCCTTTGCAAGATTGGGTCTACCGTGCAATTACATTCTTAGTAATTTCCTGCCCGTGCGCGTTGGTTATATCTATTCCGCTCAGCTTTTTCGGCGGTATCGGCGCAGCTTCTAAATGCGGTGTTCTGATAAAAGGCAGCAACTATCTGGAGGCTTTGGCGCAGACCGAAACCGTGGTGTTTGACAAGACCGGAACTTTAACTAAAGGCGTGTTTGCCGTAACTCAGATTGTGCCGGAGGGAAATATTTCGGCGGCGGAATTGTTGGAAATCGCCGCGCATTTGGAGGCGTATTCCTCGCATCCGATAGCTGTTTCGGTTAAAAATGCCTATGGCAAAAAGCCGGATTTAAAGCGTGTTTCTAAAGTAACAGACTGTTTCGGCAAAGGCGTCTGCGGCAATTTTGACAATGCGGAAATTGTGCTGGGCAATGCGCAGATGATGCAGGATAAAGGTGTAAAAGTGCCGGAAATTAAGGCGGCCGGAACTGTGATATATGTTTTGAAAAACGGTCAATATCTGGGATGTCTGCAAATAGAAGATGAAATTAAAGCGGATTCCGCGCCGGCAATCCGGCAGCTGAAAAATCTGGGCGTGGCGCAGACGGTTATGCTGACCGGCGACAGACAGAGCGCCGCGCAGAAAGTGGCCGAAAAATTGCAGCTGGATAAGTGCTATGCCGAGCTGCTGCCTGCGGATAAGGTGCAAAAATTTGAAGAGCTGCTTGGTTCTAAGACGCCTAAAGGCAAGGTGCTGTTTGTGGGCGACGGCATTAACGATGCACCGGTTTTGGCGCGTTCGGATATCGGAATTGCCATGGGCGGAGTCGGCTCGGATGCGGCTATAGAAGCGGCAGATGTGGTAATTATGACCGATGAACCGTCTAAAATTGCCAAAGCTATTGAAATTTCTAAAAAAACTCTGCGTTTGGTGCATGAAAACGTGGTGTTTATTCTGGCTGTTAAATTTACGGTTTTAGGACTCGGCGCCGTCGGCATGGCTTCTATTTGGGCGGCGGTGTTTGCCGATGTCGGAGTTTCGGTGATTTCCATTCTCAACGCCATGCGGGCTTTGCGCTTTTATAAATAAGAAAACAAAAAAAAGAAGATGCCGTGAAACATCTTCTTTTTTTGTTGATTTAAGCTATACCGGCGCGGGTGCCGCGATTGTCTATGGTAAGCTGCTGCTTGCGGTTTTTGCGCGGAGGAGCTACATACGAGGTGTGCACCCAGCCGCTGTTCGGATCTTGAGGGTTGTTATGGAACTCCAAAATAACCTGATCAAACTGCAAGTTGTCAGCTACCCAATGCGCCAGCTCGCGGTTGCTCATACCGTCAATCTCATAGTCCGCCGCTTCGCACTTCATATGCTGCGAGGTTTTGGCGCCTTTAATGGCGGTATTCAGCGCAAGCGAGCGATAACCGGAGTTAACGCGGACGGGCTTGCCGAAATGGTCGCGCACCGGCTGCAGAATATGCAGGCAAACTTGACGCAAACGCTCAATTCCGGCTTCATCCGGCAAGTTATAAATCTTGCGTGCTTCGCCGGTGTTGGAATGTGTTAGCTCATACAGGCTAAAGTTTTCAGACAGCTTCAGCTGCTTGCGTGCGGCAAAAGTCTGTAAGTTCAGTCTGCGGTTTTCTCCGTACGGATTATACGCCACATGAACCCAGCCGTTTTGCGTGTTGTCGTTGTTTGGAAACTCCAGCTGCAGAATGTCAAATTTCAGATTGTTTGCAATATAATCGCAAACGTCTGACAGATGCACTCCCGAAACTCTAAAGTCAACAGCCTCACACATGGTGTGGCGCGAATTAGGCGCTTCGTTGAGCAAAGCATTGACCTCAGCCGAACGATAGCCTGAACGAATATTCACCGGCTGTCCGAAATGGTCGCGCACCGGCTGCAGAATATCCGTGCAAAGACGCTTGAGTTTAGCTACGTCTTTTTCGTCCGGAGTATTTGCAAGATGGTTCGCTTTGGCGGTGCCGGAGGCAATGAGTTCGTACAAACTAAAGTTTCTGGAAAGCTTAATCATCGTATTCATAATAATATAAATTAAAGTTAGACATAAAAATATTTTAATTACTTTATATATACTACGCTTTTGCCGAATATGCAATATTTTTTTGTCAAGTTACGAAAAATGTTGAAAATTGCCGGCAGCGTGCTATAACAAATAGTGATTATGTATTACTTAAAAATTATTTGTTATGAAAAAGTTACCTTATTTTTGGCAAAGCAATCTGGTCGCAGACAAGATGCTTGCCGGTAAATTGACTTTTTTGCGCGGCGTTTATAAAGATAATCGTTTAGCCGGCGCAGAAATGTATGAGCAAAGTTTAGCCGCCTCTCCGGATGAAAAAGATGGAGAGCCGGAGTATGTTTCGTATTTGAATTTGCATCAGGCGCCGGTGTTGTTTTCAATGGCCGGAGGACAGCGTTGGCTGTATCAGAAAAATGCGTCTTACGAGGGACTGCTGCTGGAGTGTGAGTTCGGTAACCGCGGACATCTGAAAGCTGTAAAGCAGGTTAGCTTTGATGTTAAGTATTCTTATACTGATAAAATTCAAGCTTATCACAATCTGCGCGAAACCGGAAAGACTTTTGCTTTTAAGTCATGCAGGCGTCTGGAGATTGAACACTTCTTTAATCAGAAGCGTAAAACGTTCCGTCCGGTGTTTATGCTACCGGAAAACGAACACGGCTTTACTCATTTTGAGGGCTTGTATCCGCGTTCGGCCGCTGGAGAAAAGCTGCGTCTTTTGGGCTGCAATGCTTATGAAAAAGGCCGCTTCTGCAACTTTGTGCTTGCCGAATGCCTGCCTAAAGAATTGGTTAATTATTTTAGCCGCTAATCTTGTAAACGGGAGAGATATTGTTGCTGATATTTTTTCCGTTTTTTTGTTTTGCAGGGGATTTTTATCTTTTTGCTTGAAAAACTGAAGCAAAATGTTTATAATCATAAATGTAACAAGGCTTTTTATAAGCTTTGCTGCATTGGATTAACAACGATGGAGTTTTTATGTTAAATCGTGCGTCGGCCGCTGCCTTATGCGGTTCTAATGACGGAGACCATCACAGGTACGTCTTATTATTTGAAACAACTTTCTTATCTTATACCGAGGAAAATGCCGTTCTGAAAGGAGTGTAATCATGCTCAGTTTCAGAAATACTTTACGAGAAAACGACCCCGAGGTTATTGCTCAAATTGCTTCTTCTACCGGCTTTTTTGATGACAGAGATGTGCGGCTGAACGCTGATATTGCCCGTCATTTGCTGCGCAATAAAGATTGCGAACACCGCTTTTTGTTTGCTGAATATAACGGCAAAACCGTGGCTTATGCCTGCTTTGAAGAACTGCCGGATGCTAAAGCCGGTACTTATGAACTTTATTGGCTTTCTACCTTAAACGAATACCGCGGTTTAGGGATAGGCCGTCAGTTGGTTGAATATTTGCTTGCTCATCTGAAAAGTCTGGGGGCTGAGCGTTTGTATGTGAAAACAGACAGCACCGCTCAATACGAACCGACCCGCCGCTTTTATGAAAAATGCGGATTTAAGCTGGGCGCCGTTTTGCCGGAATATTATGACACCGGCGATGATTGCTGCATTTATTGCTTGAATATGAAAGCAGATGAGTTCGGTATAACCGAACGCCAGTATGCCGCAGCCGAGTAGGCGGATTTTAAAGTTGGAAAGGGAGCTTAGAGGCTCCCTTTTGCGGCTAAAATTCCAGAGTTATAGAACATTGCCGTTTGCCGTCGCAAAGCCCGCAGGCTTCATGAATATCGCTTAGAGTAATCTCGCTCAGGCAATGTAGTCCTTGGCTGCAGCGGCTGTCGCCATAAAAATATTTGCTGGGAGCGGTTGAGTTGCCGGATAAAAATATCCAAACAACAGAAACGGAATAGTGCAGCGGCGCCGCGACATCGCGCATTAAAGTTTCGCAGGTTCTTTTGCTGAAGCCTTGAGATACTCTTGCATTATCAGAGTTTGTAGAGATTCCGCCCAGATAAAAATCAATAACTAAGCGGTTATTACGGACATAAGGTTTTATTAAGTTTCCAAAGGTGTCTATCACATTCAGAGAACTATCTTTTTTCCAAGTGTCTGGAATAATACCCAGGGCAAAACTAGTATCAACCAGTCCGGTGTTAATAGGTAAGTTTTGAAATTCTGTCAGATGCCCTAACAGTCCGTGTATAAGATAGCTGTATTCTTCCGCCATTTTGTTAATTTTCCATTTTTCCATCGCTTTGGAATAACCGGCAATGCCGGCAACCGATAAAACGCCGATAATAGCGAGAACTCCGAGCATTTCAATCATACTCCGCCCGCATTCTCTCGCCCCCTGCGGGAGAGAGTGGCGCGACAGCGCCGAGTGAGGGGTATTATTAAACACGTCATTGCGAGCGCAGCGAAGCAATCTAACAAAACCTGCGCCTCTGCCACCAGTCATCCTAGGTTTTGTACCTAGGATCTTGTCGCACCAAGGGCGGTGTATTTCCTCGCCGTTCCTTTCGGCGTCATTGCGAGGAGTGCAACGACGAAGCAATCTAGAACACAAACTAGAAACGTCATACTTGTCGCCACACCCCGCAGGCTGTGGCAGACGAGTATCCATGACTTTGTTGCAGAATGCAACGCTTCTTTGTTTACTTATTACCATAGAGAACCCGCGTCCCCGGCACCAGTCATTCTTGGGTTTATCCCAAGAATCTTGTGTGAACCAGCTTTTATTTAATAATATGGCTAATTTATTGACTAGATTAGAGACACGTTGCAACAAGATTTTAGGTACAAGACCTAGAATTACTGGTGCTAGAGGCGTGAGTTTAGTGCCGTCTGCTAGTTTGCTTCTATGCTTGTTATTACCGAATATGTCATTTTTTCTGCCAAACTCTGCAAAAACACGCTGAGCGGCGAAAAATGCGCCTTTAATCAGATGGTTAGGATTTGCAGAGAGAGAGAGAGAGACCTTTGAATAGCTTATTTTTCATCTTTCTTTCCTCTAAAATTATGTTGTTTACACTCCAATTCTATAACAGCCTCACGCCATAAGTCAACCGCAAAAATCAACGCGTTTTTTAGGTTAAAAGTGTGTAAAAAAAACGACCGTTTAAAATGGACAGTTTTTAGGCTGTTTTTTGTAGTCTAGCAAAGGTTGCCGGAATTTGCAATAACTTTTTATATTTACGATGTTTTTTGGCGTTTTTACAACATTTTATTGCCGTCTGTTTCGCTGTGTAAAAATAACGGTCGTTTTTTTTACACAATTGAGGAGGAATAAGATGTTTAAGGGTATAGAATTTTTCAAAGAACAGAGCAGGGGTGAGGGTTCTGGATTGCTTCGCTCCGCTCGCAATGACGTCAGCAGCGTGGGGCGGTCAATGATAGAAATGCTCGGCGTACTTGCTATTGTCGGAGTTCTTTCGGTCGGCGGTATCGCCGGTTATTCCAAAGCGATGGAAAAGTTTAAGCTGACGAAAGCGTTAGGCGATTACAGTATGCTGATAAACGGACTGATTGAATATAAAGACAATATACGAAAAATTAAAACTAATGATTCGTTATACGGGTTGGTTGATGTGGTGCAGAGTTTGAACTTGGTGCCTGAAACATGGAAAAAAGTCAGCGCTATGCATATCAGCGACAATTACGGCAATGTGCTGCGGATATACTCCAATAATATGAATTCTGATTATGTTTTTTATGTGGTGGATTTTTATTTGGGCGGCACTAAAACATCTGATAAAGGCACGGAAGTTTCATCGGGATTTTCTACAAAGCTTTGCCTTGGTCTGCTAACGGATTTGGTTGCGCCGCTGGAAACAGCTATTGCCTCGGTTAATATCTGGCATACGCCTGATACTTCGCATGCTATAGGTATTTCTAAAAGCAAGTTTCATGATTTGAGCTACTTGCATTATGCCTGCAATTCCTGCGGACAAGATGAAGCTTGCGCGATAAGCGTTATATTTAACTATTGATGTGGATAGGTGCGGTTATTTTGTTATCAAAACACCTAAAGTGTATTATAGAGCGGAATATGCGATTTGAACTATGAGGTGCTTATGAACAAAATTTTTAGCAGGATAACGGTGCTTGTACCAAAGTTAAAGTATAATTTATTTATGGGAGTGCTGTTTGCCATATTAGCGGTGCTGCCGGATTATTTATTTATGGCGTTTCTGCCCAATATAACTTATTTGACAGATATTGTGTTTTTGCTGGTTATGTTTATATTCGGCTTTTTTCTGTCGTTATCCGGTCTTGCGGTTTATACGGCTTGCTGTTTGACTTTTATGTTTATGCAAACTGTTCAGCTTGGTCATATAGCCTATTTTTCCCGTCCGATAAATCCTTTGGATATAGGTAAAGTTTTCGGCGAATTTGAAGATATTTACTCAGCAGGCATGTCGGATTTGGATGATTTTTGGTTTGTGCCGGCTGCAGCAATACTGCCGTTTTTGATTTTGATATTTATGGAATTTAAATGGCGTAAAAAATTATATTTTTCATTTATCGGAATTTTGGCGGTTATCATCTTTTTAGGTGTAAAGCCGGAACGGGCAACCCGCCGCGGACTGCATTCTTTTTTGCCGCCGGAAACCCGCTATTCAATTCATAATTCAATAAACTCTTTTTCATTTTATCTGGTGCGGGGAGCTGACAGCAAGAATATTCATGATATTGTACCCAGAAACTTTTATTTGCCTTACAAAGCAGATAAATTGCTGGAATCGTCGCAGCTGGTGGTTTTGGTTATGGGCGAAAGCACAAACGCCGATAAAATGCATCTTTTTAATTCGGAAGCTTCTCAGACTACGCCGCAGCTGGATAAACTGAAAAATGACAGTAATTTTGCCTATAGTACGGCAATTTCCGGAGCGGTTTCAACCCATTCGTCATTGCCGATTTTTTTCAATATGATGAAAGAACCCGGCAATATTATAAAACTGGAAAACAATGACACCAATTTGTTTAAAATGGCAAAAGAAAATGGTTTTAAAACTTATTTTTATTCGGCTTATGATATGAAGCAAACAAATCTTATCGGAGTGCGTTATATAGATGAAATTGTAACATCTGAGCATAATCCGCGTAAATTTAAGCGCAGAAAAGAAGATTTATTGCTGGAAATGTTTAAAAAGCTGGATTTGAAAAACGGTAAAAATTTTGTGGTGCTGAACTTTAAGAGTGTGCATTCGCCTTATGAAGAAAATTATGCTCATCATCCGGAATTTGATGTCTTTAAGCCTAAAGATGACAGCCGTTTTGCTGAAGAAAATGCGGCCTATGAAAATGCTGTTTTATATATAGACAGTATATTGGGGCAGCTTTTAACAGAGTTTAAGCGCTTAAATGTGCCTAATTCGCAATTTATCTTTACTTCCGACCATGGGGAAATGCTGGGGGTTCCCGATGGACGCTACGGGCATAACCAGCTTGTTATGGAAGATATGCGGGTTCCGTTTTTATTATATAATATAGGCGGAAAAATGCCGGTTCTGCCTGAGGGCGTAATTTCACATTATGAAATTGCAGAATTGGCTGCGCAATATTTAGGATATAAAGTCCGTAATCCTAATTACAGCGATGATGTATTTTTTGTGCATGGCAATAATCTGTTTGAAGATTATCAGTTTATAGAATATAAACGGCAGAAAGGACAGCTTCAGGAAATGCTTAAAGATGAAGTTGAAGATTTTGTAAAAATGCAAAATAAGGAGGTTGTTGAATGATTACTCAATTTTCAAGAACAGAATTATTGATTGGCGGCGAGGGGACAGATAAATTGAAAAAATCCCGGGTTGCCGTGTTCGGCTTGGGCGGCGTCGGCGGCTATGTGGCCGAAGCTTTGGCGCGGGCCGGAGTAGGGGCGCTGGACTTAATAGATAATGATGCTGTGAGCCTGAGCAATATAAACCGGCAGATTTTGGCCTTGCATTCAACTATAGGCAGGCTGAAAACCGAGGCGGCAAAACGGCGCCTTTTAGATATCAATCCAGATTTGAAAATAGTCTGCCATAATTGTTTTTATTTGCCGGAAACTGCGGATAAGTTTGACTTTAGGCAATATGACTATGTGGCGGATGCAATTGATACGGTAGCCGGAAAAATCGCTTTAGTGCAGCGGGCGGCTGAGGCCGGAACTCCGATTATCTGCGCTATGGGCGCCGGCAATAAGCTGACGGCTCAGGGCTTTAAGGTTTCCGATATCAGCAAAACAGCGGTATGCCCTTTGGCTAAGGTAATGCGCCGAGAGCTGCGCAAACGCGGCATAAGCCATTTTAAAGTTGTGTATTCCGAAGAACCAGCTCTGACGCCGCTTGGCTCGGCAGAAGACAGCAATAAAAGGCAAACTCCGGGGAGTATCTCCTATGTTCCGGCAGTTGCCGGATTGCTGATGGCCGGGGAAATTATCCGCGATTTGCTGGGGCTGAATCAAAAAGAAGCGGCCGATTTATAAAGGAGACGTATTAGTTGTTTAGGTTGTTCTGCGGCGGTGTAAATGTAAGTTTATCTTAGCAGAACAACCTGTTTTTGCCCAGACGGCAATTAGTTTTAGACTTATTTGCTCACAGCCATCTGCATGCCCATGCGGGTAGGCTGACCGGCTTGCAAATCTTCGCTGAACTGAATTTTATCTTTTTCAAACAGGCAGATGACTGTGCTGCCCATAAAAAATTTGCCGATTTCCGCGCCTTTAGGAAAAGTCTGTTCGCTGCCGCTGTAATCATAGGCTGTGACATCCTTGTTTTTATTGGGAGCGACAGTTCCCGCCCAAGCTGTTGCAATGCTGCGGACGATTGTGGCGCCCACAAAAACAACGGCCATGCGTCCGATAGAAGTATTGAAATAGCAGACAACACGTTCGTTGCGGGCAAAAAGCTCCGGTATGTGTTTGGCGTTAAACGGATTTACCGAAAATAAATCTCCGGGAACATGAATCATCTTATCCAAAACTCCGTCAAACGGAATGTGGACGCGGTGATAGTCTTTAGGAGACAAGTAAATGGTTATAAAATCGCCGTTTTTGAAAGTTTCGGCTTCTTTAGAATCGGCCAGCAGAGCCTCTGCTGTATAGTAGTGGTTTTTGGCCTGAAATAAAAATTTGTCTTCTATTTTGCCGAATTGGCTGATTTTGCCGTCTACCGGATAAATAACGGCGTCTTCTTTAAGGTTTATCGGACGGGCGTCCGGAATCAGCGGACGTGAGAAAAACTCGTTAAAGGTTTTATAGTCTTTAATTCTGCCGGCCATTTCTTTGGTGTTTATTTTGTATTTTTTTACAAACTGCTCAATCATAAAAGTTGTTAAGCCGCCGAGTTTGGCTCCGGCTAAAAGACCGGCAGCGCGGGTCAGCAAATGCTTTGGCAGCAGATATTGGCTGTCGGCTTTGAGTTTTTGCATATCCATGATAATCTCCTTATAATAATGTGAACTAAAGCTAGCTTTTTTATGTCCGCTTGTCAATTATTATATGAAATTCGCCGGCTTTTTTTAATCATTTATTTAAACCTTTGATATATCTTCAAAAGAAAAGTATAATTAAAGGAATAACCGATGAATAAGTTAAAATATTTTACATTGCTGGCTGCTGCCGGTGTTTTGGGCGGCTATAATGCCGAAGCTATGGTGCTGAATCCGCCGAGGTTTAATGTTTCGCTGCGGGACGCGATTTTTAAGGCAGCGCATGATAATAAACCCGAACAGCTGCAGAAATATCTGAATTTAGGTTATTCCATAGATATCAGCGATGAACGCGGAATGACGGCTTTGTGCCGGGCTAAAAGCGAGGGCGATGATGCTGCGTATGCCATGCTTTATAAATACGGAGCCGATGAAAATGCTCCGTGCATGAAAGACGCCGAAAGTATCTACCGCACAAAACAGCTGCACACGGCAATGCGCTACGGCGGCATGGCTTTGCTGGCCGGCGGCGTAGTCGGAGCTTTTGCTATGTCGTCGGGCGGCGGTTCCGGCGGCTCCGGCGGAAGTTCCGGCGGTTCATCGGATTATGTTCCGAACAGCAACGGCAAAGTTTCGGATGACGTTAACTTTAATCCGGTGCTGAATAGCTATAACAAGGTAACAGAGTTTTCTACTGAAGACGAGTGGAACGGCAATTCGGAATTTAACGGCTCAAACTTTCAGAATTCAGTAAACTATCTGGGCGGAATTAACGCCGCGAAAGCTTTTGCTAAATATTACGGCAAAGACGCGGACGGAAATTTTGCCTCTAACTTAAGCGAAGTTTCGGTCGGCGTTGCCGATACCGGCGTTTGGGGCAACCATCCGGAATTTAAAACCGACGGCGGTTATAAGACATCCGGCACCAACTGGGACGGCGGTCCGTGTTCGGATACGAATCCAACGCTGTGCTGGCACAAAACCGAGGGGGCAGAAGTGCAATGCACTTTGCTTAGCTGTGCTTTAGCTGTGTCGTTCCGAGATGAAAACGGCAAAGATATTGAGGGCGGTTCGGCAATTTCCTGTGATTTAGGTTCCGATGCTGCGAATTGCTTTAATAAATGGGCGGCGGCTTATCCGTCTGACTATACCGGCTTAAACAGCGGAGATTATTACTATCCGAATTATGTCAGCAACACGCTGGGAAATACCGATGATTTGCACGGTTCGCATGTGGCCGGTATTATCGGCGCCAATATAGACGGCAAAGGCAACATGGGCGTTGCCGGCGTTAACTCTAAAATTTATGCTATCCGCTGGGACTTAAAATTGGATTTGCCTTTAGTGGATTTTCCGGACGGAAACGGCAATTCAAGCGGCGATGTCTGGAAGAATATGACGGCTCTTAATTTGAGTATCGGCACTACGGCTTCGGCAAGCTCAAACGCCTCTATGGCGGCAGCTTCGCTGGAAGGAGCGGATTCACAGCTGTTTGAACAGCTGCTTGGCAAGCAAACCACTAATGAAAACGGCAAAATAGACGGAACAATTTTAGTTAAAGCTGCCGGCAATGACAGCTATGAACAGCCGGATTTGTGGTCAGGCATTAAGCTGAATGATAAGTATAAAGACCTGCTGATGACGGTCGTGGTGGCTGTAGATACTACTATAGGCGACGACGGCACCATTTCTTATAAGCTTTCGGAATATTCCAACCAATGCGGCTCGGCTTCCGGCTATTGCTTGGCGGCTCCGGGCGGCAACTATGCGACGGGCGAAAGCGGCACTAAATTTATGTGGAGCGTCGGCGAAACCGGCAGCGATGACTATGAATATATAAATATGATGGGAACATCCATGGCTACTCCGGTAGTGACCGGCGCGATTGCTTTTATTAAAGGAGCGTATAATTGGATGAGCGGCGAAGAAATTATTGACTTAATGATGACTACCGCCAATAAAAATGCTTCTGATTACTCTGCTGAAAAATACGGCGCCGGCTTGCTGGATTTGGGTGCGGCGGTTACCACCTATGTTTCTGAGAACGGCACTACATCTACTTTCGGCGGCAATTCGGTTAAATCTGAGCGCATAAATATCGGCGCGGCGCATCTCAGTGTGCCGTCGGTTATGAAAAGCGCTATGCAGAAAGCCTTGCCGCAGAGCGTGACGGTTTTTGATAAATATAACCGTCCGTTTGCCTATGCTTCATCTAATTTGGTGTCTGTAACCCACGGCGGCTATAAGGTGCTTAAAAATGATGTTTATCAGATTGCCAGACCGGCGCAGCTTTCGCAAGTGCAAAACGGCAATATGAGCTTTGCTTTTGCCGGAAGCGCATGCAGCAGCAATGGCTCGGGCATGGGCTTTATGCAGGCTGACTATAACGGCGGCAGCTATAATTCCGGTTTTTATTTCAGCGAAAATACCCGCTATGAAAACGGCGGTTCTTTTGCGGAAGCCTCGGCTAATCCGTTTATGGCAATGCAGAATGCCTACGGAATTTATAATACCTTTAACTTTAACAAAAATCTGGGCTTGAAATTAGAGGCGGTTACCGGACGCAACGGCTTATATGACGGCGAAAGCAGCTATCATGACGGTTCGTTCAAAAAACAGGCTTATGCGCTTAATTCGGAATTGCAGCTGCACAAGGGCGAAAAATTCGGGTTCAGCCTGACCAACGGCTTGCTGTATGAAGAAGCGGCTACTTTGGGAATGAACGGCAGCGGAGCTTTCGGCGCTCAGGACAGCGGCACTTATAACGCCGGTGTTAAAGCCTCATGGTATGTTACTCCGCAGTTGACTTTAACCGGCAGCTACTATCGCGGCTATACGCAGGGGCAGTCGTTTGAATCCAACTTGCTGAAAACTTCGGATTTAGTCAGCGAAAGCTTTGCTTTTGACGCAAACTACAAGGTAAGCAAGCAAACCGAAATCGGCTTTAATGTTTCATCGCCGCTGCGGGTGGTTGACGGCACTTTATCCGTAAACTTCCCAAGCGGGCGCGACAGCTATTCGGATGAAGTATATTTCAGCCGTTATCAGGCTGCTTTAAAGCCGGAGGCTCGGGAATATAAATTTGCAATGTATGCAAGCCACAGTTTCAGCGATAAGCTAAGCCTGCGTTCGGAGCTGGATGTTCGGGTTAATCCGGAGCACCAGCGCCAAGCTAACGACTACCGCGCATTGCTGGGCTTAAATTGGAATTTTAACTAAATAAAAGGTGGACGGCATGGCTAATAAAATTTGGCGGGAAAAACGATTTTTCCCGCTTTTGGCTACTCAATTTTTGGGCGCTTTCAACGATAATCTTTTTAAAAACACGCTGATGGTTTTTGTGGCGTATAAGCTGCTGGCCGATGCGCAGACCGTCAATATATACGCCAATTTGGCGGCCGGTATTTTTATATTGCCGTATTTTTTGTTTTCGGCTTTTGCCGGTTTGCTGGCCGATAAATACAGCCGTTCTCAATTAGCGCGAATCCTAAAAATCAGCGAGCTGGTTTTGATGATAGCCGCGGCGGTTATCTTTATGTTTAACAGTCCGAATCTGTTGATTTTTATGCTGTTTTTAATGGGATTGCAGTCCACGTTTTTCGGCCCGATAAAATATGCGCTGCTGCCGCAGCTGTTAAAGCAAAATGAGCTGGTTGCCGGCAATGCCTATGTTGAAGCCAGCACCTATATTTCTATTATTTTAGGCTCAATTTTAGGGACATTGCTGCCGATTTACGCCAGCGTGGCTTTGCTGATTGCCTGTGCCGCCGCCGGAGTGGTTTCGGCCTATAAAATTCCGCAGACGGCAGGCGTGCAGCCGGATTTGAAAATAAGCTTTAATCTGGGGCGGCAGATAAAAGAAAATATCGGCCTTATCCGTTCGCATACCATCGTGTTCCGCACCATTATCGGAGCTACATGGTTCTGGGTTTTAGGCGTGTTTTTCCTAACCGAATTATTTCCGCTGTGCAGCAAAGTTTTTAATACTGAAAAATCGGTTGTCACCATGTTTTTAGTGCTGTTTTCGGTCGGTGTCGGCGTTGGTTCGGTGTTTTGCAATAAACTGCTGAAAGGCGAAGTCAGCGTGGTGTATGTGCCTATCAGCGCTGTCGGCTTATGCTTATGCTCATTTGCCGTATATTTGCTTTCCTGTGGTTTTGCAACACCGGCGCAGGCCTTGAGCCTGACGGCGTTTTTAAGCTTGCCGCGCGGCGTGCTGCTTTGCCTGTTTTTGTTTGCCTTTGCGTTTTGCGGCGGTATGTATGTGGTGCCGCTTAATGCTTTAATGCAAAAGAAAGCGCCGAAGAAATGCACGGCTTCGGTTATTGCCGGAAACAATATTATAAATTCGCTCGGCATGGTTGGAATTTCTCTTTTGGCGGTGGTGCTGACGGCGCTCGGATTTAAGATTACGACCTTGTTTTTGTTTGTTTCGCTGATTAGCGCCGGAGTGGCGGTTTATATCTGCATGCTGCTTCCGGATGCGCTGGTGCGTTCGCTTTTCCGCTCGCTTTTGAAACTGTTTTTCAGAGTTGAGGTCAGCGGCGTGCAGAATTTACAGAGAGCAGGTGGCAAGGCGCTGATTGTGGCTAACCATATTTCATTGCTGGACGGAGTTTTGATAGCCGCTTATCTGCCGCGCAAGATAACTTTTGCCATAGACAGCGATTGGGGTGCAAAATGGTATGTGCAGCTTTTCAGCGGCTTGGTGGATTTCTGTCCGTTGAATCCGGCGAATCCGCTGGCTATCCGCACGCTGATTGACGAGGTAAACAAAAATAAAACCGTGATGATTTTTCCGGAGGGGCGAATCAGCGTTACCGGCTCTTTGATGAAAGTTTACGAGGGTGCTGGCGTGATTGCGGCCAAGACCGGCGCCAAGATTGTGCCGCTGCGCATTGACGGCGCTCAATATTCTAAGTTTTCGTATATCGGACATTTTGTAAAAACTCAGATGTTTCCGAAAATCAAAATGTTTGTTTTGCCGCCGTGCGAGCTGAGCGTGCCGCAGAATGTTTCCATGCGTGAAAAACGCCATGCGGCGTCGCTGAAGCTCTATGATATTATGGCGGCTATGATGTACCGCACCGCCGATATAGATATGCCGCTGTTCAATAGTCTGCTGCAGGCGGAGCGCTTGTTCGGCGCCAAACATAAAATTGCTTTGGATATGCAGAAAAAAACGCTGAGCTACAGCCAGTTTGTGCTGAAAAGCTATGTGCTGGGAGCGGCGTATAAAAAGCTGCTTTCAGGGCAGGATAAAGCCGGAATTTTGCTGCCGAACAGCTTGGCTGCCGCGGTTAGTTTTTTTGCGCTGCAGTATGCCGGAAAAATACCGGTTATGCTGAACTTTTCACTGGGGGCTAAACAGTTTGAATCGTGCATAAAAACGGTTAGGCTGCAGACGGTTATCAGCTCGCGCCGATTTATTGAAGCCGGCAAGCTGGAAAAATTGGCGGAATGCGTGAAAAATTCCGGCGCCGAAATTGTCTATCTTGAAGATTTTGCCGTGCAGATTTCTGGACTGACCAAACTTAAAGGAATCAAAAAATATCTGCGCCGCGAAGAAGTTAAAACTTCAGCAAACAAACCGGCGGCTATTTTGTTTACATCCGGCTCCGAGGGCTTGCCGAAAGCGGTTTTGCTGTCGCACCGCAACATTCTGGCAAATGTGCAGCAGCTGCGGCTGGCCGTGCCGTTTAATTCTAAAGATGTGTTCCTGAATGCGCTGCCGATGTTCCATTCATTCGGGCTGACAGTCGGAACAATTCTGCCGCTGCTGCACGGGGTAAAAGTTTGTTTGTATCCGTCTCCGCTTCACTACCGCATTATACCGGAGCTGGCCTATGATTTGCAGGCGACGGCGATTATTGGTACAGATGCGTTTTTGTACGGCTACGGGCGAATGGCCAGCGCATATGACTTTTTCCCGATACGATTTGCCGTAGCCGGCGGAGAAAAGCTGAAAGAGCGTACGGCAGAGCTATGGATGAAAAAATTCGGCGTGCGCATTTTTGAGGGCTATGGAACAACCGAATTGTCGCCGGTTATTTCCGTGAATACGCCGATGTATTACAAAGAAAACACCGTAGGGCGAATCCTGCCGGAAATTAAATATAAACTGCAGAAAGTCGCCGGAGTAAAAGAGGGCGGAAAATTGCTGCTGCAGGCAGATAATGTGATGCTGGGCTACATGAAAGCCGACAAGCCCGGAGTGCTGCAGAAAGCGGAAAGCTGGTATGATACCGGAGATATTGTAAAGATAGACGAAGACGGTTTTGCAGCTATCTGCGGACGGGCTAAGCGCTTTGCCAAAATCGGCGGGGAAATGGTTTCGCTGACCGCGGTTGAGCAGGCGCTGGAAAAAATATATCCGAATGCGGTGCTGGGCGTGCTGTCGGCTGCCGATGATAAAAAAGGCGAAAAGCTGGTTTTGGTTATTTCGGAAAATACGGCAAATCTGCCGGAAATCCAGCGCGGTTTCAAAGAGCAGGGTATAAGCGAGCTGTGGTGTCCGAAAGAGGTGGTTTATATGGCAGAGCCGCCCTTGCTGGGCAGCGGAAAATTTGACTATCTGACGGCGCAGAAAATGCTGGATGAAAGATAAAATGTTTTTGGTTTCAGATTGTTGTGGATAACCCTTTTTTTGAACGCCGAAAAAGCCGGAAGCAGCAAAAAAATCGCACCGGAAATATTCAGAATCTGCATGCAGAAACAGCGGCAAAAAAATGTGCTTTAAAAACAAAAAATACCTGCTTTGAAAACAGGTATTTTTCTGCAGAAATAAATGCGGATTATTTCTTAGAAGATTTTCTGCTTGTGGTGGATTTTGCAGAGCTTGATTTTGCAGATGATTTAGAAGAAGTTTTTTTGCAAGAGCAAGCTGAGCTTGAGTTTGAGCAAGAGCTGCTGCCATAAAGCTGGTTGATAGCCATTGTCCAAAAGTATTCATCTTTGCCGCTTGGGCAGCCTGCGTTCTGCCAGTTGTAGTAGGCAGCTTCGCGTACATAATTTTCATTATAATTTTTAGTCATTTTATATCTCCAATAATTGTTTATAACACTTCTGAGTATAGACGCTTTTTTTTTAGCGTCAATACTTTAAAAAGCAGAAAAATGACGCTGAAAAAATTTATACATAATTTAAGCATATTTTCTTGCATTTAAATGGATTAGTTTATATAGATATAAGAAGAAAGTTTTAATATAAGCAAACTAATATTATTTTGCTGTTCTGTTATGGGAGTTTATTATGGATAATATGTTATCAAAAGAAGAAATTTCGGCTATAGTTGAAGGCAATCACGGCAATGTTTTTGCGGTGCTGGGCATTCATCGCAACAAGGGTACAAAAAAGGTGTTTATCCGCGCCTATCAGCCGTTTGCTTCGTCTATTGAAGTGATTGACGGACAATGCAGCACGCTGGGTAAAATGGAAAAAATAGACGAGAGGGGATTCTTTCAGATAAACTTTGACAGAACGGAAGATTTTGCTTACCGCTTTAGAATTACCAATGACAAGGGACATGTTTATGAGGCCGAAGATACCTACCGTTTTCCGGCGACAATCGGCGATATAGATGAATATTTGTTCGCACAGGGAAATCACCGCGATATTTATAAAAAACTCGGTTCGCATTTAATGGAAATTGACGGCGTTAAAGGCGTGGCTTTTGCCGTGTGGGCGCCGAATGCCAAGCGCGTGTCGGTTATCGGCAGCTTTAATAACTGGGACGGCCGCATAGACGTGATGCGCAAGCATATTAACTGCGGCGTTTGGGATATCTTTATTCCGGGGCTGACAGAGGGCGAATATTATAAGTTTGAAATCAAAACTCAGGATGACAGAATTTTAACCAAGTCCGACCCGGTCGGCACATACGCCGAAGTGCGTCCGAATACGGCTTCTATTGTCTATGATATCAACCACTATCAATGGAATGACGGCGAGTGGATGAAATACCGCGAAAACAGCAATACTTACGACCGCCCGATGTCTATTTATGAAGTGCATTTAGGCTCTTGGCGCCGCAAAGGCGATAACGGCAGCGAGTTTTTGACCTACCGTGAATTTGCCGAAAGACTGGTGCCGTATGTCAGCAATATGGGCTTTACGCATGTGGAATTTCTGCCGCTGTGCGAGCATCCGCTTGACGCCTCTTGGGGCTATCAGATTACCGGTTTGTTTGCTCCGACTTCACGTTTCGGCACGCCGGACGATTTCCGCTATATGATTGATAAATTCCACCAAGCCGGTATCAGCGTGATTATGGACTGGGTTCCAGCGCATTTCCCGAAAGACGCGCATGGCTTGGCCGAGTTTGACGGCACCTGCTTATATGAGCATTCCGACCCGCGCAAAGGCGAGCATAAGGATTGGGGTACCAAAATTTATAACTACGGGCGCACCGAAGTCTGCAATTTGCTGTGTGCCAGCGCTTTGTATTGGCTTAAAGAGTTTCATATTGACGGCTTGCGCGTAGATGCGGTTGCTTCTATGCTCTATTTGGACTATTCGCGCAAGCAGGGCGAATGGGTGCCGAATGTTTACGGCGGCAATGAAAATCTGGAAGCAATCGCCTTTATCCGTAAAATGAATGAAATGGTTTATACGCAGACCAAAGGCACAATTACCTGCGCTGAAGAATCAACGGCGTGGCCGATGGTTTCGCGTCCGGTTTCCGCCGGCGGCTTAGGCTTTGGCTATAAATGGAATATGGGCTGGATGAACGACACCTTGCGCTATATCAGCCATGAGCCGGTGCACCGCAAATATCATCACGGCTTACTGACTTTTGGCTTGCTGTATGCTTTCAACGAAAACTTTATTCTGCCGATTTCTCATGATGAAGTTGTGCACGGCAAAGGTTCTATGCTGGAAAAAATGCCGGGGGATGAATGGCAGAAATTTGCCAACCTGCGGGCTTATTACGGCTTTATGTGGACGCACCCGGGCAAAAAGCTTTTGTTTATGGGCAATGAATTCGGGCAGGATTGGGAATGGAATAGCGAAGAAAGCCTGCGCTGGTTCTTGCTGGATTACCCGATGTATAAAGGCATGCAAAACTGCGTGCGCGATTTGAATCTGATGTATAAAGGCAACGAGCCTTTGTATGAAGAAGATTTTGATTCACGCGGATTTGAGTGGATAGACCATTCAAATTGCGACGATAGCGTAATATCTTATATTCGCAAGGGGCATAATCCGGACGACTATCTGGTGGTTGTCTGCAACTTTACGCCGGTGGTGCGCCATAACTACCGCATAGGCGTGAGCGAGGCTTGCGCTTATCAGGAAATCTTCAACAGCGATGATAAAAGCTATTGGGGCAGCGGCGTGCGCAACGAGGGGCCTCAGCAGGCGCAAAATTACGGTGTGAGCGGCAGACCGTATTCCATAGAGCTGGTATTGCCTCCTCTTTCTACTATTGTGCTGAAGCCTGTCCGCTAAAACAACAACATAAGGAAATTAAATGAACAAAGACATAAAAGTTTTAAATGGCAGCCCGTATCCGCTGGGGGCTGTCTGTGATGAAAAAGGCGTGAATTTTGCGCTGTTTTCCGCTAATGCCGAAAAAGTGGAGCTTTGTTTGTTTGATGAAAGCGGGGCTAAAGAGCTGCAGCGTTTTCCGATTTTGGAAAATGACAATAATATCTGGCATATTTATTTGGAGGGCGTCAAAGCCGGCCAGCTTTACGGCTATCGGGTTTACGGACCTTATGAGCCGGCAAAGGGAAAGCGCTTTAACCCGAACAAGCTGCTGATGGATCCGTACGCTAAAAAGCTGAGCGGAGAAATTATCTGGCATAAAGCCTTGTTCGGCTATGATACGGAAAGCGCCGACAAAGATTTGTCGTTCAGCACTCTGGACAGCGCCCCTTATGTGCCGAAGTCAGTCGTGACGGAGGATACGTTTGATTGGAAAAATGACAAAGCTCCGAAAATCGGCGACGGCAAACGCGTGATTTATGAAATGCATGTCGGCGGATATACCAAACTGCATCCCAAAGTGGAGGCGGCAGAGCGCGGCAAGTTTTTAGGCCTGGGCGCCAAAAGCGTTGTAAACTATCTGAATTGGCTGGGAGTGACTTCAGTAGAACTGCTGCCGGTGTTTGCTTTTTTCGGCGAAAAGCACGGTATGTATATTGACAACTACTGGGGCTATGAAACGCTTTCGTATTTTGTGCCGGAAGCCAAGTATATGGTAGAAAACAATCCGGACGAATTTAAGCAGATGGTTAAAACTCTGCACGCCGCCGGCAAAGAAGTTATTTTAGATGTGGTTTACAACCATACCATTGAGGGCAACCAGATGGGACCGACTTTGTGCTATCGCGGCATAGATAACGAAAGCTATTATACCCTGCAGGAAAATCCGCGCTATTATTTTGACAGCACGGGCTGCGGCGCTTCGTTTAATCTGCAGAATCCGTATGTTTTGACTTTGGTTATGGACTCTCTGCGCTATTGGGCTGAAAAAATGCACGTTGACGGTTTCCGCTTGGATTTAGCTTCTAGTCTGAGCCGAGTCCGCGGCGAGTTTACGCAGGACAGCGGCTTTTTGCTGTCGGCGCGGCAGGATGAAGTTTTGCGCAAAGTCGAGATGATTGTGGAGCCGTGGGATGCCACTATGGACGGTTACCGTATCGGCGGATTTCCTCCGTCATGGCACGAATGGAACGACCGTTACCGCGATGTAGTGCGGCGTTTTTGGCGCGGCGACCGCAAGCAGGTCGGCGAACTAGCCAGCCGCTTATCCGGTTCCAGCGATATTTTCGGCTATGCCAACCGCGATATAGACAGCAGCATCAACTTTTTGACCTCGCATGACGGTTTTACGCTGCATGATTTAGTCAGCTACAACGAAAAGCACAATATGGTAAACGGCGAAAACAACCGCGACGGCAATGACGCCAACTGGAGCTGGAATTCCGGAGCCGAGGGCGAAACGGAAAAGCGTTCAGTTATTGAAAACCGCGATTTGCGCACCCGAGCCATGCTGGCAACGCTTTTAATGTCGTTCGGCACACCGATGCTGGTGGCCGGCGACGAGTTCGGCAATACGCAGTTCGGCAATAATAATCCGTATTGTCAAGATAATGTGCTGACGTGGATTGTCTGGCAGGCTATCCGGCAGCAGGACAGGGATTTGGTTCGCTATGTGCGGCGCCTTATTCAGCAGCGGCAAAAAATGGATGTGTTTGCGCGTAAAAAATTTTTCAGCGGCAAGCTGATAGAAAAATACGCCCGCTATGACATAAAAGACATTATGTGGTACCGCGAAGACGGGGTGGAATTTCAAAATCCGGATTGGTATATGGAAGACCGCCGAAGCTTGGCTTGCTTGATTTACGGCGAACCGGCGGCGTATTTTATTATTTATAACGCCAACGACAAGCCGATGAATTGGATATTGCCGGATTTTTTGGAAAAAACAAAAGTTATATTGGCGTTGGACAGCAGCGAGCAAATTAAGCCGGATACGCCGATTGAGGCAGATAAAATAGAAGTGCCGGCATGGACGGTTTGGGTATTGGATTTAAGAAGACCGGAGAAATAAATGCAGAACAGTTGGAATTTGTTGTTAGATAAACTTGGCATCGCCAAAAGCTATACCGATGCGGCGCAGAACCGCAGAGAATATGTGACCGACGATGAGACTTTGCTTAAAATGGTAAATTATCTGGGGTTTAAGCTGGATAAAATTGAAGACAGCGGCAAGCTGCTGGCAAAGCTGGAAAAAGAGCGCTGGCTGTATGCGTTGGAGCCGATTTATGTGCTGCGCCGCAATGCTCTTAAGTTTGATGCCGTGCTGCCGAAAAATGAAGCAGACAGCTTGGAACTGGTCTTTAAAAATCAACAGACCGGCGATGAGCTGAATGTGCTGTATTCCTACAAAATTACCGAAGAAAAAACGCTGGGGCGCAAAGTTTATGTACGGTTGGAAATTCAGCTGGATAACGCTTTGGAACCGGCCTATTATGAAGTGGATTTAACGGCAGGCAGCAGCAAGTCGCATACGGTTTTGGCGGTTACGCCGGATAAATGCTATGAGCCGGAATATCTGCAGCATCATAAGATTTGGGGTATGGCGATTCAGCTTTATTCTTTAACCAGCAAGCGCAACTGGGGCGTGGGTGATTTTACGGATTTGGCTGAGTTGGTAAATTTGTGCGCGCGTCAGGGGGCAAATATTATCGGTTTAAATCCGCTGAACGTGCTGTTTCATGATTTTCCGGAAAACGCCAGTCCGTATTCTTCTATCAGCCGCTTGTTTTTGAATCCGATTTATATAGATGTGGAAAAAGTAAACGGCTATAAGCCGGAATACTTAGCCGGAAGAGAGGCGGAATTAGAGCAGCTGCGGGCGGCGGAAAATATTGATTATACCGGCGTGTATAATTTCAAAATGCAGATTTTGCAAAAGATTTATGACGATACGTTTGCCAAGCTGGAAAAATCGGCGGCGTATCAAAAATTTGAAAAGAAAAATAAAGAAGATTTAGAAAATTTGGCAACTTATCAGGCGCTTTATTCGTTGCTCTGCCATTCGGTTTACGGCGGGTGGCGGGCTTGGCCGAAAGAGCTGAAAAATCCGCAGTCGCCGGAAGTTAAAAAGTTTAGGGCTGAAAACCGCAAAGCTGTTAATTTCTTTAAGTTTCTGCAATATTGGGCGGAAAAGCAGTTGGAAGACGTGCAGAAAGAAATTGAGCAGCGCGGCCTGAAAATCGGTTTATACCGCGATTTGCCGGTCGGTTTGTGCAAAGACAGCGCCGAGCTGTGGAGCGAAAATGATTTGTTTATCAAAGATTGCGGGGCAGGTGCTCCGCCGGATATTTTCTTCCCGACAGGGCAAAAATGGTGCTTGGGGGCGTTTAATCCGTATAAGCTGAAAGCCAACGCCTATCGCCCGTTTATCAAGATTCTGCGTGCAGCAATGGCAAACGCCGGCGCAATCCGCATAGACCATGTGATGAGCCTGCAGCGCTTGTATATTATTCCGGATGATTCCGAAAAAGGCACCTATGTTTACTATCCGTTTGCCGATATGCTGGGAATTTTGGCGCTGGAAAGCCATTTGCAAAAATGTATGGTGGTGGGCGAAAGCATCGGCAACGTGCCGGACGGTTTTATTGAGGCTATCCAAGAGCGCGGAGTGTATTCGCTGAGTGTGCTGTGGTCGGAGCGCTGGAACGGCAGCGGGCCGTTTAAGCTGCCGCAGGATTTTGCGCCGCACACATTCTGTTCTATCGGCACGCACGATATGGCGCCGCTCAAAATGCGCTGGTTCGGCGGCGATATAGAAACTATGTATAACCTGAAAATGCTGACAGCGGAAGAGCGGCAAAATCAATATAAGGGCAGGGAAGCTGAGCGCCGCTGTCTGCTGGACGCTTTTGACTATACGCATTCGTGGTCGGCAGACCGCACCAGACAATGCGACTGCTTATACGGCGAGGGCTATCCAAACGGCATTATGGAAGCAACAGAGCGCTATTTATCTTCCAGCGCCTGTGCTGTATTTTTAGCCCAGCCGGAAGATATTTTCGGCGTGAATGTGCTGCAGAATCTGCCGGGAACGGATAGAGATAAGCATCCGAATTGGCGCCGCAAGCTACCGGTAAAGCTGGAAGATTTTGAACAGAATGAAGAATTTACTCGTGCAGTTTCAGCAATAGGGAGGAAAAATTGAAACTCGTCTAATGGTCTACTACTTTTAACTTTTTGTGCTTGTGTACCTCATTGTACACGGCGCAAAAAAGTTAATGCGTATTAGCCTCATTATCCGAGTTTCCGTGAGTTTGTGTCGGTTGTACTTGTGTACTATTGTGTACACGTCGCTTAAAAATTCCGTCGCATCTACACACGCTATCCGAGTTTCTGCTAGTCCATTATGTACTAGTTTGTACACCGCGAAAAAATCTTACTTCGCATTAAGCTCATTATCCGAGTTTCCGAGAAGCGCAACGCGTCTAACGGCACATCTAAAAGGCAACTTACGTTCATTCAGAAAATTCATGTACTTCTATGTACACTAGGATTTTCTTCAGAACTAGAGTTGCCTTTATCTGCACCATTATCCGCATTGCTTGACAGAGTATGTTTTAAAACCTCCCCCCCCCTGCAGGTTAGGGGTATTCAAAAAATGTGTCTATACTGTCATCGCGAGCGCTGCGAAACAATCTAATCCCCTTGCCACTTATGGGAGATGTGGGCTAAAAGAGAATGTTAAAGTTACAAAAATCTCCGGTTTTTCCACAGAAATTACACGCTTCATTGATTTGCACCGGTGTAGCATTGCTCATACATCTTTTGGAGCCGTCTTTGCAGTATTTGTCTCCATAAAAAATATAATTGCCTTGTGATGCAACATAAACTGAAGTGTAAAGAGCTTCAGCATGCAAAGGCATAAATAAGTTTGTGAAAAGTTCGCGGCAGAGAGTTACAGAGGTGTTTTCAGTAACGGAATTGCCGTCTGCATTTGTAGCAGGAGTACTCAGGTAAATGTCTATAGTCACTTTTCTTTCATGCAGCCAAACTCTGGTTTGATTATTATAGCTGTCTAAAATATTATAATAGCCGTTTTTTACCCAGCTTTGGGGAACAGCGTTAATAGCTAACAAAGTTTCAGCGTCTATATTTGTATTGTCAACGGTTGATTTTCTCAGGTCGTCAATATGCTCCAAAATACCAAAAACCAGCATGCTGTATCCCTCTAGGGCTTTGTTTACCTTATATTTTTCCATAGCTTTGGAATAACCGGCAATTCCGCCCACGCTAAGTACTCCAATTATCGCCAATACCCCCAGCATTTCTATCATGGAACGGCCAAAGGAATTTGCGCCTCTGCCACCAGTCATACTACGCCGTGACGCACAGTCTGTACCTAGGATCTTGTGGCACCAAGGGCGGTGTAATCCCTCGCCCCGTGCGGGAGAGGTTGCAGGCTTGCCTGCGGGTGAGGGGTATTTAAAGGACGTGCAAAAGACACTTAACAAGCGTTTCAAGCACCAACCCGAAACGTCATACTTGTCGCCACACCCCACAGGCTGTGGCAGACGGGTATCCATAACCTTGTTGCCAACGGCAACGCTTCTCTGTTCTCTTGCCATCAGAGAGAACCCGCGTCCCAAGCACCCGTCATTCTTGGGTTTATCCCAAGAATCTTGTGTGAACCAGTACTTATGCAATAATAAGGCTAATTTGTTGACTAGGTTAGAGACTCGTTGCCACAAGATTCTAGGCACAAGGCCTAGAATGACTGGTGCTGGATGCGTGGGCTTAGTGTCGCCTGCTGGTTTATTGACTAGATTAGAGACTCGTTGCAACAAGATTCTAGGCACATGGCCTAGAATGACAGGTACTAGAGGCGCAGACTTAGTGTTGGTTAATAGATTGCTTCG
>CAKQRZ010000002.1 GCA_934271715.1 uncultured Alphaproteobacteria bacterium
CCTGAGTAGGTTTTAAATAAACTTTCCTGATATTCCATTAGACCGGTCATAAGCATAGTATATTCTTCGGTCATTTTATTGATTTTGTATTTCATCATCGCCGGTTACTCCAGGGCTATTGAGATGTGGAAAGAAACTAAACAAAAGGAGCAGCTGGCTGAGTTATTTTTACAATCAGTTAATCTCAAAGACGATTTTATGCGCAAATATAATTCCACGCATTCGTATGTCAAAACCGCCTATATTATGGAAGCGATGGGAGTCCTCCCTGACGGAATGAAAGTTGTTGACAGCTATAATATTCAAGATTTTGCCGACAATAATATAATGCTTTATTTTATGCAGAGTAACTGGCAATGCGGAAATGAACGCTGCAAAGCTCTTGAATATCTGATGATTTTTGATATTTATCAGACAGAAAAATCTAACCGTGTTAAACAGAACTATTGCGTAACATTTTTAGAGCAGGCTAAAGCTGTTGCACCTTATATTAAGCATGTTCAGAGCCGCGAGGGTAATAGTTATTATGATTATAGCAATGTCAGAACCATAGACATTGGTACGGCAAAGCCAAACGATATACATCAGTTTTGTAAATCATGCAGTTCGGATAAAAACTGTTTGCTTGTGTTGTATTTTAAACTTTAATATCAATGTGTTATAAAAATGAAACGCAAAATACTGAATTTTTTTGAAAAAAATGCTTGCATTTATGGAAAATATGACATAAAAGAATAACGAAAAGTTTGAGAACAACGCTCGCTGCTTTGTTTTTTGAATGCTTTTTGTTGGGGCGTCGCCAAGTGGTAAGGCATCGGCTTTTGGTGCCGACATTCGTTGGTTCGAATCCAGCCGCCCCAGCCACAACAGATAAGCCACCTTTTGAGGTGGCTTTTTTCTTTTGTTTGCAAGGCTTTCAGGCTAGTCCGTGTAAGTCAAATTAAAAACAGCCTATCCCGAGCATTTACACGGACCAGTTATATCGAGTTTCCTTATTTTTCAAACATTTATGCAATTTCATCTCCCAAATATGCAATAACGTGATTTCGGGATAATGATAACCTGTTAACATCGATGAAATAAGTAAACTTGTTATATTATTTATTACTTGACACTTTTCCTTCGATACCTAATCCTTCTCGTATTTTATCAGCAAATTTTTCTATTTTATCAGCATTGATACAAGATATCTTTTCCCTATCCTTTCTTTTTTTGATATTAATATAAGAGTACATTATATCATTGCAGAGTTTATAATATTCTTCATATATTGCAGGAGTTGCATAAACCATCATATGAGGTTGTAAGTCATTGAATTCTTTTTTGTATTCTTCATATTCTTCTTCAATAACATTCCTTTCTCTATAACATTTTTCATGTCGTGCCAGTACATCTAAAACTCTTAAATAGGTTTCTTCTCGTTTTTCTCTTAAGCGAACCTTTTGCTCACCAACAGATTTTCTCCACTCAACGAACCAAGTAAACCCACCTGTTAAAACAGCACCAATAATAACCCCAATCAAAGCTTCATTCATTATACTCTCCTAGATTTATTAGTTGCCTTGCAGAAAACCACGTATTTATGCGGGGATGAATGTTAAGACGTTAGAATAACGCCGCTCCGCACTGAAAGTGCGGTCAAACCGCAAGGTTTGTAGCGTTAATAATACCACCAGTTTACTGGTGGATATCTATTCTTTATTTATATACTTAGGTTTTAGTTTATCAAATCGCAAGATTGTTTACCAAAAATACCTCCTTTACTTGAAGAAAAGAAGTTTGAGTTCAATCAATCAACAGATTATTTAATTTTATGATTTAAGGCGCTCTTTGGCACGTATTTATTGCAACCACCTTGATTCAACATATACTGGTTAACATCAATCACACCGGCTGACTTTATATCATCTAACAAGAAAAATGACTTAGCACTAAAAATTTTATTACATTTTCCCAAAATTAGCTCATTTTTAAGGCCTTCTTATGCGTAGAAATAAAATTTTATATAGCCATTTCCAGTAGCAATATTTTTTTATTTTTTTGAAAAATATTTTATTTTATCAACTTTTTATTAACCTTTTATCTTTATACTGATATCAAATTAAATGTTTAATTTAATAGACGATCTTAAATATTTAATTAGCTTTTGGCTTGTGGTATGAATTTTAGCTTGTTTATTGCTAGATTTATGTCTTTTTTAGATTAGCATATCTAATCTTTTCTATTTGTTTCGCCGTCGTGGCGATTTTTTTGTATCTGTATAAAAATATCCCCTCTTCAAAAATAGTATATAATCTTATAAAACCTTATAGAATTTAGCTTTGGGACTATTTTTTGGTTTTAAACGCATAGTTTCTTAATGGCCGCAGTTTATTCTGCGGCTTTTTTTTTGTTTTAAATGCATTTTTCTTATTTGCGAGCGGTTGTCGTTATGGCAACCGCTTTTTTTTGTTTTAAATTCTTTTATTTAACTAATTTTTCTTAGTTGTGACAACCTTACATCTGAAAGGAGGTGTATTATCAAAATCCAATCTCTCTAAACTTGTTGTTTTCTGTTTATTTACAGGATTCAATCAATTTCTATAGGCCGCATTCGTGCGGTTTTTTGCTTTTTAAATCCCGTCACATCGTGTGACATCAATTTAACCACAGAGTCGCTTCGGCGGCTCTTTTTTATTTGAAAGGTCAAAATTATGACAAATTCTAATATTAAAAACAAAAATTTTTCTAATGACATTGTTATTGTTGAAGGAGAAGTAATAAACACAAATATTAATGAACAAACAACATCTTCTTCCGCCCCACTCACTGTTTTAGGTAACCCAAGTAACTTAATTGTTCCTGAAAATCCTAAAGATTGTTTCCCGTTTATTGCAGTATGTGATGGAATTTTAAGAACTGCAGGAAATATGTTAAAGCAACTTAACAAGGAGGATGAACAATATCATTCTATTATGAGAATTAGTTGGCAATATGCTATTCTACGTCTCAAAGCACAGTATAATTTAGGAAAATATTTTTCTACAATTGAAGGCTCTCAAGGTTTGCGTAGCGATTTAATTAAACCTGAAGAAGAACTTCTTACCCCAGAGGAAAAAAAGTTAACAAAAGAGCAGATTATAAAACAACAATATAATCTCTCTGCTAAAACCGCATGGCAATATGAACAACTTCATAAACATAAAGGTTTGCTGGATAAAACAGTTAAAAGAGCCAAGAAAGATGATGATTTGCCAACACTTCGTTTAGCTATGACAATTTTGAAAGAAGAAAGTGATAAAATCTCTAATGAATATAAAGAAAAGCAGAAAAATCAGGCTAAACATGAGGAAAATCAGCTTAAACTCAAGGCTATGGCAATTAAAGATGCTATCAAGTTCCAAAAATTACACCGAACTGATGCAACCGTCTTAGATGATGAAACATTTAATGTTATCTATGCCAATCCTTTGTCGGTAAATGCCCAAATGTCCTCATTAAAAGAAATGGATATTCCGGCCAATGAAAATTCTGTCTTGTTGTTGTGGACTGACAGTAGCAATTTACTTGAAGCATTGGAAGTTATTAATTCTTGGGGATTTACCTATAAAGATATGTGCATTTGGAATCATCTAACCGCTACTCAAACCGGTGAATTTACCAGAAGTCAACACAGTACTTTGTTATTTGCCACTAAAGGAGAAGGCTTAAAACCAGATGATAAATCAAAAGAAGCGTCTGTTTTAAGCTTACATTCCAACCAAATAGAAGATGTTAAAGCATATTATCACGATTTGCTTGAAACAATGTTCCCTGATGGTGCTTATTTAGATTTATGTGACACCACCGCCTATAATTCTAAATGGAAAACATTATCTGAAATTTCAACTCAACAATCTAATTCTATAAAAGGAGAATAATCATGACTGATATAATTAAATATACATCACTTTTCAGCTGTGCCGGTATTGGCGAAACATTTAACGCTGATGTCGGCCTAGAAGCAACTGTGAGTAATGAATTGCTAGGTGACAGAGCAAGATATTACCAAGCAAAGTATAAAACATCTACTATGATACCTGGTGATATTATGGATGATGACATATTAGATAACCTCATTAAATCACATATAAACAAAGGTTGCACACTCACTTTAATGAGTCCACCTTGTCAAGACTTTTCCACAGCCGGCGCGAGAGATCATACAAATCCTCGCGCTTTTTTATATGAAAGAGGTCTTCAATTTTTAGAAGGTATAAATGAAATTAATGAACATGTCTTTATTGAAGAAGTGCCCGCCTTTTTTACTGCAAAACTCAATAAAGAAATCCCTATTCTATCAATAATAAGAGACAAGTTGTCTGAACTGGGATATAAATACATTTCACATGCCATCTTAGATCCGGCTGATTTTGGTGTTCCGCAACACCGAGAACGAGCTTTTATTGTGGCTTCTAAGAAAGGAAATTGGAAACTTCCTGAAAAAGAAGGTACAAATATTACTGTTCGTGATGCAATAGGACATCTGCCATCATTAGAATCCGGTGAATACAGCAAAATACCATATCATTATGCTCCTTATTGGTCTAAACGATGTGTGGATATTATGAAACATACTCCTTCCGGTTGCTCTGCTTACTTAAATCCCTATCCGTGGAAGCCTACAAAAGAAGATGGCACAGAAACTTCATATTACAGAAGTGCATGGTGTCGAGCAGATTGGGATAAACCATCGGGAGCAATCTTAATGAAATCTGCCGGTATGGGCGGTATGGTTTCTTGTCATCCGGGTAGATTGTTAGAAGACGGGACTTATAGTGATGCCAGAGCTTTTACTCCTAAAGAGTTGATGCTTTTGACGGGATTACCTGATAATTATAAAGTTCCTACATTTGCCTTAAATGATGATGAACTCATTCGCGACGTTATTGGCGAATGTGTTTGTCCACTCATGGAGCGTAAAATTATGGAATTAATACCGAGATAATTATTAAGTTATGGTTGAGAGGAGCAGTTAATTTTGCTCCTCTCTTTTTTTTATTACTTCTTTTCCATTTGGAAAAGAAGTTTTATCTAGCAATTATTACATATTCACAATGTGTTATAACCTTTTTACATTACTATATTGTTATGTTTCTTTTTAAATGTAAAACCGTACTTTTAAAAATAATTTTCCAATTCTAATTTATTTAAAATACTTCAACTTTTGCTGATTTTGTAACGCTTAGATATGAAAAAGCTCAAAATGACTAAAAAAAGGCGGGATCCACATGGCATCTCGGAGGGCTCAGCTCGGCATGGGATATCGGTATATGTAGTGCGGTGCAGGTATGGCCACCATGCCCCATACACTTAATGTATCAACAAGGCCTTTACGCACGTGAGTCAAGATGTTATATGCCTCTTTTCAGTAGGAATCAGTCTTTTTTATTTACTATTTGGAAGTTTTCTCAATCAAAAATCCTGAAAATTTATGTTCTAAGAAACATAAATACGTGAGATTTGATGTCTCAACAATAACGTATTTAGGCTAAGAAATTAGCTTTTTTCCATAAGCATTATTAAATTGATGCTTTTGTGATAACTATACTCAAAATACATATAAATAAGAAAGTAAGTAACAATGACTAAGCAAATAAAAGATAAGCAATCAGCAAGTATGCCAAAGCATGATATGTCTGAGCTGGTAAGGCGAGAGTATGTGAATTTCATTAATACGACATATATGCCAACACATTATTTAGTAGTTAGATTGCCAGAGCATTGGGAAACGATAAATTTAGACTATGCAAAAAGCAGATTGCGACTGATTATGAAAGTATTTGAAAAAAGTCTTATTAAGAATCATTGGAATAAGCATCATCTGCCATTTATTGTGACAGCTGAAAAAGGTTGTGGCATATATTGGCATTTTAATGTCTTATTTAATCAACTGTCTTTTACTGATGATATGCTTTATAATGCTATTAAGAAGACTATTAGGACTATAAGCGAAATGTCTGATTATTGCTTAGATTTACAGCATATTACAGCAGATGATATACATACGTTATTAGATTCAGTTATAAATACTGACTTCTATTGCTTGAAAGAAATTAAGGTAAATATACGTAATGGTCATTATGATAGTAGTGTTATCTTTGATTCATCTGACTTATTCTATCTTGGTATAAAGTAATAAAGTACCAAGTATTAGAATGTTTTACCAAAATATTATATATGCTTTTTATCCGCAGATGTTTGTCTTTTCAGCTTAGCTATCTGCAAAAAATACTGTTTATGACTCAATAAACAGCCACCGGACTAGCGGATTCATTTTTTCTAAGTAAACCTATACCAAAAATAAATACTGAGTCCTGCGGTCAAAAAACGAGACTTCCTTTCCAAAGGGAAAAGAAGTGTGCCTCAAATTAGTAATGGAAAATAATTTAAAATTTTTTCATTAACGGTTTTACATTCAATAAGAATCACGACATATCAATAACATCAGAGCAATAAAGCTGTTATAACTCATTGTAAATATGTTTTAAACCTCTGCTAAATTTGCAAAGGTTGATATGGACTCAAAAAATGGCCCTATACAATCAAGATTCATTTCTACTGGTTAGTTTTATAGTAAAAAATAAATCTATGCGTATAGGGCTAAAAAACAAGCTTTGGTGTTTGCGTCATTTCTTAAATAAATCCGAGTGCGAACCGATATGAACAGCATATAAAATCAATTCGGACTCTTCAATTTTATAAATCAGCAATAAATCCGGTTTAATATGACATTCTCGGTAGTTTTTATAGTTACCGCTTAAGGTATGATCTTTATATTTCGGAGCTAATACCTTTTCAGCAAGCAAGGTATCTAAAACAAGCTTAAGTTCGGCTTTGTCCTTAGCATTCTTTATTTTTTTGACTTCTGTCTTAAATGCAGACGATACAACAAGTTCCAACATTTACTATAATCCTAAATCTTGCCACATTTCATCAGTATTTTTATAGCGTGTTAAATCTTTTTTATTTTCAACATCGGCTATAACTTGTTGTAACATTTCGTTAGGCTCATATTCAGACCTTAATGTCGGTTTGAATGGAATACCTTTATGAATAATAATCTGCATTAAAAACATACGGATAGCTTCATTAAGGCTAATTCCCAATTTATTTATGATGTCTTCAGCATCTTCTTTAACTTTGCTGTCAACACGGGCTTGTATCAGTGAATTCATTTGTTTTCTCCTTAAATTATATAACTAAATATAATACATTATTCATACATTGTCAATACATATTTAGTTATACATAGATTTATTTGTTATTCATAAAGTGCAATAAATGAACAGCAAATTGTTTTGTAAGTCGTCTATGAATAGCAAATTAGTATTCATAGACCGTCATGATAGTAAGTACTCGATTGGTTATATCAGGATTAGAAGGGTCTTCAGACATATACTTGTGATTTAGGTCATAATAATCTATTTTCCATAAGATTTTTTCATCTTTATAATCGAAACTTCCAAAGTCTCTTTCACCGTATACGTTATTGTCTTCTGTAAAATTATCAAAATTCTGAACAAGTGATATAATATTGGCTTTATCTTCTGAACTCATGGTCGCAATACCGGCAGTCAAGAGCACCTGACCACCAATAAAACTCTTTCTAAAATTGTCATTTAATGTTGCAATATCAGTCATTGTTATTACTCCACATTAAACCAATTCATGACAGTACATAAGAGATTATCATAATTACCACTTGTTGCTTCTGACATAAAACTATCAATTTCAGATTGTGACAATTTATGTCTTCTCATTTCTCTTGTGCATATACCTAAGATACAAAAAGCATTACCATTAGCACCAATTATTTTGACTGTTATATCTGGATATTTAACATCTGACATAGTATTTACTCCTTATCCTAGTTGGCACCTTCAAATTTGATGTTGCAATCTGATAAGAATTCAGCAAATCTTCTCAAAGCATTTATGACAGATGAATGCGAACGCTTGCCATAGCTTGACTTATTACCTGTTCTTTCATATTGAGGCATAATTTCAGCTAAGTGTTGTGCCAGATGTTCATAAGAGATTTTTTCTTTTCTGCAAAGTCTTTCTAAGCGAGCCGGATAGTCAAGACTTGTGGTTGCACTGTAATTCTTTGCTTGTAAATATTCTTCAAATTGTTTTTGCATAGTATTTTCCTTTCAAGATTAGTTAAGATGATTGATTAGTTTGATATTGAGTCTAACGGTATAATGTCACATATTACCGCACAACCGCGAGATTTTTCATGCTCCACCGCAGCAATAGCTTCATGAAGTGAATAATAAATTGTCGGCATCAAGACTCCATTTACTTTGATTTGATACATAGCATTTTCCTCTCATAAATAGTTGTTTTACTCATTAACTATTTATATTATGCCGTAAAAAATCACCTTCGCGAGCCCCCTTTTTTCTAATTTTTGATGACATTTTGCTACGATTTAGACGGGATTACTAACAAACAGACAGAAACGGGATAAAAAAGACCTATGGTTCTCAACACCCATAGGTTAAGACACCTCGATGCTTTATCTCAGTAATATTCATTTTCATTGCTGTTGATTTTGCAATAAATATCTTGTTTTTATGGTTAATCTATATTATCGTTGAACAAACGGAGGTGCAAATGACGGATAAAGAATTTAATGAATGTAAAAATATTCTTTGTATGGAATATAACAAAGATGTAAAAAAGGATGCCATTGAAAAAAGAAAATTTAATATTGCTCAATTTTCAGAATTAGATAAAAAGGGATTGAAATTTCAAGATATTGAAAGAAAACTACTTCTTCACACTACAAAGAATGGAGAAAAAGTTTTTATACAATATCCAGGAAAAGAAACAATTTCATCTAATTCTGAAAAAGTTAGACCCTGGGATTTCAGACCTAAATTGCAACTTTCAAATGGTACATATATTAAAGATTTATCTTTCCCTGATATATGGGATGATTTAACTGATATACATTCGTCTGATAAAACATTATTATCAATATTAGCGGGAATTTTCTTTAGAATGGCTGTAATGTATGATTATTCTATGACTGAAAATAGTTATAAATATGAAGACATAAATTCTTCCGGCAAAATAATTAAAAAAGGAGTTCTTCCTTTTCAATATTACAAGCCTGTATTTTCAAAAAAAGTCCTAAGTCAACTATCATCAATCACTCCTAGAGGTGTTTCCCTGGAAGCATATTTAATATATAATGATTTGCTTGTACAAAATGAAGACTGTAAATACTTTTATCGTGATACTAAAATTAAAAAAGATACATGGAATTCAAATAGCGGTAGATATAATACCTTATTATCACATATCTCTGTGATAGAATACTTGCAAGGACGACTAAGCTTTTCTGAAATAATGACACGTTTTCAAAGAGGAATGGGAGTTGCCCCTATACGTTTGGGAGATATTTCTAATATTACACAAAATATAATTTTGAAGTAATCATCAAAACACCATAGATAGAGCATACTACTAGCTCAAATATTTGCACGTCAATAGCTATATTAATGTTAGCTATAATTTCTGTGTTTTAAATTAGTTTGATGTTTCCATTGCAAGTATTTTATTCAATTCTTTTGCCATAATTGTGATTAAATCAACAACTAAAGCATTACCCATACAAAAGTATCTAAAATTTTTAGGCATTCCTGTATCGGTCCAATTATCCGGAAATCCATTAATTCTCTCACATTCAATAGGTGTCAACTTTCTTAAACCACCTGTTGTTTTATCTGCAACAATATGAGTGCTTCTATTGTTACTTCCTTCACTTGTTAGCATAGTTCTTGCTGGTCGATTTAATATATCTGGAAAAGGTATTGCTCCTTCAGAAAAGAAATATTTAAATCCAGAAGTAGCAGTACGCTCTTCTCTTTTTGATCCCTTCATATATCTAAATTTTTCTAATGCTTCTGGTGTTAAGAAATACTCATTTTCAGCCTTTTCAACCATAATATCTGCTAAAGTAATGTTTTTATCACTAACATTTGCATAAACACGACAAGTTGAAATAAGTCCATTTATCATCTTACCACTGTTTCCAAAGAGAAAACTAAATTTATTGGAAATCTCTAAAAGATTGCTCGGTAACACTATCGAACTTATAGTTTCAGAAGATTTAATTGGAAAACATTTCTCAAAAAAATCATGATTGGATTGTTTATAATATTTTGTACTTTTATTATAAGCAAAAATGAATATCCTCCTGCGTCTTTGTTGTAATCCATATTCTTCTGCGTTTATAATACGCCATTCCACACCATAATCTAATTGATTCAGGCATTCTAGCATAACTGCAAAATCTCTTCCTCTTTGTTTAGCTGGTGATTTTATTAATCTATCAACATTTTCCAGTAAAATGAATGGTGGTCTTTTGGCTTCTATAATTCTTTTAATCTCCCACCATAAAACCCCCTTTTTTCCTTCAATACCCTTAGCATTTGTTCCTGCTACAGAATAATCTTGACATGGAAATCCACCAACAAGCAAAGTATGTTCAGGAATATTTTTCACATCAACTGAGCTTATATCCTTATTACTATATTGGTTTATACCACCAAATTTTTCAAAGTGATATTTATAACAATCAAATGCATATTGATTTTTCTTTGCTGGTTCCCATTGATTCGCCCATACAGTATGCCAATCTTTAGAAGCTTTTTCAAAGCCTAATCTAAAGCCACCAACACCAGCAAAAAGTTCAACTATTGTCTTTTCCATATTCTCTTTCTTTTACAATTCATTAGGATATTTATAAACTAAATCTTTCCAAATAGAAAAGAAAAGATTAAGAAACTAACAACTTTTTCTATAAAACATTATGTTACAATGTTTTATCACTTATAATAAGACTATAATTTTATTTCATATACAATTTTGATATAGTTCTTAATTATATAAATTACGTGATATTAAGGACTTAATTAAATGACAAACATTATAAGCGAGACAATTAATCCCCGAGAGGCTGTTTTGTTTTCATGCGGTGGAGTGAATGAGATAGCAAGACAGTTCGCCGAGATGCTTCAATATTGTAAAAGGAAGAACTTGCACGTTGTTGACGTCTTTTTGAAACTTCCGGAATAAAATCTTATGAAAAGGACTGTATGAACAAGCTCTTTGACTACCTTAAGCGTAATAAAACCAAGCAAGCGGTGGTATTTTATTCAAGAAAAACTTATCTCAAACATGTGGATATCAGTAAATTACTGCCTTTTATGCAATCTGGTCAAATTGAGCTCCGATTTGCTAAAGACAACGTTATCATCTAAAACATAAACCTAATACATTTTATAACAACAACCTATTTCTTCAATGATGTAGGTTGTTTTTTTATATCAAAAATAAAAATCCATATCATTAACGGTTTTACATTTCCCGTCACTCACGACAAAACAAAAATAAATCAACAAATATGGAGTGAAAAAATGATTGATACATATACCGAACTTAAAAAAGAATTAGCAACTTTTAATCCAAAGATTACAGATTTCGAGATTAACGATGCTACATTCAATTTGCTTAGCTTATGTAAATTGGCTGCTCAAATCATTGAAGAAACCGATGATAATGAAACTTCTGATAAATAATGACCTCATTTCCCAACAGAAAAGAAGTTAACATTTTGAAAATTCAGTAAATTATTAGCAAAAAACGTTAAAATATGAAAAATAAACGCTTACAAATCAATATTCTCGCGACATAATAATATTATAAATGAAAGGATTAAATCATGCGTAAGAAATACCAAAAGAAAATCATTGAAAAATGTACCGAGGCCATAACTTTCGCACGCGTTTCCAGTGAAAAGCAAGAGCGCGGAGCATCTATTGATGCACAAAAAGAATTGATTTATGATTATTGTATGGAGAAAAATCTCAAAATCATTAAAGAGTTTGAAATTACCGAAAGTACAACTCGCGGAGATCGTGTAAAATATAATGAAATGCTTGATTTTATCCGTTCTCGCAACAAAAAGACTGCTATTGTTGTAAACTGCGTTGACAGACTTCAAAGAAGTGATGAAGATAATCCGGCGCTTAATAAACTGCGCCGAGAAGGCAAAATTGAAATACACTTTATGAAAGAACATATTATCTTAGATGAAACGTCACCGGTACAAGATATTTTTGCATGGAAAATGAATGTGCTAATGGCTGGCAACTACACGGATTCATTATCATATAACGTGAAAAGAAGTTTGGTTAAAAACTGGAATTCGGGTAAATGGCAAGGCATGGCACCTCTCGGCTATTTAAATCGCCATACAGATGACGATAACAACGAAGCCATTATTATTGTTGATCCTGTTCGCGGACCGATTATCAAGCATTTATTTGAAGAATTTGCAACCGGTAAGCATACTTTGAAAACATTGTGGTATTTATCCAAAGAATTAGGCTTATATACCAAAAATAAAAAGAAAAAAGGCTGTTTTGTAAGCAGGAACACGCTTTATGATGTTCTGACCAATCCGTTTTATCATGGTTTGATGTGTGTCAAAGGCGAATTTTACAATCATATTTATGAGCCACTGATAAGCAAAGAATTATTTGACCGTGTACAAGCTATTTTGACCGGAAACGGCAATCATAATCGCAATAACACCACAGAATATGCCAAAACACCCTACACCTTCCGCGGTTTGATACATTGTAAAGAATGCGGTTGTTTGATTACGCCGGAAAAGAAAGTTAAAAATAATGGCAACACTTATATTTATCTGCGTTGCGGTCATCCGTGCAAAGAATGTCATCAAGGAATAGTCAACGAAAATGTGATTATTGAGCAGCTGAAAAAAGAAGTCATGAATAAAATATCATTGCCGCCGAAATTACAGGAAATTGTCAAAGAAAAACTGACACAAGAACTCAATGATACATCGGCTTTTAATAAGACTATGAAAACCAATATCACAAAGCATTTAAATGAATTAAAAGTAAAAGATGATAATTTGCTTGATTATTATTTGGAAGGAGGATTGCCAAAAGAAACCTATGAAGAAAAACATAAACAGATTACCAATCAACGAGCTGAACTTGAGCAGACGGCTGAAAAATACAAGAATATCGATGCTGATATGAAGAAAAGAGTTGTGCAGGTTATGGCTTTGGCAAATAATATCTCTAAGTTGTTTGATATGGCAACTCCGACCAGAAGAAACGAGTTATTACAATTGCTTATTTCGAATTGTCAACTTAATGGCTCAAAATTGGAATATACCATAAACGCACCATTCAAATGGTTAGTGAATAGCAATAATTATACCGAATGGACATCTGTTGTCATTCAGCATTTAGACGATTTTGAATGTGTTAAAGTGTAAGGATTATCAAAAGATACTCCTTATCCTTATATTACTAATTAGCATTTTTAATAATATCTAAAAATACCTTGTTTCTCGAATAAGCATCATCATATAGCGTTTCTGTTGACATTATATAAACATGGCATGGCTTGGGGTTACCATTTTTATCGACTATCTTATCATTATAGTAATAATACAGTGGTCTATTACTTGCTGTAAATATTTTAGACACACCTGCCTGATAGTCTAATTCTTTTTCCATATTTCTATCTATTTTAGTAATGATGTATCCATACAGTGTTTCTATATTATCAACTGATTCCGCGATAAAACCCAAATTTCTATTAATTTCACTTAAATAAAACATTTTAAATGGTACTGTTGCTCCAATTGCTTTTAACTCAACAACAACTAAGTCTTTAATATTTCCAGCCGAATCATTATAAAATATTGATAAATCAGGTTCTTTTCCGTCTCCATAGTTGTTAGGATTTTCGTTTATAATGCGTTGTTTTATAATTCCAATTTGTTTATCACTGAACATCTTGGTATATGACATATATTTATCATCTAATAACCATATATTACTATCATAAGGTGAATAATCCGTTTCTTTAGTATCTGATATTTCTCCTTTTTTCATAAATAAGTTATGCAATAATTCTTCCTGACTGTTGTTATCATCGTTCAATTCTTTCAAACCATCAACAATCTCTTGACGATAATAGAAATACTGAGCCAACTCCCTATTAGAAATATCATTTAATTTGGCTACATTTCTCATAAAACCTTCTGAATTTAATGCTTTTTCTTCTATCATTTTCTTGAAATTACTCAAAACTTTTTCTTTTTCTGCAATAAACTCTGAATTAGCTTTCTTTAAAAGATCTTTTTTGTTATAGATTAATCCATATTCTCCTTTTCTTATATATTTACCAAGATGTGGATTTTCATTTATACACTCGTCAATTAAATTTTGATTTTCTTTTTGTATATTAGGGTAACGATTAAGAATTATATTATCTACATTTTCTTTCAGAGCAATATTGATTTTAGGTAAAGGTAATGGATTATCTAGAGTTGGATTGTTTTCCTTTGGATCGAAAGTAAACTCATTACGTTCATTATTAATTCTCTTATCAAAATATGATGAAGCGAGCAACATAGTAACAGATGCATTATCTGCTAAGTTAGAAAATTGTATACTTTTGGGAAAATCTAATACAGTTCTACCATCCGCACAATAATGTAATTTATGGATATTTCGACCATCTTTATTAAATTTATAATATAAATTAAATTCATAATTTTCTTGTTTATCATCTTGAACATTAAACGATTTCTTTTGTAATTGAGAAATGTTCTGATTACTAATTACCTCTTCTTTGTTATCTAACATTAAATAAATAGCAAAATTAGATTTTTTTTCTTCTTTCAAGAGAAATAACTTTACCATTAAATGATTTGCAATATTATCTTTAATAGCTGCAATATCAGCCACAAATCGTTCATCTTTATTCTTATTATAGTAATTCTCTGTAACGTATTTGAAACTAATTTTAGTATATCTCTCATCAGAATTTTGTTTAATTACTTTCATTTTGTCATCTGAATAATTCTTATCAAAATCTATTGTCACATACTCATCAGATAGTTGACTTTCAATTTTTATCTCTTTGAAAACCTTTAACCATGTAAACCTACCAATACCCTTACAACCAAGTTCAGATTTATAGTTTGATAAATATTCTCCAAAGGATTCTCTGTTTTTCTTATTAAATCCATCGCCATTGTCTTTAATTGTAAAACCAATAATCTTTGGTTTCATCGTATCGTTATCTAATAATTCTTCTTTTTCAAAAACAATTCTAATATCTTTAGCGTGTGCTTCTAATGCATTGGTGATTGCTTCGTATAAAGGTTGCATAAATGGTATCTTACTATTAAAACCTTTTAATACATTATCAATTTTAACTCTTATATAAGTTGACATATCAAATACTCCCAACGAGCTTAAAATTCAAAGGATATATTTACTTATAAAAAAAGACACAATCATTTGCAAGCCTAATTTTAATGATAATATGCAAAAAAACAATCAATACATTTTAATCATAAACCTAGTCCGTGTATTGCAAGCTCACTCCAGCCAATTTGGACAGAGGTTAGATTTTGAAGTCTAACCTCTTTTTGTAGGTTCATCGTCAAAGTTGGGGGCAGAGTAAAAAAGTTATAAAAAAAATCATTCCATCAATTCGTTTGTTTTTCATCATAAATAAGTTAAGCACATAAAACTATAATTCGCAATCGATAATTTTCAAAATTTCTAAAACCATACGCTCGTCGTTGGATTAGTTTCATCTTTCTATGAAATCCCTCTGTTATCCCATTACTTCTGGTAAATCTGAACATTCTTCCAATTTCTTCTTGCCAATTCTCTATCGTTCTTCCTAATTTTCTAAATAATACAAAGCCGCAATCCTTTAATAATTCTAAAATGCCGCAAATAAAAAAATGTTAAACTTTGTGCGAAAACCTAACATTGTTTAACATTTCAGAAAAGGCTTATCTTGAAATTGTTAACTTGTGATTTTCATTAATTGTCCTTAATTGGGCGTAAAAGTTGTTCAATCTTTTCATCAGATTCTATAAGTTTGTATGTTTTTTGAACTTGCTTCCAATATCCTATAATAGGCATAAAACAATAATTAACTTGCATACACATCAACATTTCATTTACGGCACTTAATTGAATGTCTTCTCCGAGCCAGCGCCTAATTAACTTGTTAGGTATTGCATTAATTGGGTCAAAATATTCTTTCTGTGCATCTAAATACATTTGCAAATGAGACATGTTACCAATATATTTCACAGTTTCATATATTTTATTTTCTAACCTTTGCGCTTGTGGTGCGGAAAACAGGTTCTTAATTGATTGCATAAGAAAAGCAAGCGTTGCATAGTATAATTCATCGGAATGTTCCTTAAATTGTTCTAAAGGATATTTATTATCTAACATTACTCCTTGTACTGCTGCCTTTATTGCGACATCATTTTCTGCTGCCCATTTATTGATTTTAAGCACGAAAATCATTGCGGCACCTATTTCACTCAATTTTTTTTTGAAAAAAAACATAATAACCTCATCATATAGAACCTCTTTCATTAAGCATATACATAGAATAAATTAGTGTCAATAACGCATTAAAGATTTTCTATATCTTAATATGAGATAAAAATTATTCAAATTTCAAGCAAAAAATTCTTCATAAATATTATATGAATTTTTGCTACGAATATGTTATAAAAGTCACATAAATTTAAAATTTGTATAGCTTTTGTTGTGTAGACAGTTTTCCACTACCAAGTTGAAAAGAGGAAGTTTATACTTCCTCTTTTTTCATTTTAAATCATTCCGCTCTGTATCGCCGTGTTCCCCTGACTTTGCGCTTAAAACACGTTATTCCGCCTGCGATTTTGTTCCGCTTATTTTTTTCAAATTTTCGCAATAATATTTTTAAGCAAAGAAAGCTCTTCATCGGAGATATTTTGCAGACGATTTTCAAGAAACTGCTTGATTTTTGGCATATTTATATCAATAACATTTCTTCCTTCTGCGGTAATTGTCAGATAATTTACCAAACGATTATTTTTGCGTCCGACAGAGCGTATAAGATATGCTTTCTCTTCCAGAATCTCAACCAATCTTTTAATGTTAGACTTATCTTTCATTAAAATTTTAGCCACATCTTGCTGACAAATATTATCTTGCCCATAAATTGTATCAAGCACTGCGAATTGTTCTGATGTAATATGCGGTGATAATGACGATATATATTGATTTAACTCCACTTTCAGTTTTTTTAATGTTAAATCAATTGAATAAATCAGCGTTTCAGTATAGTGATTTGCTTTAACTTTACTCATTTTTGCACCTTTATAATAAATGATTGTTGACATTATAACCATAAAAGAATTATTATGTCAATTAGTTGATATAACAACCATTTGTAAATGAAAGAAAGACAAAGACGAAATATATATTGGCGATTTTCACAGCTGTATGCATAATAGTAGTGGCTTACATCTTTACATTACCAAATAGCGATGGATTGATACTGCAAGGAGAAATAGACACCACAGAAGTGGATTTATCTTCCAAAATTACCGGTCGTGTAGAACATATTTTGGTTAAAGAAGGCGACATTGTTACCAAAGGGCAAAAATTGCTTGTGTTTGATATTCCTGATATAGAAGCGCAAAAACAATCATCTGAAGCCGCTTATACTTTAGCATTGCAAACTTTTAATCGTATCAAACCTTTAAAAGAAAAAGGATTTGCTTCCGTACAATCCTATGACAATGCCTTTGCGGCACTAAAACAAGCAGAAAATAAACTCAAAGAAGTGCAATCTTATACAGATGAAAATACTATCACGGCACCTATCACCGGACAAGTCAGAGACATCAGCGTTGAAGAAGGTGAATTGGTCAGTGCCGGATATACGATTATTACGTTGATTGACACTACAGATAACTGGGCGGTTTTCAGCTTGCGTGAAGATTTGCTTGCAAAAATCAAATTAGGTAGTGTTTTCAAAGTTGATATTCCTGCTGTTGGGCAGAAAAATATTCCATTTAAAGTGGATTACATTAGTGCAATGGGCAACTATACGACTTGGCGAGCGACTAAAATCCGTGGTGATTTTGACCTAAAAACTTTTGAAGTACACGCCCGTCCGCTAGAATCTGTCAGCGGTTTGATTTCAGGAATGTCCGTCATTGTAGATTGGAATAAAGTGGGACAATAAAACATGACCGCTCTCTTAAAAGTATTTAAAAGAGAAATTTATGCTTTAAAAAATAACAATTTTATGCTGTTTTCTGTTTTTGTTCTGCCATTTTTATTTATCACATTGGTAACGGCGACATTTATATCCGGAGTAGCTAGAGATTTGCCGATAGCCGTGTTGGATGAAGATTCGTCTTCTCTTTCACGCAGCTTTGTTCGTTCAATCAATGCCGCTCCGGCAGTCGCTGTAAAATATAAAATTGCAACCCCAAACGAGGGTGAATATTTATTAAAAAGTGCCAAAGTTTATGCTCTGATTATTATACCCAAAGACTTTCAAAAAGACATTTATCTGCAGAAACAGCCTAAACTACTATATTATTATAATAACCAAATGATTGCTGTCGGTGGCTTGATAACTCGTGATATAAAAACTACCATACAAACACTCTTAATAGGCTTGACTGCCAGTATATATGCTAAAAAAGGCAAGCCGCTTAAAATTGTTACCGATAAAACGAGTTTAATCCGCATTGATGAACGCATTAAATCCAATCCATATTTTAACTATTCTTACTTTTTAATGTATTCGTTGATAGCACATATTTTTCAAGTGCTTATTACTTTAACTGCGATTTGGGCAGTTGGTTCGGAATTTAAGTACGGCACAACCGAAAATTGGCAGAAAACCGCAAACAATTGTATTATAACAGCCGTATTCGGTAAATTATTGCCTTACTTTCTATTATTTTACATATTTATTATCGTAACTTATGGAGCATATATCCGGTTTTATAATGCGCCATTTGCCGGAAATATCGGTTTTACAGCTATAGGCATAGCTTTATTTATTTTAGCCTATCAACTTATGGGAACATTATTTGTTACAGTACTTCACAACTGCCGCAAAGCGATGAGTTTGGGAGGTGTTTATACTTCTCTGGGATTTTCGCTTGCCGGTATGACTTTTCCGTCATTTGCAATGCCAGCCTTTGTACAAGTATACAGCGCAATATTGCCGGTCAGACCATTTGTAGCCTTAATTGTTGACCAAGCTTTAAAAAACGTACCATTTGTTTATGATATGCCGTATATTTATTGGCTGTTCGCTTTTGTTGTTGTAGGATTGTGCGCTTTACCGCTTTTAAAAAAATACGTTGGAGATAAAACGTTATGCTTTGGAATTTAAATAAAATCAAACAAGTTTTTATCTGCGAGTGGCACAATATGTTAAACGACCGTGGAGCGGCTCTAATTGTGATTGGCGCGGTGTTTTTATACAGTATTTTTTATCTTGCGCCGTTTCATAATCACATTGCGCGCGAAATTCCTATTGGCGTTATCAATCAAGATAACAGTGCACTTTCAAGGAATGTTATCCGCGCCTTAAATGCCAATGAAATGATAAAAGTTGCTGAATTTTACGATAATCTGGAGCAAGCAAAAACGGCATTTTATCAAAATAAAATACACGCATTTATTGTTATACCCCAAAATTTTACTCACGATATCAGACGCGGCAAAGTTACGACAGTTGCTGCTTATTTGGACAGCGCATATTTAATCATCTATAAACAGTTGACAGGCGGAATTAACGAGGTATTTTCCGCTATTGGCGCAAAAATAGAAATTCAATCTTTGACAAAACAAGGATTTAAAAAGCAACAAGCATATACAATTAAAAATCCGATAGACTTTATTCAAATACCATTATTTAATCCGGTTGGCAGTTATCAAAACTATATTTACCCTATGGTGCTTATTTTGGTCTTGCAGCAAACAATGCTTATTGGTATCGGCATTTTATTCGGCACACGCGAAGAACGCAAGCAAAAAGACAATGAAAACGCGGCTATATTAGTTTTGGGCCGTGGTTTAGCTTATGCCAGTCTTTATTTAATCTATGCTTTGATATTTTTTTTGTTATTTCCATTGATAGCCACCTATCCGGCAAGCAGAAATATTTTTGACCTACTTTTATTTTTAATTCCATTTTTGCTGTCTACTGCATTTTTAGGGCAAACATTATCCGCTGTTTGCAAAACAAGAGAATGCTGTTTTTTTATTTTGATACCATCATCTGTGCCTTTTATTTTTCTCTCCGGCTTTGTTTGGCCGCTTGAGGCCATGCCGGCTGCTGTCAATTTATTTGCCAAGCTGATACCATCAACATCGGCGATGCACGGATTGGTGCGCCTAAATCAAATGAACGCAAGTTTTTATATGACACTTAGCGACTGCCTGATTTTGTGGATATTATGTTTATTTTATTATTTTTTGGCACTGCAGATTACAAAAAAACAAATAACAAAACAATAATGAAATTTCACCGGTTTATGTCGGTAGTATCATTTTAGGTCAAGCCAAGCTTGTCCTAAATCTATCTGCATTTTTAGATGTCCAACCATTGTAGATGAAGGAAGGCTAGGACTTTTAGGTATTTTATTTGAGTTTATTGATGAAAACAAAAAAATTCCTATAGTAGGAAATGGTAAAAATAGATATCAATTTATCTATGCCAAAGATTTAGCAAAGGCATTTGAATTAGCATTAAATGCTAATTATTCAGATGTTTTTAATATAGGCTCTGATGATGTTAAATCATTCAATGAGATATATAGCTATATTATAAAAAAAACTCAGTCAAAATCAAAATTAATTCATTTTCCCAAAGGACCAATGATTATGGCTACGAAAATATGTTCAATGCTTGGAATTTCACCTCTTGGACCATACCAATATAAAATGATTGCTTCAAACTTTATCTTCAATACACAAAAAATTAAGAAGAAACTAGCATTCAAAGCAATCTTATCCAATGAAGAAATGCTTTATAAGGCCTATGAATACTATCACAAAAATAAAGATGAAATATTAAATCGCAAAAATGTTTCGGCTCATAAGAGTGTTGCAAAAATGGGAATTATTAGAATCTTGAAATGGTTTATGTAATAAATCCTCAAAGAGTTATAAACTTTTCTAGCTTTAACTAATTTTGACTTTTTGTTATGGGATAGTTGGAGATTTGAACTCAGAAGGTTCAGGGGCATCGGGTTCATCGTCAAAGTTGGGGCAAAGTAAAAAAAATATAAAAAAATCTTGCTAATATGGAGAAAAAATATTATAATAAAATTCTATTAAATAAGTATTATGGAAAAAATTATGACTTTTTACAGTTGTTTTCTAATCTTTCTCTAAGAGAAAATATCCATAAACTTATTTGTTTTATCTGAATGTTGTACTCTTTAAATTTAAAAGGTTATGAAAAGAACTTTAGTTAGTGTTATCATTTTAGTAGTGGCTTTCTTCGCAATTATGTTGGTTGGAGCTTGGGGTGAAACTATAGACTTGGAGACAGGTGCCGGAGTTGAATATATTCTGATAAGCTTGCTCTCAGTCATCTTATCTCTTTGCGCTGCGTCTTTCTTTGCTTCTGACCGCCGAAGATGCATAATGTTTATTGTGTTTGCCGTAATTCCTCCGCTTTTTGCCGGTGTTGCAGCCTGCTTGGTTGCCGGTATCTTTAGCGGAATTATTGCAGCAACAACAGATGAGCGTATCATTACCTGGTTCAAAAGTATCGCCGAGCCGGATAAAGGTTGTACGCTTGATGAAACTGATGAATAACCTAAAAAACGCTGTTGTCTTGTAAAAGATGGCGGCGTTTTTTTGTGCGCTGATGTGTATAACCTGTCGTAAATTTTTGAAAAATACGGTATTTATTGTATAATGCGACAAATTTTAATTGGACTGTACAGGTGAAAAGTATGGAAAATCAAGATAATAAAAAAATAGTGGTGCTGCAGGTTTTGCCTGAGCTGGGGCAGGGCGGAGTCGAACTCGGAACTATTGAAATTGCCTCGGAGCTGCAGAAACGCGGTATTGAAAACTATGTGGCTTCCGAAGGCGGACGCATGGAATATAATTTGGAGCGGATAAAAGTTAAGCATTTTACATTGCCGCTGAAAACTAAAAATATTTTCAAAATGTATTTAAATTCGCTGCGTTTGGCAAAAATTATTAAAAAATACGGCATTACCATTGTGCATGCCCGTTCGCGTGCGCCGGCTTGGAGTGCTTATTGGGCGGCCAAGCGCTGCGGCGTGCATTTTGTGACTACTTTCCACGGTACATACGGCTTAGGTCCGTGGGGAATTAAAAAGTTTTATAACAAAATTATGACTTACGGCGAACGCGTGATTGCTATTTCCAACCACATAAAGCAGCATATTTTGAAAAATTATAAAACAGATGAAAGCAAGATTCGTTTGATTCATCGCTGCGTGAATATGGAAAACTTTAATGTGGAAACAACTTCTGCCGAGCGGATGATTAAGTATCTGGAAGATAATCATATTCCGGAAGATAAGCCGATTGTGACGCTGATTGGCCGCCTGACAAATTGGAAAGGGCAAAAATTGCTGATTGAGGCTCTGCATTTGCTTGAAAAGGAAGATTTTTTCTGTGTGATGATTGGTGACGACCAGGGACGTAAAAAATATGCGTCCGAATTGCGCAAGATGATTTCTCAATATAATATGACCGACCGCTTTTTATTTATCCGCAATGTCAAGGATATTCCTGCGGCGATGATGGTTTCGGACGTTGTGCTTTCAACTTCTATCGAGCCGGAGGCTTTCGGACGCATTGCGATTGAGGGACAGGCTATGGGCAGAGTAGTTGTGGCTTCAAATATCGGCGGTTCGGTAGAAACCGTGATAGACGGCGTTACCGGCAGGCTTTATGAAAGCACCAGCGCCGAGGCTTTGGCAAAAGCTATTGAGTGGGCGCTGCATCTTTCTACCGCGGAAAGAGAAAAAATCGGTGCCGCAGGTATAAAAAATGTAAAAGAACATTTTACAAAACAAATTATGTGTGATAAAACAATTGCGGTTTATAAAGAATTGATAAACTTATAATGAACTTTTTAATAGTGAAAAGGTAGAAAAAATGGTTAAAATTAAATTGCCTGATGGCAGTATATTAGATGAAAAAGACGGCGTTTCCGGCTTGGAAATCGCCAATAAAATCAGCACAAGTTTGGGAAAAGCCGCTTTGGCAGTTTCCGTTAATGACAAATTACAGGACTTAACTGCTCCGATAACCACCGATTCTACAGTCACTATTATTACCGCCAAAGACAAAGACGGTTTACAAATTTTGCGTCACTCTTGCTCTCACGTTATGGCTCAGGCTGTTAAAGAACTGTGGCCGGATGCTCAAGTAACAATAGGTCCGGCTATTGAAAACGGTTTTTACTATGATTTTTCGTGCAAAGAAAACTTTACAACGGAAGATTTTGCTAAGATAGAAGCCAAAATGCACGAAATTGTTAAACGTGATGAAAAAATTGAACGCATTGTAATGTCACGTCAGGAAGCTATCGAGTTTTTCAAAAAGCTAGGTGAACATTATAAAGTGCAAATTATTGAAGATTTGCCTGAAGACGAAACAATTACTTTATATCGTCAAGGTAATTACACCGATTTGTGCCGTGGTCCGCACGTTCCGTCAACCGGTAAAATCGGCGACGCATTTAAAATTACTAAAGTTGCAGGTGCTTATTGGCGCGGTGATGCCAAAAATGAAATGCTGCAGCGTTTGTATGCAACCGCTTGGCCGACTAAAAAAGAATTGGACGCTTATTTGACAATGCTTGAAGAAGCCGCTAAGCGCGACCATCGTAAAATCGGTAAGGAAATGGATTTGTTCCATTTTGAGCCGGAATATGCTCCGGGTGCCGTTTTTTGGCATGACAAAGGATATAAAGTATATCGCAAGCTGATTGAATATATGCGAAATCGCCAAGAACATAACGGTTATGAAGAAATTTCTACACCGCGTATTATGGACAAATGCTTGTGGGTTACCTCCGGCCACTGGGATAAATATGGAGCGCATAACTATTCCGGAAAAACTGAAGACGGCAAAGAATTTTGCGTTAAACCAATGAACTGCCCAGGCGGATTGCTTGTTTATAAACAAGGCGTTAAATCTTATCGTGATTTGCCGCTGCGCATGGCTGAATTTGGTAAGGTAAACCGCTATGAGGCTTCCGGCTCTTTGATGGGGTTGATGCGTGTGCGTGAATTTACGCAAGATGATGCGCACATTTTCTGCACTCCGGAACAAATGGAAGACGAGTGCATCCGCACTATGAAACTGATTTTTGATATTTATAAAGACTTTGGCTTTGATAACATCAAAATTTATTTGTCGACTCGTCCGGACAGCATTTATCGTATCGGTTCTGATGAAATTTGGGATTTGTGCGAAAATTCTTTGGCACACGCTTTGGAAAAACACGGCTATAAATATGAAATCAACGCAGGCGAGGGTGCTTTCTACGGACCTAAATTGGAATTTATTTTGCGCGACGCCATCGGTCGTGAATGGCAATGCGGTACAATTCAGGTTGATATGAACTTGCCTCAGCGCTTTGATATTTCATATATCGGCGAAGACGGCGAAAAACATCAGCCGGTTATGCTGCACCGCGCTTTGTTTGGCTCTATTGAGCGTTTCTTGGGTATTTTGATTGAACATCACGCCGGTAAACTGCCTTTGTGGCTGTCACCTGAACAAGTTGTGGTTGCTCCGATTGTCAGCGAGTTTGACGACTATGCAAAAGAGGTTGCCGATGCTTTGACTAAAGCTGGTTTGACAGCTGAAACAGATTTGCGCAACGAAAAAATCAACTACAAAGTTCGCGAACATTCTTTGGCAAAAATTCCGGTGATTGCCGTTGTCGGCGCTAAAGAAAAAGAAAACCGCACGGTGACAGTTCGCCGCTTGGGTTCTGAAAAGCAAGAAGTCATGGCTTTGGACGACTTTGTTGCTATGCTGCAAAAAGAAGCGGAAATGCCGCATAGATTTGAATAGTCAAAGATTCAGATGCTATAAAAAATATCTCCGGTTTTGCTAATCGGAGATATTTTTTTTGAAATTACTTGTAATTCAGGCGGATATCTTTTTGCGACTGTCCGCAATTGCGCCTTGAGTTGAATGATTTGCAGAGAAAATGAGAACACTTTTTGGCAAATTTTAAATCTACCTGTGTATCGTTTACATCATAGCTCATTTCTCCTTCGGCCTGTTCTTAATAATAATCAACAGGCAAGCCGGCGCAATCATCACCAATCAAATACCCAATGGCCCGTTCTGTATAATAATTAACTACAATAGGCAAACCGTCGCAATCAACTCCAATCACATACCCAACGGTTTTAACATTAACTTTCATAATAATAAAAAATTAAAATTATAACTAAATTATTTAACACTAAACTATATAATACAAAAATATTTGCTGCTTTTCAATAGAATTTTATGTAAAATGCTTAATGATTGAAAATATCTTGACAAAAATAGGTAAAAATGCTTTTCTCTTAAACAGAGTTAAGTATAATTTTGTTTAATTTTTAAATTTTATTGTTATGTATGGAGGATTTGTAACTTTACTTATGCTTGCCGGAATAGTTGTTATTATTGCTCTGGTTCCGTCAATGTCTAAGCTGTTATTGCTAAAAAATATGGGAAGATTGGAGTTAAGGAAGAAAAGCCGATACATTGATATTTATTTTCTGATTGTTTTCCTGTATTTTTTCATTCCAATTTGCTGTATTGAATGGGAAAACAACGGCGGAATAGTTTGTGGAGCCGGTATCTTCTGTTTGGATGTGGTGGCTTTTTGGCTGTGTAAACATCATTATTTTTGTTATATGCTTTTGTTTGAGCAGCAAAGAAGATGGAAAAAACAAAACAGAAAACGGTTGCAAAAATTGAAAGAGCCGGAAATCGGAGCTGCCGATTATTGGGATTGGTACTTCCATAAAGGCTTGTATTATGATAAATATTATAATCAAGAAGAGTTGGATTTTCATTCTGAGGCTGTACCATGTATGATGATGAGTGCCGGTATGTGTGTACTTCTCACGCTTGGTGTCTGCGGCGCTCTTATCGGATTTGGCACTATTTTTGCCGGAGTCTCTAAATTTTGGTGTTCTGCACCGGAGGTTCTTTGGTATAATCTGCATCATATTGAGGAATTGCCGCTGAATATATGGTTTTATATTGCCGTTGTCGGCTGTGCAGTTTTGCTGGTTTTAGTGCTTACAAGTATTTGTAACTATGTTAAAAAGGCTGTGAAAAAGTCTTGAAATTAAAAGAACAGACTCTGATTTTTGAGTCTGTTTTTTTGTGTTTATAGAACAGATTTTATTTAAAATTCTAATGTTACGGTGCAGATTTCTGTTCCTGTGCAAGCAGAGCAAATTTCATTCATTTTAGCAATAGTTAGCGAACTTATGCAATTAAGGTCATTTTTGCAATAATTATCGCCATAGAATAATTTATCGCCGCCTTTAGATTTATACATATAGAGCCTTTTTAAGGCGGAATGCAAAGGGTAGGCGATATTGTTCAATAGTTCCACGCAAAAATTTGCAGAAAAGTTTGCGGCTATGAAATTTTGATTTTCGTCAGTTGTGATACCGCCTATAACAATGTCAAATACCAGAAGATTGTTTCTTGAAAAAATGCTAACCCAATTTTGATTCGGGTCAAGATAATTATAATTTATTCCAGAAACGCTGCTTCTTTGTACAATCCAAGTTTGAGGAACAAGCTGCAAAGCATCTATAAGCTCGGTTATATCATATTTATCAGTTGTGGGCTGGCTGATTTTTTGTATTTCGTCTAAGTGTTCAAGTAATCCATAAATCAAGTAGCTGTATTCTTCTATGGCATTATTTACCTTAAACTTTTCCATAGCTTTGGAATAGCCGGCAATTCCACCGACGCTTAGCACCCCGATAATCGCCAGCACTCCCAGCATTTCTATCATAGAACGACCTAGCGGGTTTGCGTCATTGCGAGGAGTGTAACGACGAAACAATCTATAACCCTCGCCCCGTGAGGGAGAGGGCGACGCCTTGGCGTCGGGTGAAGGGTACTTTAAGAACGTGCAAAAGGCATTAAGTAAGCGTCCCCAGTACCAACCCGAAATGTCATACTTGTCGCCACACCCCGCAGGCTGTGGCAGACGAGTATCCATGACTTTGTTGCCAGCGGCAACGCTTCTTTGTTTACTTGCCACCAGAGAGAACCCGCGTCCCCGGCACCAGTCATTCTTGGGTTTATCCCAAGAATCTTCTCTCAACCAGCGCTTATGCAATAATATGGCTAATTTATTGACTAGGTTAGAGACTCGTTGCAACAAGATTTTAGGTACAAGACCTAGAATGACTGGTGCTAGAGGCGCTAGTTTAGTGCCACCTGTTATTTTTGTTCTAAGTGTATTATTACCGAAAGTATCATTTTTTCTGCCAAACCCTGCAAAAACGTGCTGAATGGCAGAAAAAGCGCCTTTAATCAGATGTTCAGGATTTGCAGAGAGAGAGAGAGAGACCTTTGCTTAGCTTATTTTTCATCTTTCTTTCCTCTTAAATTAAGTTGTTTACTGCATTTATTCTACACCAGCCTCACGCCATAAGTCAACCGTAAAATCAAAGTGTTGGAAGAGGCGGAAGTGTGTAAAAAAAAACGACCGTTTAAAAGGGGCAGTTTTTAGGCTGTTTTTTGTAGTCTAGCAAAGGTTGCCGGAATTTGCAATAACTTTTTATATTTGCGATGTTTTTTGGCGTTTTTACAACATTTTATTGCCGCCTGTTTCGCTGTGTAAAAATAACGGTCGTTTTTTTTACACAATTAAGGAGGAATAAGATGTTGAAGAGTATAGAATTTTTAAGTGAAAAGAGCAGGGGAATAGTAGGTGGAGGCGGCGGACTCTCGTCTCTAGCACTAGTCATTCTAGGTCCTGTGCCTAGAATCCTGTTCCAACAAGGCACTGACTTAGTTAATAAATTAGCCTTATTATTAAATAAGTGCTGGTTCACACAAGATTCTTGGGATAAACCCAAGAATGACGAGTGCTGGGGACGCGGGCTTGGTACTTTTTCCCAGTCCGGTCGTTCTATGATTGAAATGCTGGGAGTCCTTGCTATCATCGGAGTTTTGAGCGTTGGCGGAATTGCCGGATATTCCAAAGCTATGGAAATGTATAAAATAAACAAAATAATTGAAGAATACAGCTACTTAATCTCAGGGCTGATAGAACAGAAAAGCAATGTCGTAGCAAGCCATACTTTTGGAGGCTTGGCTGATGTTGTGGTGGCCATGAACTTAGTGCCGGAAACTTGGCAAGAAACCGGCGGCACAATCAACAATTCTCCTGCAAGCTTAATTGATCCGTATGGAAATAATATAAATGTCTTTACCAGAGAAGAAGATAATGGAGAAAGAATTGTTATTGATTTTTATTTAGGCGGATTAGGAGATGATAAACAATCGCTCAGTTTTTCTAAAAAATTCTGCATGTCTTTAATGCAAAATACAATACAGCCGCTGGCTCCGGCTTTATACTATTCGCGCCTCGCCCATATTTGGAATGATAAACATATATATTACGGCAGCCAATTCTGCGGAGCCGGACGAACCTGCCTGAAAGATTTATCACTGCCGGAATTAAAAGAAATATGCGACAGCTGTTCAGGCAGAGCTTGCGGAATCGTTTTGGAACTTTAATATTTTTTGGTTGATTTTTTCAAATTATAGTTGACAAATATACAAAAATATTTTATACAAAAAGTGTTTTGGTATTATTTTGTCTCACTTTTTAATTTTGTTATTATGAAATTTAAGAAACTTGCGTTGGATTTTTACCGTGCATTGAGTAAACTTCCTAATTGGGGTAAAGTCATGGCTCTTGCCTCTGTAGCTTCGCTTTTTTGTGCAATTCATCCTATTGTTAAGCCTATCAATGATTTAACATACAATCATAACCGCTTGTATGTTAATGAAAAAGGTAAGCTTGATTTGTACATGTATCCTTCGGTTTCTAAGGAATTTCCGAACGAATACATCAACATCAACCGTAAGCCTTGCGCTGGTGACAATGTTGTGATTCTGCGTGAACGGCTCAATCCAAAGGGTGAAATCTTTATGTTTTATAATCCGAGGGTTTCCGGCGGTACTGCTTGGAAAAAGTGTCTTAACAGCTATTTGAAAAACCGGCAGCGGAAAAAAATGGCTCTGTCATTTGTATTTTCTGCCAGCCTGTGCCTAGGTTCATTCCCAGGGCTTATCAAGAGAATGCTGGAGCTTATTCCTCGTAAATAACGAAAAAAACGCTGACATTTTTTTAATGCCGGCGTTTTTTTTATTACTTTGCATAATCTGCCGCGGTCTTGCCGTATTGATCCTTAACACCGGCATCCATGCCTTGCTCGGATAATATTTTCAGCAATTCGGTATAATACGGAACTTTTATTTTTGCCGCATAAATCAAAACGGTTTCGCCGTTGCCGTTTTGAGTGTTGATATCTATGCCGTACTGCAGCAGTTTCTGCACCATGGTTTGCACCAGCGGCAAAAGTTTATCTTGCGGCAGATTTTGATTTTCTTTTAAGGCTTCGGCAATATAAAACAGCGCTATGTTGCCGTTTTTATCTCGGGCTTGGGTGTCGGCTCCGTTTTGCAGCAAATGCTCCGCCAAAGACAGATTCAAATTCTGCACCGCAATCATCAACAGAGTTCTGCCGTCCGGCGCAATATATGAAGTATCGGCGCCCTTTGCCAAAAGCAGCTCTGTAATAGCGGTTTTATCAGATTTCAGCTTCGGCAGATAGTTATGCTGCGGCAGGTTGACGCTTACGCCATGCTCCAGCAAATTACGCGCCATGTCCAGATTGTTATAGTCAATAGCGTATTGCAAAAGCGTTTTGCCGGAAGCGTCGCTAATATTCAGATTTGGATTAAGCTTTTCCAAAGCTTCCAGCCAAACAAGGCTGTCGTTGCTTTTTACCAGCTGTAGGGTCGGTTCTTCGCCGTCGGCATTTTTAACATTCGGATTGAAGCCGATTTCCGCCAGCTTTTGAAACAGCTGCAAATTTTTAGCCTCTAAAACCTGCTGCCAATATTGCGGATGTTCATTGAGCCATTGGCTGCTGATATATGACAAGATTATACCGGCAACCTTTGAATCTTCTATATTTTTGACATTGACAATAGTCTGAATCGGCACAACGCCTTGAGCATCGGGCTTATCCGCGCCGCCGGTTTTATCAAACAAACGCTTCAGCAGCTCATACTGCTCGGCTTCGGCCGCCAAGCGCCATAAAGGTTTATGCTGCTTTCCAAACAAACGGGAAGTGTCTACTTTTTTAGCCATGATTTTTTTGAAAATTTTCGGCGGAACCGAATTTTCCAGCACAAAAGATGCAGCGCTTTCGTTGCTGCTGTCGGTCATATTTACATCGGCCTTAAGCTTCAGCAGCTTTTCCGTAAGTTCATAGTCTTTGGATTTTAACGCATTCAGCAGCAAAAAGTTACCGTTTTTATCCGGCTGATTGATATCTAAACCGGTGGCAATCAGCATGTTTATAACCGGCTCGCCACAATGCAGATTAACGGCGTAAAACAGCAGATTTTTACCGTCTGGCAGCAAAGTCTGAAAATCGGCATGATATTTCTGCAGCAGATTCAAAAGCCGCAAATCATTATGCTTTACCGCCCAAACTGCAGCATTTCCGCCGTCTTCATCGGCTGCATTAACATCTGCTCCGGCTTTTAGCAGCTCTTCTAAAATTTCCGGCGCCACATTCTCTTTAACCGATTGCAGAAAAATTTTCGGTTCTGAAGAAATATCGGCTTTATGCAGCAGTAAAAACTTTACCATTTCCGGATTATTCAGGCGGATAGCCTCCTGCAGCGCCGTGCCGCCGCGCGGATTTTGCCCGTTTATCTGCTGCGGAGTAGCAAATTTTTGCAAAATTTCCAGCGGCGCCGACAAATCAACCGCATAGCTTAAAGGCATAAGCCCGAAAAATAAGCGGCGGTTATAATCGGCATATTTGCTTTTGCTCTCACGCTGATAAACCGCCATATCATCCAAAGCGGCGCCGTACATTTTCATGTCTTTTTCCAGATTTTGCAGAATATCCAGATTTTCGCTGTTTAATCCCAGCCACAGCACCGGATACCAATAGGCTTTTTTAGAGGTATATTTGCTGATTTGCCCCATCCGATTTGCCGCCGCAATATCCCGCAGCTCGGCGTCTTGCTCAATGTTTATCACCGCCAATTCCATACCGTCAACATAGTAGCTGACGCTTTTCAGCTCGCCGTCCTGCGTAAAAGTGCGGCTGATGCCCTCCGGCTTGTCGTTTTTGTAGGTTTCGGCCAGCTGGCGTTTGCCGTTTTTATAATATTTAAGGCTCATGCCGTTTTTGGCATCATTCCGATATTCCGCCTTATTGGCAATTTTTTTATCCGGATAATACGCAATGCCTGTGCCGTTTTTTTGGTCGTTTACATAAGGAACTTCGGTAGTGCTGCCGTCTTTGTTAAAATGACGGGCAATACCGTTTTTTTTGCCGTCAGCGTATTCTATTTCATCTGTCTGATATTCTTTATTATATTTTTTGGTTACACCGTTTAAAACGCTGTCCGTGTAATGATTTTCTTCCACCAGCGAATTATCCGAGATAATATGTTCTATACCGTCTTTCATATCATCTTTAAAATGTTCAATCTTGGTGCGGTTTCCATTTTCATCAAAATATGTGGTTTCGCCGTTTTTTTTACCGTTGATATAGTGATTTTGAAGCTGCGGCTTGCCGTTTTCATAAAAAAGCGTTTCTTCGCCGTTTAACACATTTTCTTTATATGTTTTTTTGTGCTTAGGATTGCCGTTTTCATAAAAATAAATCTCTTCGCCGTCCTTTTTGCCTTTGCGGTAGGTAATTTCAAATTCCAGTTTTCCGTCCTCATATTTAGAGGTAATAACGCCGTTGCGCAGGCCGTTGCGATAAAAATAAGTTATAGTGCGCCCTTCGTCGTCTTTTTTGCGGACAGCGCCGGTAAATGGGTTTCCGTTTTTATCACGCACCGTTTCCAGATTATCTGTTTCCGAAAAAAATAAATCATCGGCATTGGTTAGCTGAATCTCATTTTCTTCAGCATGCAAAGGCTGAACCAAAGCCATAACTGCAGGCAAAACAAAATAGCAAAGTTTCATAAACAGCTCCTATACAAGGTTATACCTCTTAAAAGCTAACATGGCGGCAGAAAAAAATCAACGGCAAAAAGCACTTTGCACAAACACAAAAAAACTTCCGGCTTTTTTTAGGAGCGGGAAGTTTTTATATCTCAAAGATAAATTTAATTAAAAATATTTCTGCCGTGTTTCGCAACAAAACAGAAATAAAAAATAATGGAACATCAAGAATTCAGTCTCATTTTATTAAAATGCCGCAGCCGTGTTTCACAACAGAGCTGAAGCCTAACTTTTTAAATTACGAAAAAAAACTAAGTTCTTATAAGTTTAATTAAATCTATATGTATATTTCAGCTAAAAACCATACCGCATTTCACAATGGAGCATGGCTAACTATGGAATTTACCGATTTTGCTTAGAAACTTTTAACGAATAAATCGGCAAAAACTATCAAAACCTCATTTCACAACGGAGTTATGAATAACAGATTTATTAACTTAATAATAAAATATATAAAAATTAAAAAGTGACTCGTATTTAGCATGTCACTTTTTATTTGTCAAGTTTTTTGTTGATTTTTTTTCAGCTTAAAACCACAATGCTTCCGGCGGCAATCCGTCCGCGGTCGTCATATAGCTGATATCCGACTTTTTGCCCCTCATATAAACGCCGCAAGCCAATTTCTTCCAGCTTGGTGATATGCACAAAAACATCTTTCCCGCCGACAGAGGGCTGAATAAAGCCATAACCTTTGCGGGTGTTAAACCATTTTACAGTTCCGGTAGACATATTTACTCCTTAATATTTTTTATTTAACGTCGTAAATTCAATTTACAGGAGTGTAGATAATCTTGATTTTTGTTTGTTCAAGGGAAGTTTTGTAATTTTTTACTTATTTTATGCTTTTATGCGGCAAAATGTATATTTTTTTCAATCTGCTGCATTTGCTCGTCTAAAAAAGACATATCTTCAGCCGGACGGTCGGCAGTCTGCGCATATTGCTGCATAATTTTGAAAATAGGCTCAGCATATTTGCTTTCATTTTCGGCTATGCGGCGCAGATAAAAAACAGCGGCCCGGAAAATTTCTGTTTTTTCGGAAAAAAGCTGCCGCGCCACATCTATATAGGGCGGATAATCAGTAATTTTCGGAGCGGTTTTCTGGTTTTCAACATAATTCTTTTGCAAAATTTCCGCTTGCAGGGCAGAAATCCGGTGCTGCTTATTTTTTTCGGCATCGCCGACAATAACATTCCAAATGCTTTGCAAAAAAGATTTTTTAACCATCGCTTTTCTCCTTATTTTCTGCAATGTAACATAGATTTTAGAAAAGTGAAGAGTTTTTTGATAAAAGTATTTGACAAGTAAAAAAAATTGTCTTATTACTAGCTCGTTGTCTGATGATATTTGCTTCATCGTCTAATGGTAGGACAGCGGATTCTGACTCCGTCAATCTTGGTTCGAGTCCAGGTGAAGCAGCCAATGTTAAAGCCTTGATTTTTCAAGGCTTTTTTAGTTTCCTATTAGAAATAAATTATAAAAAGTTTGCCATTTCTCCGGCAGATATATCTAAAGTTATATAACTATTATTGTATTGATTTAAATATTATAATGTGTTTTAATATGTGTATAATGTATATTTAGACATTATAATATAAAATAGGAGAAAAACAATGACTATGATTAAAACAAATGAAGCCGGCCGTTCAATGATTGAAATGTTGGGCGTATTGGCGATTATCGGTGTATTGTCTGTAGGCGGTATTGCCGGTTATTCTAAGGCTATGAACAAATTCAAAACCAACAAAGTTGCGGATAACGTTTCTATGCTGGTGGCTAATATCAAAACTTTATATGCTCAGCAGAACACCTACGCCGGTTTGAGTAACACAACTGCTATTTCTATGGGCGTGGTTCCAGATGAATTAGGTACAAATGAAAATACCGGAACTTTGACAGACGCATTCAGCGGTCCGGTTTATATTGATGTATCAGACAGCACAGCTGGTGGTGATAATAAAGCATTTATTCTTGTATTTACAAAACTTTCCCGCGAAGCCTGCATTTCATTGGCTACCAACGACTGGGGTTCCGGTTATTCTTCAGGCTTAATCGCTCTTCAGGCTGATGGCGAAGATTTGAGCAATAAAGGAGGTCTGAATGCTATTTGGATTGGTAATGCCGGTTCAGATAAAATTGCTACTCCGGGCGGTACTTCTAACCCAGTTCCGATGTCTGTTACCAAAGCTGCATCAGCTTGCTCTTGCAAACAAGGTAACACCTGTTCTATTGCTTGGAAATATTACTGAGTTTGGCAAAGCGTGACGGCCTGAGTGATATCCGACGGCCGTCCGCATATTGCTAATGACTGCTTTTACTCTCAGATAAAGCAGTTTTTCTCCGAAGCGCCCTTGCTCCTAACTCGGGCGTTTCTTTTATTTTTTGTTTTTATCGGGTTAAAACTTTCAGCAGGGTTAAAACTGCGGATTTTGCGTCATCGTCGCAGCGTTCCAGCAGCTCAATAATCTGCACGTCAAGGTCTGAGCCGGCGCCGGGCTGAGTATTGGCAAATCTTGTGCTGTCCAGCAGCTCGGTCAGCGGAATATCCAAGGCTTTGGCGATGTCCAGCAGAGTAGAAAGGCGAGGGTCGCCGATACCGCGTTCTATTTTTGAAACAGTATTGACCATTTTCCCGCAAACATCGGCAAACTCAAATTGATTGAGTCCCCGCATTTTGCGCAGGCGGGCAATTTTACTGCCTAAAACGGCGATAAATTCAGCATTCGTCATCAGTTATACACTCCTCATCCGAATGTGTATTTTACCACACCAAACTAGGGTTATACTATGATTATATAATCCATATTTATGGATTATCAGGTTGATTGCTAAATATTATAATGTTTAGCTGCGGCAGTTTACCGCCCTAAATTCTTAAATTTTCAGATTCTGCAGCAAAATTTTTGAAATGTCATAAACTTTCAGAAAATCTCCGGCATTAGCCAAGGCGTTAGGGTGCGTATTAGTGCAGTATACTTGCTTTATAACGCCGCTGTTTTGTAGATTTTGCACCGCTCCCGGAGTGAAAACGCCGTGTACGCAGATAACATAAATATCGTTTGCGCCGATAGATTTATAAGCCTTAGCCGCGTTGATAATGGAGCTGCCGGAACGTATCATATCGTCAAAAATAACCACGTCGCAGCCTTTTACATCGGCGTTTAGGGCTTCAACTTCGGTCTCGGAGCCGGAAATGCGCTTTTTCATGATATAGGCTCCGGGCAGATTCAGTCGGTTGCTCATTTTTTCTATCCACTTGGCGCGCCCCATATCGGCCGAAGCCAAAACAAGACAGCTGCTCTGCTTGCGGATATCGGCAATAATGCTGTCTATAACCGGTTCAGAGGTCAAATGGATAGGGTGCAGATTCTCTTCAAAGTAATATTGAGTGCCCAGAGAGTGCAAATCCATCAGATAAATATAGTTGCCCATCGCTGAAAGCGGCAGCGAGCTGAACATGCGGGCGATGTTTTTGGCGGTTACGACTTCGCCGCTTTTTACGGCGCGTTCCATGGTGGAATAGCCGAAATACGGTAGAACCAAGTGCAGCGACGAGCATTGCTCGCGCACCAAAGTGCAGGCCATGTTATAAGCCTCAAAAATGGCGTTGTCGTCAATCGTGCCGCAGATATAAACCGCCGGTTTGCCGTGCAGCTTTTCGCTTTCGCCGATTTTCCAATAGCGCTCGCCGTCGGGAAAAGTTTTGGTTTCTATTTTTACCTCATTAAAATCGGGGCATTGCGCCAGCAGATTGCTTTTGAGATAGTCATAGTTTCCGGAAGAAAGTAAGTTTATTTTAGTCATAGCATTTTTTCCGTTTTTAGAAGTGTTTATATGATTTGCGTTCATCTTTTAGATTAGCGATTTTTTCGTTTATCTTCTTTCGTTTAGCCGGCAGCGGGCAGAAAATTTTAGCAATTTTCAGCCACATGATTTTATGCGAAATGCTTCTAATCATATGCAGATTATTTTTGAAAGTATAATAGTCAAAACTTCCGACTGCGGAATAGGTTTGCACAACTTGTCCACAGTTTTGGACTTTAGCCGTGGCTTGCTCATAGTCATAGGCAACCAGCCCCTGAATAAAGTTTTTCTGCATTTTTCCGGTTAGAACCGTGGATTGATATTGCCATGGCAAGCTTACGTTGATGCCGCAGGTTACATGCTGCGAATAAACCGGTTCGCATTTATGCGTGTAAACAGCACGGTTCAGATAGGCAAAAAATTCGTAGCCGTCCAGCGAATCATCAGCATACGGCGGTAGAAATTCTTCGGTTTGCGCCGAAAATAAAAACATGCCGCTCGGTACAACGCAGCAATTATAAAAATCGTTGTACGGAATAACGCCGCGGCAGTGCAGGTAGCGGTTATTGTCCTTTTCGGCTCTAAAGCAGCCGGAGTAGGCGATGCCAGCCTGCGGACGGTTTTCTAGCTTGCGCTTCAAAATGGCAAAGTGGTCGCTGAACAAAATCTCGCAGCCTTGCAGAATACAAAACGCCGCATGCGGAATTTGCTGCTGAATCCGGCGCAGCATCTGCCCGCGGGTCAGCATTTTGGAGTGCTTTTTATTAAACAAAGCGAACGGTACTGTTTTTATATTGCCGCAGCCTGCCGGTATCAGCGCTTGTATCTCGTCTTGCTGAGAGGCGTCGCAGGCAATGGCTAAGGTAATGTTTGCCATATTCTGGTTTTGAATCTGCTTTATCACATGCTGCAGGCGATAGCGCTCCGCCGCGTTAAATAACGGAGCGTCGCAGTAGGTTACCGCCAAAATATTTTCTTCCGGATGCTGTGAATACATGGCTTCGGCCACGGCTTTTCTGCGGTTTTCATGATTAGCCAAAACCTGCTGCAGCTGAACTTCCATGCAGAACTTTTCGGCAAAAATCTTTTGCGAAGCCATAGCCAGCTTTAAGGCTTTGGCCGGATTAGCCTTTATCCAATCCAGTTTTTCCACAATCTGCCGATAAGTATCCAGCGGATTTTCTTTGTTAAAATCAATATATAAAACGCTGTCGCCGAAATGTTTTTTCATAAACGGATTATCGTCCGAAATTATCACGGCACCGGCGGCGCAGGCTTCATATACGCGGTTGGTGACGGCGCCGGCGCGGCGGTGCGCATCGCTGGAAACGGCTAAAACCACGCCGCATTTGTGAATTTCCTGCAAAATAGAAAATCCGTCAAACGGAATTTCTCCCTGATAGTTTTTATAGCCGGCCCATGGTGCGACGTTCCATCCTTTAGGCTTTTTAGGACCGAAAATCGTAACTAAATTATGGTCATCAAGCAAACGGAATAAACCCATGTGGCGTCCGTTTTTAGACCAGCCGCCCAATATTTCCCAGTTCATGCCGCAATAAAACAGCTTGGGATTGCTTAAATCCGGCTTCAGCATCTCAGACTTAGGAAACGAGCCGACCAAGCAGGAGTTGCCGTTCAGCTGTCTTTCATCGTCTATCAATACGGACTTCAGGTGGTTTTTCATGCCGCCGTCGTCATAAGTCAAAAAGTCGTCGTTAGAAATATAATTTTTCTGCTGAAATAAATAATCGTCGCAGTTTAACGGAATTTCCGGCGGATTCCACAAAACATGGTAGTGGAAGCAGTCCAGCATTTTATAGTCACGGAAATGAATGGTAATGGCAAAAAGCAAGTCGTGTTCGTTGATTTTGCGGTAAGTCCGGTTAGTGTCTTCATCGCAGATATAGCCGTCAGGCGCGATAAAAATCGGATTCATGCCGATATTTTTAGCCGCTTTTTTCAGGCGCAGCGAAACTTCTTTTTCGGCGCTTTCCGCTCCCGGCCAAGTGCAGATAATGGCAAAAGTTTTATTTTTATCATATTTTGCATACAGTGGAATTTCTTGCTTGGAGTTGCCTGCTTGTGCTGTATAAGCCACATTTTGCAGCAGGCTGTAGGTTTTGGCGCGGGCTTTATAGGCAAAATCAGGCAGAACGGCATAAGCATCGTCCTTAGAAACCGTCAGCGGCAGCTCTTTGGTCATTTGCAGCCAATCTTTGGCAAACTGCAGAACACCTTTGCAGATTTTGGCGGAAATTTCACAGCGGTGCTTTTCGTTGCCGTTTAATTCCTGATGTTTTACAGTAATTTCATTTTTGGAATTGCGCAGTAATTTAACCACTCCGGCGGACGGAGCCGTAAACATCAGCTCTAAGAGAGTCAAGGTTTTGTTGATATTGCTTTCCACATCTTTAGGGTTTCCCTGATCCAGTAAAAATCCTAAAGTGCGGATGCTTTTTTGGCTGTGCGGAACCGTGCCGAGATAATAGCCGTAAATGTCTTGTTTTTTATGAGCCAGCTTCAGCGCGTTTACAATAAATTTCTGCACGCTGGCGCGCCATCCGATATCAATCAAAGCCAGCTTGCCGTCATCAAAGCCGATTTGGGCAAAATATTCTAAAGCGGCGCTTCTTTCTTGTTCGGAGATTTGCTGCAATAGCTCAGAATTTTCAATAAAAAACTGTTTTAACAAAGCCTTGTCGCTGAATGTTATGATTTTATTCAGCTTAAATTGCTTTTTGAATTTATTGTAAAGCTCATTGCAATCCAAGGCGAGGGCGTTCCAATAGTCGCCGAAATTTACGCCGTCGGTGTCGTGGCTGGTCAGATAGTCGGCGATATCCTCAGCGCTCTGCATGCCCGCCCAGATGTAGCAGCGTCGGCTGGCCGCCATATATTCAGTCTCAAAATCCGGATACAGCAGCTGGAAAACTTTTTGCGGAATATAGCCGTCTCTCGCCATAAAAAAGGCTTTGCGGATGCCTTGACGGTCAAATTCGTTTTTCAGCCATTGGCAAAAGCCGACAGTCATTAAGCCGCCGTACTGATAGCCGAAATCTTCCCAGTCGTCCGAAAGATGCTGCTTGCGTTTAACCAGCAGGCCTTTCATAACCGAAAGCGGAATTGTCACCAGCCGTTCATCCAAGCCGCGGAAAAACAGAAAATCATCGCCGTAGGCATTTATTTCTGTGGCTTTCAAATAGTGGAAAGTCTGGATTCCGAGGTTAGCCGGAATATCGCTGTCGCTTAAAAGATTGTCGCCGATATGCAGAATTTTTGCCGCCGGAACTTTTGTATATTCCAAAATATCTTTAAACATGGAACCCGAAACTTTTGTATGCTTGGTTTCGGATGATAAAAAGAGTTTTTCATAGCCTTTGTAGCCGGCATTGTGCAAAATCTTTTCAACCGTCTTTTGCGGCAGATACATGTCAGAGGCGATAACTACTCTTTTATTGTTTTTCAGAGCATAATTAAAGGCTTCCAGCATATTCTTGTCGGCCGAGCAACAGCGCAGCTCCTGCTGGATTTCCGCTTCTTTCAGCGGCTGAAATCTATCATCTAAATGACGGTAAATTTCATCTAAAGTTACTTCTTCTATATTATGTTTTCCGGCCTCGCTGCGGGCTTCCTGCTCGGCGGCTATGCGCTTGGCTTCAAAGCTCTCGGCGTTTTTAGCAATTTCTATATGGCGGAACAAGTCTGTATGCTGGTTGTAGGAACGGATAATAAGCGTGTCAAAAATATCAAAAGACACAACATCTGAATTGTCTATTAAATTTTGTAATTTATCGGAAAACATTTTATAATCCTATATATTGATTTTAAGTTCGGTTAAACCCAGTATTTTTTTCAGCAAGCTGTTGTCAAGCAAGGTTTCCTTGGCGCGTTTGGCGGTAAAAATTTTGCTGTCGCCGTCCATGCGGATAGGGATGATTTTGCTTTCATCCAGCCCGTGCCGGCAGGCGATTCTTTTGCCAAGTTCATACTTAGACAGGGCTTCGTCGCCGCAGATGTTGACAATCGGGTACTGCCGCGCATCCGGAGTTTCTATCAGCTTAATCAGCATTTTCGCCGCGGTGTCAAAATCCAGCATAGAGCGCTTCTGGTCTTCAAACATTTCCATTGTGCCGCCGTTTTTTACGGTTTCTACAATTTCATCATAAAAATGTTTTTTGCCCGGCACCAGACTCGGTCCCATCAAAACCGGAAAACGCACAGCGTTAAATCCGGCAACGTTTACCATGCGTTCGGCAACAGTCTTATGCGCGCCGTAGCGGTTTGCCGGATGCAGGGCGGCGTCTTCCTTAAAGCGGTAACCGTCAATACCTTGTCCGTAAACCACTTCGGTAGACGGATAATACAGCGTTTTGATGTTATCCATTCGGTTCAGAAACTCCGCCAGACAAATCACGTTTACCTGCCATGCGGTTTTAGGATTTTTCATTACCAAATCCGGATGATGATAAGCCGCTAAAAACACGACTTTCAGATTTTCTTCCGCTGCGCAGATTTTGTTCAGGCGTTCAATATCCGCCATATCGCAGATGTCGCATTTTTCCCAGCGCAGGCGAGGGGTGTCGCTTGGCTGCGGCGTTCTGTCCGTGGCAATTATGCTGTCTGTTGTTTCGCTTAAAATATTTTTAATCAGGTAGCGCCCTAAAAAGCCGCTGCCGCCAATCAACAAATACATTTAAACCTCCGCCGGATAAATATCTTTAACGCCGTTTTCTTCTTCTACGCCTTTGTCATACAAAGCCACCATGGTGGTGTTTTGCTTAAACAAAAATGAGTGAGCCGCATAGGGCTTCAGCACAAAAAAGTCGCCGTTTTTGACTGTAACTTTTTCTTTTTGCTCGCCTTTGACCAAAGAAATTTCAATTTCTCCGTCAATAATATAAAATGCCTCATTATTATGTTTGTGGTAATGTCCGCCGCGGAAAACGCCGGCTTTGGAGGTGGAAACGTTAATTTGCTTCCAGCCTTGGCGGCACAGCTGCACCAGCGAGCCGCGCTCGTCTTCAAAACAAAAATCAGGTTTTATAAATTCTATCAGTTCACTCATAGATTTTCTCCTTTTAGTCGGCGTAGGTGGTCTTTTCAGCAAAGCCGTTGTCGTTTAAGAGCTTTTCTTTAGCCGCGATTTTGGCGTCTTCCAGAACCATTTCATGCGCCAAAGCCGCTAAATCATAAGTCGGTTTCCAGCCCAAAACCGTGCGGGCTTTAGTGCTGTCGCCCAACAGTAAATCTACTTCAGCCGGACGGAAAAATTCCGGATTTACCGCTACTACGACTTTGCCGGTTGCTTTGTTTACGGCTTTTTCCTCAACGCCTTTGCCTGACCATTCCAGCTCAATATCGCATTCTTTGAATGCAAGTTTTACAAAGTCGCGGATAGAAGTGGTAGTGCCTGTTGCCAGTACAAAATCTTCTGGCTTGTCTGCTTGAAGCATACGCCACATGCCCTCTACATAGTCTTTGGCGTGACCCCAGTCGCGTTTTGAATCCAAGTTGCCCAAATACAGGCAATCCTGCAGGCCGGCTTTAATGCGGGTAGCCGCCAAAGTGATTTTGCGGGTTACAAAGTTTTCGCCGCGGCGCGGAGATTCGTGGTTAAACAAAATTCCGTTGCAGGCAAAAATGCCGAAACTTTCACGATAGTTCACAGTAATCCAATAGCCGTAAAGCTTGGCAACGCCGTACGGCGAGCGCGGATAAAACGGAGTTTTCTCGGACTGCACCGGCTCTTGAATTAAACCGAACAGCTCAGATGTAGAAGCCTGATAAAAACGCGTCTTCTTAGCCAAACCGTTAATGCGGATAGCTTCCAGCAGGCGCAAAGTGCCGAGCGCATCGCTTTCTGCCGTAAATTCCGGACAATCCCAGCTGATTTTAACATGGCTTTGTGCGCCTAAATTATAAATTTCATCAGGTTCAATTTCTTTTACCAAACGTACAATATTTAATGAATCGGTCAAATCGCCGTAGTGCAAATGCAAGTGCGGATTGCCCAGCAAATGTTCAATACGCTGGGTGTTGTGCGAAGAACTGCGGCGAACCAGCCCATGAACTTCGTAGCCTTTTTCCAGCAACAGTTCGCTCAAATATGAACCGTCTTGACCTGTGATACCTGTAATTAACGCTGTTTTTGTCATTGTTTTTTTCCTTTATTTACTGTTCCATTTTTCTAAAATCCAAGAAGATGAATTAGCTTTGTTGTCGCCTCCGACGCCGAAAGCCAAATCCACCTGACATTCTTTGCATGTTGCGGTTTCCGGAATATTATCCTTGCCGCGGTCGCCGCCGTTGGCAAACACCAGATGCGCATCAGGATATTTGGCGCGGGCTTTGCGGATTCCGTCAGACGCCGAGTTATCGGAATCATCAAATTCCAACACATCTATCACGCCTTTTAAATTTTCTAAAATTGCCAAACGGGTTTTAATATTGTGGAAATTCTTGCCTTTTTTACGGCACAGCCACGCGTCGGAATTAGCTAAAACAATCACGCCGTCAGAGTTGGCTGCCGACTGCTTTATCATTTCTATATGCCCTTCGTGTATCGGGTCAAACCCGCCGCTCACAATGTAATATGTTGTCATTATTTTTCCTCTCTGTAATTGCCGATTATCAGCTGCCACAAAATTCTTTTGGCCGGCTGCAAATTAAAAGTCAGATATCTTCTGCTCAAATACGGTAAAAAAGTTAATTTAATAACCTTCAGCCCTCGCATTTTGAGCTTTAGCGGCGAAGCCAGAACCAATATCAGTTTTTGCGGAAACGTAAACCAGCTGGCTTGTTTCAGCAATTTTAAGGCTTTCATCGGGTGTAAAAGCTCGCCTTTGCCGCAGGCATAAACCGTCAGCGGCACATATTTTGTATGTGCGCTGTCTTCGCCGAAACGGATTTCTTTCATATTTTTAAAGTCGTCTTTATCGGGATTCGCTAAAAAGCAGTTGATGTATTCTACAATGTCGGTTCCGGAAAGGCAGATATCTTGGCCTTTAAACAATTCATTGATTTCTTTGCAAAATGACAAGGCGCCTTTTTCTATGTCTTTATAGCAGCGGCTGCGGGTAACTTCATAGCTTGACGGATTTTCTTCATAAACAGGTTTGCCGTTATGCAGATTTTTTATCGGATATTCGGGGCTGGTTATTAAAAACTCCATAAAATTCCAGTTGGTCGTAAAAATTTTGCAGCTTCCGGTTTCAGGTTCCGTATTTTCTAGGTAGCAGTTATTTTCCATAACCGTTTGCTCCGGCAGGTTTAAAATGCTCCAATACATTCCGCAGACAGGGTTGGGCAGGGCGCTTTGAATTAAACGCTGAGATGAAAATTCGCCGGTAACCGTATCAATAATGCCGATTTTTTGATTTTTACCGCCGGCCAGCGCTTGGGCATATTCGGCATAACCGGCAAAGGCCTTGCGGGCAAGCGGCATAATAGTTTGAATGTGGTTTTGGATAAACTTATGATAATCTTTAGGCTTAATTAAATCCGCCTCTGCTAAATCCTGTTTAATTTCAGGGTTTTGAGCTGCGTAATAATCAATAATCGGACGCATCTGGTCAATCTTCTTTTTATTATATCCCAAGCGGTAGATTAAATTGATGTACCGCGGCGCATAAATATAGTCATTGGGCAGCGGAGCAGCGAAAGTGTTGTAAATTTTTTGCAGCAGATAGCCGTCGCGGGCAACAAAAAGCAAGTGCTTCAGCCCGAGATTCTGCTCTTGTTTTTTAATATGCCTCGTATAGCCGTAAGCACTTGGTCCGGCGTATTTCCAGCCTAAATCATACCAATAATCAGGTGTGTTTTCCGCATATTGAAGTTTTTTCCAATGATAAGCCTGCAGAGCCAGCAAAATAGAAAGCCCGAGGCTTCTTTGGTTTTTTCTGACCAAGGCTTCAAAATGTTTAGCCTTAATAAACTGCGAGGTTATTTGCTCATATAAAAAGGCCTGTAAACCCAGCTTTTTAGGTGTTTTATAATCAGATTTAGGGTTGTCGCCGATGTGGAAAATATCTTGAGGCTCAGCGGCGTAATCCTGCAGAATCTGTCTGAACAGCGAGCCTTTCGTTTTGGTTTTGTTAAGCTCTCCCGAAACATAAATTTTATCAAAACCGGTATAGCCGCAGCCTTTTAATATTTCAGCTAAAAACTGCGACGGCAGATACATGTCCGAGGCAATTACAATAGTCTTTTTCTGCGCGGCGGCGTAATCGTAAATTTCTTTCAGCTCCGGATTAGGGCGCAAAACCTGTTTTTCCAGCTCGGTTTCTAAAGATTTTGCAGCTTTAAAACGCTCGTCAATCTCTGCATAAATTTCTTCAAAAGTAATGTCTTCTTTTTGCGGATTGTGCAGGCGCGCTTCTTGTTCGGCAGCCATGCGGGCAAGGGCAAATCCCGAAAGGCTGTGCATTTTTTCCAGATGTAAAAATAAATCCGCAGGCTTAAAATACGGACGGACCAGCAATGTATCAAAAATATCAAAAGATATGATTTTATGCCTGTCTATATGCTTTTTTATTTTGGTTAACATTGTAATTGCCTTAATGTACAAAGTGTTATGCATTTATTTTTTTGTTTTCATAAGCCATTATAGTGTATGAAATAAACAATGGTTAAAATCTTATACTTTATAAGCATATTTAAGTCAAGGGTAATTGTATTTTTATTGGGTATAAAAATTTATGGTTGTAAATAATGATATAAAAAGATTGCTGTTTGAAATCTAACTTCAGCGGATTGCAATATAAAAAAAGTCCTCAAAAGAGGACTTTTTACATGTTACAGAACGCCGAAATAGCGGGCTTTAGCCGGAACATCATCATAATAATCACTTGCCAGCCGATTAGTCGGATTGTCGTCAAAGCTGACTATCCAATTTTGGTCGCTTAAAGTTTTGCCGACCGCAAAATAGCAGCCTTGCAGCAGCGGCTTATCTAACAAAGACAAGGCATTGTTTATTTGTTTGCGAAGAGGATAAATCTGTTCGCAGAAATCTTCGCGGAGCAGCAAATTTTCATCAGCAAACCTGCGATATATCATCCCTGATTCCCTAACACAGATGTAGCGCTTATCATTTTTAAACGGGTACAAGCCTTGCGGGTTATAGTTTTTTCCCTCAGCAAAGGGGAGGCGGACTAATTTGTTGCTAACCAAGCAAAGCAAATCAAACTCCGGCAGGTCAATATTCTGCGTATTGACAAAATTTATCACTTCATTGCAGCTGAGGTTATTTTTACGCATAATCTCAGCAATTTTCTTTAAAGCTTTTTCTCTATTCATAATAATAATTTTAAAGTAAATAATTAAGATACTGAATCTAAATAAGCTTTTTTATCTTAAATTGTCAATGTTTTTTTAAGCGGAAATCCAAAAAATGGCTTAATATTCAGGCGGTATTGCAAAGGTTTGCTAGTCAAAAGTGTGTAAAAAAAACGACCGTTTAAAAGGGACAGTTTTTAGGCTGTTTTTTATAGTCTAGCAAAGGTTGCTGGAATTTGCAATAACTTTTTATATTTACGATGTTTTTTGTGGTTTTGTAAGAATTATCAGCGTCTTATTCTGAGTGTGTAAAAATAACGGTCGTTTTTTTTACACAATTAAGGAGGAATAAGATGTTTAAGAGTATAGAATTTTTCAAAGGAAAGAGCAGGGGGGAGGGTTCTGGATTGCTTCGCTCCGCTCGCAATGACGTCAGCAGCGTGGGGCGGTCAATGATTGAAATGCTCGGCGTGCTGGCGATAATAGCAGTATTGTCTGTCGGTGGAATTGCCGGTTATAGCAAAGCTATGGAGAAGTATAAATTAAATAAAGTAATTGGCGAATACAGTTATTTAATTCAAGGATTGCTGCAACATGCCGATGACCTTAAAAAACTGCCCAATAACTATAGCCTAAATAATTTAATACAAGCCTTAAACATTGTTCCGGAAGCTTGGAAAGTTGCGGGACTGTATACTGACAGTTATGGAAATCAAGTTTCTATATTTTCGCGCAGCGGATATATTGTTTTTGATATATTTTTTGGTAAAACCGGTTCTAAAGATAATCAAAACTTTATTCATTCTTTTTCAAGTAATGCCTGCTTTGAATTTTTCCAAAATATATCACAGCCTCTTCATGAAATTCTATTTTGCAGTTGGGCATTCCATTCTAGAGGCTCCAACACACTATATTATGGTGATAAATATTGCGGAGGAGATAAACTCTGCTTAAAAGACATAACTCTGCAGCAAATGAAAGATGCATGTTCCGCATGTTCTGCCGGCAATGAACTTTGCACCTTAACTTTGGAATTTTGATGGTATGCCTCATAAAAAAAAGCACAAAGTTTAAAAACTTTGTGCTTTTATTATACAGAACCGCTAAGCGGTTAAAAGGTCGAGACAATCAAACATAATGCGGATATGTTGTTTTGTGCCGGTAGAAATCACATCAGTAAAACCATGAGCGCACAAAGATTTATAATCTTTAAAGCTTTCTGATTTTACCAGATTTTTAAGTCTGCACTTAACCAAAATCATAGCCATTTTATCACTGTAATGTCCGTTGACAACCTGTTCTAAGGCCAAAATTATCGAGCCTGAAATTTCATACAAACTCAGCAATATGTTTTGTACTGCTTCATCACCAAATTGCCAGCCTTCACGAATATCGTTGGCCCAGCCTGAGCGATAAACTTTCAAATCTGAAATCTGCTGCTGAACATCCTGTGTCAAAACTTTTAACTTAGCCATAGTCAATCTGGGTTTGTTTATAGAGGGTGTGTCCTGTTACACGTCCCGTTCCCTCTGAAAGTTAATAATATAAAAAAATAATTCAAAATATAATTATCTTATAGCTTTTTTTTAGACAAAAGTCAAGAGCTGTATCTAAAATATTTTGGCAAAACTTTTTCCTTTACATTTATAAAAATGTTAGCTAAAGTAACAAATGGATAGGCGATAGTCTGTCTGGGGTGTGGAAGCCTCTTGAATGAACGTCTTGTAATACAGGGACGATAAACTATGTATATGCCTTCTAGCTTTGTTGGCTGGAAGGTAGCAAAATAAGCTATGTGCATAGCTAATATGCTACACTATATTTCATTCAGTAGTTTCCAACTTCCAGCTACCTCGTCGGTGGCTATTTTTTTGTGTTTAACAAGAATTATGGAAGAGAAAACAATGAATAATTATAATTATAACTATAAAGAACAAGCTGGCCGTTCAATGATTGAAATGCTGGGCGTGCTGGCAATTATCGGTGTGCTTTCGGTAGGCGGTATTGCCGGCTATTCTAAAGCTATGAATAAATTCAAAACTAATAAGGTTGCTGACAACGTTTCTATGTTGGTGGCAAATATTAAAACTTTATATGCTCAGCAAAAAACTTATGGCGGTTTGACAAATCAAAGCGCTGTAGATATGGGTGTGGTGCCGGATGAACTTGGAACCACTTCAAAATTAACTAACGCCTTTAACGGCGATGTTTATATAAGTACGGCGGATAGCACAGCAGATGATGATAATAAAGCCTTTAATATCGTTTTTGACGGTTTGTCTCGCGAAGCCTGCATTACATTAGCAACAAACGACTGGGGTTCAGGCTACTCATCCGGCTTAATCGCTATGGCAGCTCAAGGTTCGGCAATCGGCAATAAGGTGCTGAGTGATAAAATCGGCTGCACCGGCGCTGAGGGGGTAAACTTTAAAACAGCTAAAAAAACAGAAGAGTCTAAGTCTGATACTAAAGGTGCAGTTGAGTCTCAGTCTTTTGCTTCATTAGAGCCTCAGGATGATACTCCGGCGGCAAAATCCGGTTATACAGCCTGTCCAGGCAACTCTATGCCGATGTCTGTAACCAAAGCAGCAACCGCTTGCAGCTGTACAAGCGGAAACACCTGCGGCATTGCGTGGAAATATTATTGATAATATAGGAGGATATAATGAACAATTATAAATATGATGAGCAGTCCGGACGTTCAATGATTGAAATGCTGGGCGTTCTGGCGATTATCGGTGTGCTTTCGGTAGGCGGTATTGCCGGCTATTCTAAAGCTATGAATAAATTCAAAACCAATAAGGTTGCCGACAATGTTTCTATGCTTATAGCTAATATCAAAACATTATATGCCCAGCAAAAAGATTATACTGATTTGAGCAACGCCAACGCTGTTTCTATGGGTGTGGTGCCGGATGAACTTGGAACTACTGCAGATTTAACTAACGCCTTTAACGGCACCGTAGTAATAAGCGAGGCCAGCAGCACGACTAATACAGATAAAAAAGCGTTTACTTTAACCTTTAACGGTTTGTCTCGTGAAGCCTGCATTACATTAGCAACAAACGATTGGGGTTCAGGCTATTCATCCGGTTTGATTTATATTAAAGCCGCTTCAGATGAGATTACAACATATAATGATACTAGTACAGATACAGGTTTAATCGGCTGCAAAGGCGATACCAATACAGCTTGTCCTGGCGGAAGTGTGTCGGCAGTTCCGATGCCGGTTGGCACAGCGGCGACGGCTTGCGGCTGCAAAACCGGAAACAAATGTTCCATTCAATGGAAATATTACTGAGTTTGGAAGATTGTGACGATTGAAAAAAAATTTATTTTTTTTGACCGCCCGAATTTTCCAAAGATTGCCGTTTACTCTCACAATAAAAAAACGGCAGTTTTTCTCCGAAACGCCCTTGCTCCTAACTGGGGCGTTTTTCTTATGGATATTTAAAAAAAGAAAACCTCCAAGCCAAAGAGCAAGGAGGTAAAGAATTGTAAGATTGATATATGCAATATCAGGGTTACTTAACTTCTTTATAAAACTAAATTTAATTCGTAAAAGCGGGGGAGGCTCTAATCATGATAATAAAGTTTTTTATGTCTCTTAAAATTTAAGCTCACAAATTATAAAAACTTTATTTTATGGCGCTCTAATCATAAAGGGTTCGTGTCTTTAAAAAATCTGTAACCGAGTAATCTAAAAATGCAGAACTCTAAATGTTTGTTGGTGCTCTAATCATGCTAAAAGGGTTTTAAAAAAAAGTTATAAGACCGAGTTTTACAATTTAATCTAAATCCTTTTAAGGTGAAGCTCTAATCATATGCAGGTTTATTAAAAAGTTTGACATCTAATTAAAGTAGAAGAGACTACCTGTCGCGAATACGATTGCTATTTCTAAAAATATACATAACTATTAAATTTATGTTTACTTTATATCATGACAAAAAGCGTTTGTTAATACTTTTTTGTGTATTTTTGTCATTTTTTTTGAAAATGTATAAAATTTAAGCAGTTATGTCCTAAAAAATAATGGGGGCAACGCATCGCCCCCTCATCTTACGGCATTTTCAGCCTTATTATATATGTGTTGACCGTCTAATTAATCTCTGAAAAAATTACGTCTTACACATAACAAGATTATTATAAGAATAATTCTATTGCTTTGTCAAGAAAAATAATATAATCTTTAGCATTATAAATTATTTACAGGTGGCAAAATGAAGTATCGTTTAGGTTTGGATTTAGGTGTAAGTTCTATCGGCAGCGCTGTTTTAGCGTTGGATGAACAAAATAATGTGCAAGATATTGTTGATGCCGGAGTGCGTATTTTTGAAGTTTCGGACGGCGCAGAGGAAAGGCGGGCAAAGCGTTCGGCACGGAAAAATTTGATTCGTACTAAAAAGCGCTTGGAACTTTTGGCACAGAAATTATATGAAAATCAGCTCTGGGTTTCTCCGAATCCGGAGGGGACAGATAATCTTAAATCAAAATCTCCTTATAAGATTCGTTTTGATGCTTTGAATGAAAAATTGGAAAACCAAAATTTTGTCGGCAGAGCAATTCTGCATATAGCTAAGCACCGCGGCGCCGGTTTTGTTTCTGCGGCGCAAGAAATGGAAGAAGAAGTTTTAGATGCCGGCGAAAAATCTAAAAAGAAACAAACTGCCTATGAATTACTGGCTAGTCATTTGAAAGAAACAAACTCCCGCACCATCGGCGAATTCTTTTGGAAACGGATTTTAGAAAGCTATGAAAAAGATGAAAACGGCGAACACCCAAAAGTAAAACTGCGTACTGTGCGTCAAAAATCCGGCATGGTGGACTATGCGCTGCCTCGTTATTTGGTAAAGGATGAATTTAAGCAAATTTGGGATAAACAGGCCGAGTATTTTCCGCAAATGCAAAAAGCAGGCTTAAAGCAGGAAATATATGATATTTTGTTCTATGAACGTCCGGCAGCTCCGTATGCGACCGGTAAATGTATTTATTTTAGGAATGAGGACCGCTTGCTGAAAGCGCATCCGCTTTCTGAACTGCGCCGCATTTATGAAGAAGTTAATAATATCCGCATTTTGTCGGATACTAATAAACGCCCGTTGACTTTGGAAGAACGTGATAAAATTATAAATGAATTGCTGCTGCAAGGCGAAAATGCCGGAAGTAAGTCTATTAAAAAGCTGCTTAAATTATCGGCACAGCAAAAAATTTCTATTGACGGCGATAAAGATAAGCCGATTAAAGCTTATTTATATTCTCGTCCTGAGTTTGCTGAAATTGAGTATATTAAAAATCTGTCAGAAGCTGAATTTGCTGAATTTATAGAATTTTTAGCGAATCCGGTAAGCCCCGATGATAAAAACGGCAGGCTTTATAATGAAGACGAATTGATTGCCCAGCTTAAAGTAATTTTGAAAATAGATGATGAAAAGAATATCAGCGATTTATTGATAAAACTGCCAAAGGGCAGGGGCATGCTTGGTGTATCTGCAACTAAAATTATTTTGGAAAAGCTAAAAGAAAATGTGGTTTCACATCGCGAAATTACCGATAAATTGGCAAAAGAAGACCCTCGTTTTATGGCAGAAGAAGAAATAGCTCGGCAAAATCAAGGCAAATGTTTTGAATTGCCGTATTACGGCGAAATTTTACAAACCGATACCCAGCCTTTACCGCCGTTAGTTATCAAAAATAACAAGAGTTTGAAACCGGAAGAAATAAAATGGGGCAAAATGGCGAATCCGGCAGTACACATGATATTGAACCAAATTCGCTTGGTGGTTAATGAAATTGTCAGAATATACGGCAGACCATACGATATTCATGTTGAGCTGGGGCGTGATGTCGGAATGTCTACAGATAAGCAAAAGCAATTTGAAACAGCTCAGAAAGCCAACGAAAAGCTTAATGAAGAAGCTAAAAAATATCTGCAGGAGCATCATATTTATGTGACAGGGCAAAATATTTTGAAATATAAATTAGCCAAAGAGCAAGGCTGGAAAGATGCTTATAATCCTACGCAGGGGATTTCTCGGAATTTTGCAGGGTTTGAAATTGAACATATTATTCCGCAAGCCCGCGGCGGAACTGATACCTATAATAATTTATGTTTGGTTAACCGTTCCGATAATGAAGCTAAAAAAGATGACTTTGCCTATGATTATTTTGTAAAAACAAAATCGCCGGAAGTTCTGCGCGAAATTTTGAAAAATGCCCGTGCAAACACTCCTAATAAAGCGTGGAGATTTGAGGCAGATGCCCGTGAGCAATATGAAGATGAGGGCGATAAGGAAGAAACAACCCGCCATATGACCGATACCCGCTATGTTTCTAAACTGACAGCACGTTATTTGCGGGCGATTGTGGATTGTTCAGATGTTAATGAAGTATCGCAAAATCGTATTTTAGCAGTCAAAGGCGGACAGACTTCTGAGCTGCGTTGGCGTTGGAATTTGCAGGGATTAGAATATGATTTGATGGGTATAAAGGTACCGAGATTTTTATATTGGCTTAATAATGATACAGGTGAAGTAAGTTATGAAAGAAAAAATGAAGATGGCTGGATTCCTGAAAAAAATCCTGAATGGTCAGTAAAGCCTCGTATTGATCATCGCCATCATGCTATGGATGCTATAACTGTGGCTTGTACGACTCGGGCTTTAGTCAAGAGGTTGTCTAATGAGGAAAAATTAAGATATATGCCTACTCCTTTGCCGATGACAAGTGTAGCGTCAGTTGCTGATTTTCGCCGCAGAGTGTTAGAGGTATTGCGAGAAGTTAAAATTTCTCACAAGCCGGACCATAACAAGTTGGGGCAGTTTCATGAGGAAACCGGTAAAGTAAAATTATGTAAGAATCCGGATAATCCGAACAATTTGATTACGGTATATTCCCGCAAGATTTTTAAGGTAGTTAAAACATATAATGATTTGGACAAGCTCTTGATTCCTGATAGTGTTAAAGATAGCTGGTATGAAGGAATTGCTGAAAATCGGGCAAAGCAAGCAAAATTGGTAGCTGATTTTAAACAGTATTGGAATGTAGCGGAACAAATTTTGCAAGAAGAAAATGAAAAAGATGTCGCAGATGGCAAAAAGGAACGTAGAATTACTGATGGTCTGATTGCGGCTAAAACTTTTCATATTTTACTGGATAAAAAATTATGGAAAGGCGATAAAATCAAATGTTACGAAAACGTATCTTCATTTGTTTTTGTTAAGAAACATAACTTAGTTTATAAAAGCGGAAACAACCATTGTGTGGATTTCTATGAGAAAGACGGCAAAGTCGGCTGGGAAGTTATTAAACGCTTTGATGTTAATCAAGCTGATTTTATCCCGCAATGGAAAAAAGACGGCGGAAAACTTATCTGGTCGGTTCAGCAACGTGATATGCTGGAGCTGGATACTCCGGTTGAATGGGCTTCTTATACGGATAAACCGCGTTGTTTAGCTAAAGTGAAAAAGTTTAGTGATGGTAGAGTAACTATAGATTATATGACTGACGCTCGTATGACATCACCAAAAGATAAAAGTTTAAAATATATGTTTGTTCATAGTTTAGAAGATAGGGGCTTAAGTTATTTTATAAATCATAAAACACGAAAAATAGAACTTACACCGTTTGGTAAAGTAAAGAAAAAGCATAAGGTGTTGTGGAATGGCACGAAGACAGCGGCGTGAAACTTTAACAGGGTGGTCTATGATGTGGATAATTTGTATGTTTGACATTCCGGTTCGCACCAAAAAAGAAACCCGCAAGGCCACCCGTTTTCGCAATTTGCTTTTGGATAATGGTTTTATGATGAAACAATTTTCGGTTTATATTAAACCGGTTAAGAGTTTAGGAGTTGGTCAAACCATAACTAAAAGCTTGGCAAAATATATTCCTGATAATTCTTCGGTGTCGTTTTTGTATGTTACGGACAAGCAATATTTGATGACCGAAAACTATTTGGGTAAAAATTATGAGGAAAATGAAGAGGCGATTCGCGAAGAAAATGGACAGTTAATGCTGTTTTAATATATGTTTTTTAGCATTTTTATTTTGTAATAACGCCTTAAAATCGTTTGATTTCAAGGCGTTATTTGCTTAGATATTATATCAGAGATTAATTAGACGGTCAACTATAACAGCAATATCCATTCCGGAATGAATTTGTCAATTATATCAGAGATTAATTAGACGGTCAACTATAACAGATGAACCAATTCTCTGTAATCTGTGTTCATTATATCAGAGATTAATTAGACGGTCAACTATAACTTGTTATTCCAATGCTTGATGACATCTTCAATTATATCAGAGATTAATTAGACGGTCAACTATAACTGGAAAATACCACTTGATGTTGTCGGATTTATTATATCAGAGATTAATTAGACGGTCAACTATAACACAACCGATACCAAAATTGAATGTGCAATTATTATATCAGAGATTAATTAGACGGTCAACTATAACTAGAGCTGCGGCACAATGTCGCTTTTCACTATTATATCAGAGATTAATTAGACGGTCAACTATAACTGGCTGCTTCAGCAAAATCAGGATAATCTAATTATATCAGAGATTAATTAGACGGTCAACTATAACAGCAATATTCGTCGCCATCATAGGCTTATTATTATATCAGAGATTAATTAGACGGTCAACTATAACAACTTCAAGAATGAAATCAACGGAAGCGCGATTATATCAGAGATTAATTAGACGGTCAACTATAACGAGCCAACTAGGCACTAATTCCAGTATAGCATTATATCAGAGATTAATTAGACGGTCAACTATAACGCTCCATACCATTTGTAATGTGGATTTTTAATTATATCAGAGATTAATTAGACGGTCAACTATAACATAATTCCGTGCCAGCCCTCGCCGTTTGTCATTATATCAGAGATTAATTAGACGGTCAACTATAACGGCGCGGGTGTTTATTGATGTGGGCGGAATATTATATCAGAGATTAATTAGACGGTCAACTATAACCCAAACACAGTTTGCACCGTATTGATTGTTAAGTCTTATCTTGACTTAAATGTCTTGACATTTGACTATAAAAAGGGGACATTAGCTATATATAAAATAAACTAATCGGAAAAGGACAAAATATTAATGATGTGCTTAATCAAGAAAACCAAAGATTGGCTAGAAAAATTACGAGAGACACGAAAATTAGCCAAGCAAGAAGAGAGAATGCAGAAAATCAAATATCAGGATATGTATATGACACACCTGTCATTCATGGCGGACGCGGGGTACTCGGACGAGGAAGTGGAGAATTACCGCCGAGCGTGGATAAGACGTCAGAGCTGGTTTCACAGGTGGATTTGGTAAAACGAATAAAGCCAACGGAAGCAACAAATGTTATATTTGAGGCTAATTATATAATCGGCTGCATGCGGCAGCCCTCTATTTTGTTGTTTTACAAAATCTTTGGATATTCTAAGCAGAGTTTTTTTGCTTCAAAGCATTTAACTAAACTTGCGGCAAAGTCATAGATTCCGTCAGATAAAGATACCATACCCTTGTTGGTTTGCACCGGGTAACTGATAATTTGAGTTAAGCTTCTTTTGATTGTCGGAGTCAATTCTATATGGTCAATGTTGATGAGTTTATTCAGTTCTTCAAATACAAACTTATCTGCCACAGCACGGAATGGTTCTATAAGGTCGTCAACCAGCGGAATCGGATTGGCGGCTGTGCAATGCTTGAGGCTCAGCTGCGGAAGCAGACCGTTTCCGGCTACAGCACGGGCAACAATGGCTCGCAAAACAATATATGTGTAGTTCAGCAATAAATTTACATCATCGCCTAGTCTATCGCGTACAAAATGTTTGCCGAATAACGATTTAAAATAAATGCTGGCCGCTACGCCTTCATTATTGCCGACATCATTGCTGAGTGTATTGTTTGCCAAATTTTTTAGCCTTTCTAAATTGCTGTGCTGCGGGAAAAAATAGTTTAATACAGCAGCCTGATTTAGAATTTTGTGCTGCACAATGTTTTTCCATAAATTTTTCTGCAAAGGTTTGCTGCAGTCAATTTGCTGCCGTATACGCGGGGCAATAAGCCAATGTCCGGCATATGGCAAAGTTATGGCAGCCGGAATATAGTTTTTTCCGCAAAATATAATGTTTCCGCCTTGTTCGCAAACAGCGTTTATGATGTTTTTAGACAGCATGACATTATTAGCCGATAATACCAGCGCTAGGATATTATCTAAAGGAACTTGCTGTTTAAGGTTAATCTCTTTATTTTCTATAAGCAAAAAGCCGCGGTGCAAGGAAAGGTTAAAGCCATCGTTTTGAATTTCTAGAATTTGTCGGTCCATAATTTTTCTCCGGCTGCTGAATAATAAGTTATTATAGCATAATATAAAAATCTAAACAATAGGTTTATAAAAAATTCGGGGAGGGAGATTAAAAAAGCTGTTGACACATTTTTTTTAGCGATATACTATAAAGTCACTAAACGGGAGGGCATCAATGGGGCTGCGCTTTGCTGACTTAACATATTCCGATAAAGAACTGGAACAAGATGCCATACACTATTTAAAAGATCAGGTGTATGAACCGTCGTATGCCGATAAGGTTAAGGCTTTTATTGCCGAAGACGCCGCCGATTTTAAGCGGAATTTTGATGATGAAGAAAACATTTTCTTAAATTTGTTTTATGACGAATACCGCAGCGGCTATGTGCCGATTGACGATAACAAAATTTCTAACACAAATTTTCAAAAGCTTACAGCAACGCTGGATAAAGTTATGCAGCGCTATGATGTGCCGGAAGACGAGATAGAGCATTATGCTTTTATGCTGGATGCCGAGTTTAGAAAAAATGCTTTTTGTTCGCACATGGAGCCGTATTTTGCCGAGCTGGATGCGGTTTTCGCCACCGTGATGGTCGGATATTCGCGCAACCCGCTGTTTTCTATATATTCCATAGCCCGCGAGTGGTGCATGGCGATGCATATGAAAAAAATGCACCCGTCTATGTTTAGGCGGTTTGGCTATCAATATCAATGTATAAACTATCAGTTTACGGGCGAAGAGCGGCTGCGCCGGCTGGTAGATTTTAAGGATAAATATCAGCACACGTTTAAAAATATCGGTATTTTACGGGCTATTCATTCCAGCGTGTTTGCCTACGCCTACATTTATTTGAAAGCGGTTTTGACTAAAGAGGTTATTACCGCCGAAAACTTTATTATGGACAGTTCATCGTCTAAAGTTACGCTGCTTCTGCAGGGCGAGTCTATTACTAACTTTGACTTTCCGGTAACAAAATATGTGCTGGATAAGCTAAAGTCCGGTATGTATGAAGATTTTTTGACGGATGACGGCAGAATCAACTGGAACGCTTTGTATATTTATACATTTAACGCCATTAAAGAAGCGGGGTTTGAGGGTGTGCATTTCTTTGGCTTTGACAGCATAGAAGCCAAAACCATGCGCTCTTTTTGGAACAAAAGCTCCAGTATGCAGAGCATGCTGAAAATTCTGCGCAAGCTGGCGCTGGAAAATAATAATCCGGTGTTTAACCGCCTGATAGAGGGCTGTGAATACCGTTTGGGGCGTCCGGATAAAGCTAAAGAAAAAATGGAGCAGTTTATTGAAGATACGCGTCGGATTATGGCTGCCCGCTCTTATGAGCTGACTAAGCCGCGCACCATGGCGCAAGAGCTTATTTCGGCTTTCCCATCGGTATTTTTGGTATATTTCCAATGGCACCATAACTTTAGAAACATATATCCAAAGTTTCCGGAGAGGGAAGCTAATAAAAAATATGAACAGCAAGTAAAGCTGAAACAAAATACGCAGCTGAAAGAAATTGCCGTTAAACAGGCGGATAAATGGAAACCGGTGCAGGAAAACGGTATTAAAGACATGGTAAAAACAAGTAATACAGAGGATAAGCTGAGGGCTATTTTGGAAAATAAACAGCGCACTATGGCTGAAATGTCGCAGGAAAAACTGCGCGAGCAGCAGCAAACTGCAAATGCCGACAAAGCTTTGCGCACAGCGGAGATGATTCGCCGCATGAATCAAAATTCCTGATAATTTATTTTATATAAAATATCTTTTGAGCCGGTGCTGAGCTTTTCCAGCCACGGATAAAGATTTTTACCGGTAATGATTTTGCCGTAAAATTTATCGGTATGCTGCGCCGGAGCAATATAATAGGCCGAGCCGTCATAGCTGCTGTAAGGCAGGAAAATATATTCAACCCGGTGTTTTTGCAGGAGTTCTTTTATTTCTGTTTCATTGCCTGAGAAGAATATTCTGTGATTGTCGGCAATGCCGGCAGCAGCGGAATGATAAGGGATAGCAACGGTTTTTATATTCCGGTCAAAAATAAGCTGCGGAGCGGCAAATGTATCGCTTAAAACCACGCTGTTTTGCGGAACTTCAAAGGATTTTAGCGGATGCAGAGGCTCATATTTGAACGAGGCTAATAAAAACAGCGTAGCGCAGATATAGCCGAAAGCCAAAGATTTATCGGCTTGATTTGGATTGGCACGGCAGAACAGCCGGTTTAGAAAAACAATATTTAAATAGGCTAAAATGCACAGTTCATAAGCCATAAAACGCTGGGCAAAAAGCAGCGGAATAAAGAAAAGTCCAAACAATAAGGCTAAATTTATTTCTAAAATACGGCTTTTTTGCGGTTTATAAAACAAAATCAGCAAAACTAAAGCGGCTTCAAAAACAGTCATTTCCAGCAGATAAACAAAATGCCAGAGTGGTTCCATTTCTGTGATATACGGCAGAAAATATCGTTTTACATTTTCATCATAAATCGGGGCAAAAATGGTGCTAAAGCCGAAAATACCGCAAAGCAGGGCGGCGGAGATAAATGCGCAGCAAAAAATTGTGATGATTTTAGCCGCGGCAGTCTGCAGCTTAAACAGTCCTAAAATATAAAAAGACAAGCAGATAAGCAGAGTTAAAACAACGTGAAGCAGCGACAGGCGGGTTGTGCTTAGTTCAAAATAGCCGCCGTACGGAGGATTTAGCAAAAATGCCGCGGCAACGGCGCAAAACAGCCCCAAAGAATAGATTTGCAAATGCTTCAGCGAGAAAATGTTAAACAGCCAATTAAAACATAGTAGTCCTAAAATGGAGGCGGCTAAAATAAAACCCTCCACGGCGGAAGAAATCCAGATACCGCAGCCGGCTAGGATTCCGGCAAAAAATAAAAGGCTGAAACGTTTTTTTGCGAGATTTTGCAAAACAGCGCTGAGGTTATAGGCAAAAAATAAAAAGATAACCGAATGATGGTCGGGGCGGGTAAAATCAAACAATGTGCTGAATTTAACGAAAAAGGCTAAAGAAAGAATAAGGCTGAAAAATAAAACCTTAGGGGTTTGGGCAATATAGGGCTTTAAGCCCCAAAAAATTGTTATCAGGCTTAAAATCAAGCAAAGCGGGGATAGCAGCATACCGCTGTAAAAAACAGCGTCTTTAAGCGGAAAAAACGGCATAAACGGCAAAGCCAGTCCCGCCCAGATGATATCCAGCAGCCGCGTAAAGTGCAAAACTTCGCCGAACGGATAGTTGCCGAAAGGATAAATCTGCTCATACCAGCTGAAATTCTGCAGCCAATAAATCAGGCGTTCGGCGTGGGTGTAGCAGTCGGTGTCAATATAAAACAGCTGCTTAAATTGCAGATAGGTAAAAAGAATATCGCCGCCGGTATAAACCGCAGCCAGCCCGAAAATCCACCAATACAGGCGATTGGCAAAGCAGCTGCATATTTTAGCGGTAAAATTATTCATCGGCTCAGACTTTTTATAAGGTTCGGCAGCAGGTTGACAGTTTGCTGAGCGGCGTTTTTCCAAAAGTCAGCATATTGCTGTTCAGAAAACGGATGTCCCGGAATGTCGCTGATTTGGCGCAGGCAGAGCAGGGGCTTGCTATAGATATAGCAGGTTTGGGCAATGGCCGCGCTTTCCATATCCACAGCCAAAGCCTCCGGAAAATGACGGCTGATTGCGGCAAGCTCGCCGGTTTGAGTGATAAATTTATCGCCGCAGCAGATAAGTCCCTGCGGATAGCCGGAAAGTTTTTCGCATAGCTCCGGAGCGGAATGATACAGCGCCGGAAATTCCTGGATTTGTCCGTAAGCGTTTGGTTCGCCGCACCATACATCGTGATAGACAATGTCAGAGCCGATAATATATCCGCCGATATGCAGCTTGTTGCTGAGCCCGCCGGAAATACCGATATTTAAGATAAAATCCGGTGCGAAAGTTTCAATTAAATCGGCGGTGCAGAGTGCGGCGTTGACTTTGCCGATGCCGGAAACAACGGCAAAAAGCTCGCAATTTTCTAAAATTCCGTGATAAAAAGTATGACTTTTGCCTTTTTCTTTAGTAAAATCAGACACGGCAGAGGCAAAAAGCTCCAGTTCTTTATTCATGGCGAAAATAATGCCGATTTTTTTCATATCATAGCTCCTTTTTTGCTTAAAATAACAGGCGGCGGCAAAATAGGCAACATAAAAACTTGACAATGCACAAGGCTTATGCTTAATATATACGGTGCGGGAATGACAACCGCTATGTGGATTTATAACCGACTTGTCCAGCAGTCAAATGGACTAAAAAGGAGAAAAGATATGTTAAAGACAGCCGAAGCTGTGTCTTTGGGACACCCTGATAAAACAGCAGATTATATTTCAAGCTATATTTTGGACAGATGTTTGGATCAGGACCCGTCTGTTCGCTATGGCGTTGAAGTTATGGTAAAAAATCAGACTGTAGTTTTAGGCGGAGAAATCAGCGGTAAAATTTCGTTTGAATTTATGGAAGAGCATGTGCGGCAAGCCGTGCGGGAGATTGGCTATGATGCGCGCTATGCTAAAATTTGGGGCGATGAAGCCCTGAATGCCGATAAAGTGCGGGTTTTGGATTTAATCAGCTGTCAATCGGCTGAGATTGCTCAGGGCGTGGAGCGTGACGGCTGGGGCGACCAAGGAGTGTTTGTGGGCTATGCCTGCCAAGGAAACGGCAATATTCCGGCCGAATTATATCTTGCGCGGCGTTTGTGCAAGGCTTTGTATGAAAAAGCGCGTTTGAGCGATAATTTAGGTTTGGACATTAAAACCCAGATTACTATGGACGGCGGCAAAATCAAAACAGCGGTAGTCGCTATTCCGATGAAACAGCAAGAGGAGCTGCGCCCGTTTGCGGCGGAAATTTTGGAGCAGGAACCGGAAAAGCTGATTGTAAACGGCACCGGCTGCTACACTTGTCATTCCAGTGTGGCGGACTGCGGTGTTACGGGGCGCAAGCTGGCGTGCGATTTTTATGAAACGGCGAGTCCTATAGGCGGCGGTTCGCCATGGACCAAAGACGCAAGCAAGGCAGATTTGACGCTGAATTTATATGCCCGCCGTTTAGCGGTGGAGAACTTAAAGGACAATGACGAGGCTTGGGTGTATCTTTCGGCTTGTATCGGGCGTTCTGAGTTGCCGAGCACGGTTTTGAAGACCCGTAAAGGCGATAAATTTGCCGAACAGTTGCTGGCGGTGGAAAGCCGTCCGTCTGTTTTGATTGAGCGTCTGGGCTTGAATAAGCCGGTATTTGCCAAGCTTTGCCGCGATGGTTTGCTTTGATGACGCTTGACAAGCGGGGCTGATTGCCGTATTTTGTCCTCAAGTTTTTAATTTGAGGACATTTTTTTGATGACAAAGCAAGAGTTATTGGCTCCGGCCGGAGATATAGAAGCCGGCTATGCGGCGCTTTATTACGGTGCGGACGCGGTTTATTTGGGATTGCCTAAGTTTTCGGCGCGGGCGACTGCAACAAACTTTGACGAACCGGCTTTAAATGAATTTACGGCCTATGCGCACCACCTGAAACGCAAGGTTTATGCGGCGATTAACACGGTTTTGCAGGAAGACGAACTGCCGGATTTGCTGCAAATGCTGGATATGTGCGTGCGCTGCCGGATTGACGGTGTTATTTTGCAGGATTTGGGCGTGGCAAGGGTTATGCAGGAAAAATATCCGCAGATTGAGCGTCACGCCAGCACGCAAATGGCGGTGCATAACAAGGAGGGCGCGCTGTTTTTGCAAAAAATGGGCTTTAAACGCGTGGTTTTGGCTCGCGAGCTGACTTTGGCGGAAATCAAAGAAATCGCCGCTATTCCTAACTTGGAAACCGAAGCTTTTATTCATGGCGCATTATGCTATTCTTACAGCGGATTATGTCAGTTTTCGGCTTTGGAATACGGGCGCAGCGCCAACCGCGGTAAATGCTTGTATCCGTGCCGGGCCTGCTTCAAAAGCGGCGGAAAAGAAGCGCATTATTTTTCTATGAAAGATATGGCTTTGCAAGAAAAAGTACTGCAAATGCCGGTGACTTCTCTCAAAATTGAAGGACGTAAAAAGTCTGCGCTGTATGTGGCGGCGGTAACTGATTATTATCGGCGGATTTTGGACGGAAAAGGTGCGGATTCCGAGCGTGAAGAACGGATTAAGCAAATTTTCTCTCGTCCGTGGTGTCAATTCCATTTTGAGGGCAAAAACAAAGATATTATAGACCGTAATTTTGTGGGGCATAGAGGCTTGCCGGTCGGCGAAGCGGAACAAAGCAGCCATGGCTGGCTGCGCTTTAAAACAGCGCATAAAATCGCGCGTCACGACGGTTTGCAGATAGATATTCCGGGTATGGAAAAGCCGTTCGGCTTTGCGGTGCAGAAAATACGCGTCAATAAACAGAATGTGTTTGAGGCAAAATCCGGTGCGGTGGTGGAAATTGAATTGCCGCGCCAATGTCCACAGCTGGGCAAGGGCTGGAAAGTTTATTTAGCCTCTGCCAGCGAAGTAAAAGGCGCTTATCATTATGAAAAACCTAAAGCTGGATTATATCGTAATAATAATGATATATCAGTTGAAGTTAAAGTTTTAGATAATTGTATAACCGCTAAATCCGGCGCTTATGCGGCGGAGGTTAAAGGACAGTTTGCGCCGGCGAATAATCCGCAGAAAAGCCAAGAGGCAATACAGGCGGCATTTGCCAAAACCGGCGATACTAACTTTAACTTGGCTGAATTACATATTGAAAATCCATATAATTTATTTACTCCGTCTTCACTGCTGAATGAATTGCGGCGGGAACTGTATAGTCAAATTAAGTTTGAACAGCCGAATGTGGCTTTGCCGGAAACGGAAACGCGGGCAAAAGGCAGTTGGCAGCCTAAATTTGCGGTAAAAGTTGATAATCTTAACTATCTGGAAAATCTGGATTTAGACAGTATAAGTGAAATCATTTATTTAATCAGCCCGAATAGTGATTTGAGTGGATTAAGCAAGCTGCCGAAAAATAAGGTTAGGATAGCTTTGCCTGCGGTTTGCCGTCATCCGCAGCTATATGCCGATATTATTGCTAAATTGCTTGCCGGCGGCTACAAAAAATGGGAAGCGGCCAACTATTGGACTTTGGAGATTTTGCCGCTGAATCATCTGGATATCAGCTTTGATTCATCTTTGTATATGCTGAATACGCAGGCCATCGCCATGGCTAAGGAAATCGGAGCGTCGCAAGTTACGTTATCGCTTGAAGACACTAAAATAAATATTTGTAAAATAATTGAAAAATCTTGTTTGCAAACAAGTCTGATTGTTTATCAAGATGTTCCTTTGTTTACAAGCGTGGGCTGTATCAGAGATAATGATTGCCGCAGCTGTACGCATGGCGAAAAGTGGTTTGATATGGAACAAAACGGCCATAAATACAAGGCGTTATCTCGTGATTGTCAAATAATGATGTTTGATGCTGCTCCGTATTGCATAGCTTCAGAAGCTAAAGATTTGCAGCCGGATTATTTCCGTATGGACTTTTGCTATCGTTCTTGTACTGCCGAAAAAGTCGCGGAAATTGTTGATAAGTTACTTAAATTTAATAATGTAACTAACTGTATTTGTGGTAATTTTTTAAGTAAACTTATCTAATGAAAAAAACTCGTCTAATGGTCTACTACTTTTAACTTTTTGTGCTTGTGTACTAATTTGTACACGGCGCAAAAAAGTTAATGCATATTAGCCTCATTATCCGAGTTTTCGTTAGTCCTTTATGTACTAGTATGTACACTGCGAAAAAATCTTACTTCGCATTAAGCTTATTATCCGAGCTTCCGCGGTTTTTATTTAGAATTAAAAATTATGGTCATATGCACGCCAAAAGCCACATTTTTGCATTTTCTATTTGTTTCTTCTACAGTTTCAGAGGCTAAATCCTTACCATAATATATAATGCTATAAGATGAATTTTCACTCTCTGTTTTCCAGCTGCGCAGCTCTTCTATTTGATTAGCCAGCGGTTTTATAACTTGCACAACATTGCGGCAAAGTTCTTGATATGGCGAAATTCCTTCTCCTGCGGTCGGCACATAGTATAAACGAATAAAATAAACACCGTAGCCATAGCCAACTTGCGCTCTGATGCCGTATTTATCTTGAATCCAATTATCATCATATTTTGTTTCTTCCGGAAGCAGCCCCATTGCTCCCAACATTGGTGTCAAATCAATGTCTGGGGCATCGCCAATATCCGGCGGTAAATTGCTTTGGAATCTGATAACTCCGGATATCAATTCTGTCAGCATATTTTTCTGTACATTTGACCGCCACATCATCATAGCTTTGGAGTAGCCGGCAATCCCGCCAACTGAGAGAACGCCGATTATTGCTAAAACGCCGAGCATTTCAATCATAGACCGACCAAGTGGGTTTGCCTGTCGGGTCACTACTAGCGCTTTTCTCGCTCGTGTACCTCGTTGTACACGTCGCTCCAAAAGTGCGGCGTATTGACGCACGATATCCAAACCCTTAAATGCGATGTTGTTCCTTTCGGAGTCATTGCGAGGAGTGTAACGACGAAGCAATCTAACAAAACCTGCGCCTCTAGCACCCGTCATACTAGGCCCTGTGCCTAGTATCTTCTGGCACCAAGGGCGGTGTAATCCCTCACCCCCTGCGGGAGAGGTTGTTATTTTAGTTCTTAATGCGTTATTTCCGAATATGTCATTTTTTCTGCCAAACCCTGCAAAAACACGGTGAACGGCAGAAAAAGCGCCTTTAATCAGATGTTCAGGATTTGCAGAGAGAGAGAGAGAGACCTTTGCTTAGCTTATTTTTCATCTTTCTTTCCTCTATATTTTAGTTGTTTTACATTTTTATTCTACACCAGCCTCACTCCCTAAGTCAACCTGAAAAATCAAAGTGTTGGAAGAATCGGAAGTGTGTAAAAAAAACGACCGTTTAAAAAGGACAGTTTTTAGGCTATTTTTAGTAATGTAGCAGAGGTTGTTAAGAATTGCAATAACTTTTTATATTTGCGATGTTTTTTGCTGATATGTGAGAATTTTCAGCATCTTGTTTAGAGTGTGTAAAAATAACGGTCGTTTTTTTTACACATAATAGGAGGAATAAGATGTTGAAGAGTATAGAATTTTTAAGAGGAAAGAGCAGGGGAAGAGTAGGTGGATTGCTTCGCTGCACTCGCAATGACGGTGCAGGTAACGGCGAGGGATTGCACCGCCCTGGGTGCGACAAGATCCTAGGCACAGACTGTGCGTCACGGCCTAGGATGACTGGTGGCAGAGGCGCAAATTACTTTGGCCGAAGCATGATAGAAATGCTCGGCGTGCTGGCGATTATCGGAGTGCTGAGTGTCGGCGGGATTGCCGGATATTCCAAAGCCATGGAGAAGTGGAAAATCAATAAAATCTTGGATGAATACAGTTTTATGCTGGCGGGGCTTGTGGAACATGCGGACGATTTGGGGCGCAATTCTTACCGCAAAGAAAGCGGCTATTTCGGCGAAGGCCTTGTTGATTGGATTGAGGGGCTGAATTTGGTTCCGGCTACATGGCACAGAATAAATGATATTGCCATGTCGGACAGCGGCGGAAATGTTGTGCAATGGTATAAAGCAAGCGATAATAGTCTGGCGGTGGATTTTTATTTAGGCGGCTGGCAGGAAAATGAAGATAAAAATAACAGCAGCTGGCTTGACGGCAAGTCGTCAACCTCTTTTTCTCCAAAGCTTTGTGTGGAAATATTTGAAAGTTTGGTACAGCCTTTGCATCATGCTTTGTATAACGCAAACACTTTTAATTCTAAGCAAAGCGGCAAAGGCGTAAACTTTAGCGGCGACAGTATTTGCGGTTCAACGGCAGATAAATGCTTAAGCGCGGCTTCGCTGGCAGATTTTCATAAGGCTTGCCAAGTTTGCGACGCTACAGGTGTTTGCGCCATAACATTGTGGTTTCATATTTAACAGCGAAATATTATAGCACTTACCAGTTTTTCATCTTTTCTAAGTTGGAAAACAGGGATAGACTGTTGTAGCTGATTTTAATATATTTGCGCTGCGACGGAATAATAATGCAATAGTTTTCGCTGCAATTTTCAATCAAAAAAATGTCCAGACATTTTTCATTGGTGCATTTTACGCGTAAAGAATTTTGCAAAAAAGCTTTTTGTTCATAAAATTTATTCAGACCGGTCTTTTTCAGCATTTTATTTATTGCTTTTTTGCGTGCAGCGCTAATTGGGCAGTCCGCACCAAACCAAACTATTTTCTTTTTTCCGGTTACAGCCGAATAAAAATCGCTGTCTTTTTGCTGCCATATATCATCTGAAGTATATTTTATATCGGGAACAAAAAAATGTCTTATCAAAAGTATTATTGCTATGGAAACGGCAATATATTTCAGCAAACGAGGCAGTATTTTTGTTTTGTTTGCATCTAGGTCTTTTGTTTTTATTTGATGAACAGACGGCATTTTTAAACCTCCGTATCTATTTGTTGCGCGCATTTGCGAAACGAGTAATATTTATGCAGTATAAACGTGGCAATGGTAGAAAAAGTCAGGTACAGAGCTTGTGCAACCAGCGGAGACAAGCCGACGATAACCATTAAAAAGCTCAAAATCGGTGAGTTAATCAGGTATAAAAACAAATAAACCGACCAAGCTTTAACAAATTCTTTTTTCCAGTCGCCGTGACTCTGAAAAACGTAGTAGCGCATGGTCAAAAACGACACGTTAATGGTTATTACATATTGCACAAACAAGGCGGCGTTAGCCACCAGCACCGGCGTAAATCCAAGCTTTGCCGAATTATTGATATTTTCAAAAATCCAGAGAATCAGCGCCAAAATGCTATAGGCAAACACAGTGTTAAAGCCGCCGACCAGCAAAAAACGCAGCTTTTGTGGCAGCTTAAACCAGATATTTTCCGCCCATAGATACAGTTTGATAAAAGGTTTAATCATTTATATTCTCCGGCACGTTTTTATCCAGCAGGGTTTCCAGCTCTACCGTGCGGTACGGCGACAAAATATTTTCGTCCCACACATCCTGCGGATATTGCCGGTCAATTTCCGGCATTCCCGGATGAATCATAATTTCTACCGCTTTGTAGCCGGACGGAATTTTTACGCCCTTAAACTGCTCTTTGGCAATTTTGCAGGTATAAAGCAGCGTATAAAAATACACATCGTTTTTGTAGCCGTTCCACCAGCATAAAAAGCGCAGCAGCACATATTTAATCAGCGCGCCGTCAAACAGCCAGCTTTTATTTTTATTATATTTTAAAGTGTTGAGCGCGTTTTCGTTCATCACGCGGATGCGCGGCACTTCAAATTCTTTCTGCAGCTTGCGCATGGCCTTAAAAATCTGCGGAATCATATGCACATGACGGTGGCTGTCTAAATGCTGCAGGGGCAGACCGGTTGCCAAATATTTTACGATTTGCGCGCGCATTTCGGTTTCGGCTTGCTGACGCAGCTGCCGCGGTTTCAAAAAAGAAAGCAGCAGCAAATTGACAAAGCCGTTTTTGAGTTTGCCGTGTTCATCTACCAGCAGCGGAATTTTCTGAGCCGGAGCCGCCGGATATTCATTAGTCAGATTAACATGCAGGCCGATTTCCAATTCCGGCATTTCTTTAGCTAATTTAACGGCTTCGTCAGCGTATTTTTGATTTATCATCAGGCTGGCGCTGTCTAAAATTCCCTCGCGGTGCGCCTTGACAATAGCGGCGTTGACGCCTTTGCTGATACCGAAATCATCGGCGTTAAATATCTTTTTTATCATCATGTTTTTCGTTTTTCGTCACATAATCTGCCACATAAAGCGGGCGTTTTTTCACTTCCATATGGATTTTGCCGATGTATTCGCCGATAATGCCCAGACAAATCAGCTGCACCGAACCAAGGAAAATAACCGTAATCATAATTGTGGCATAGCCCGGGGTCGGATTATGCATAAAGAAATGCTCGATAAATACATAAATTCCCAGCAGAAAAGCCGCCGTTGCGGCAATAAGCCCCAGATAAATCGCCAAACGCAGCGGTAGAACCGAAAACTGCACAATGCTGTTAACCGCCAGATGCAGCGACTTAAAAAAGTTATATTTTGACTCGCCGCTGAAACGTTCCGGCGCCACAAAATCTATGATTGCCACATGGTCGTGCGGCATAATCCAACTTAAAAGCCCGCGGAACAGGCGGTCCTGCTCGTTAAAGCCTTTCAGAAAATCCACATATTTACGGTCAAGCAGGCGAAAATCCGGCGCGCTTTCCATGATTTTGGTATCGGAAAGCTTGTTTAAGATAAAATAAAAGGTTTTGGCGCAGAATTTATAAAACTTAGAAGTCGCTTTGTTGTCAATGCGCTTGGTAAGCACAATTTCTTTGCCTTGCTGCCAAAGTTCTATCATTTTGGGGATATAAACCGGCGGGTGCTGCAAATCCGAGTCCATAAAAATCACGGCGTCGCCTTTGGCATAGTCCATGCCGGCGGTCATGGCGATTTCATGTCCGAAGTTGCGCTTGAGCTGCACCACTTTGACTCTGGCGTCTTTTTTTTGCAGTTTCAGACAGTTGTCATAAGTTTTGTCGGAGCTGCCGTCGTCAACGTATAAAAATTCAAAATTTGTGTTTTTAACCTTTTTCAGCTCATTATTCAGCTGCTTATAAAGTTCTGTTACATTATCTTGCTCGTTATAGGCGGAAATAACGATACTAACCAATTTATTCGGCATGTTCAGCCTCCTTTGCATTATAAAATCCCACAAACATATCACGGACTTTCACTCTTCCGAAAAAGCTAGTGTAGGCGGCTTTTATGTTTTGCGGATCGGTTAATTTACTGCCGTATTTTTCTTTATATTTCATATAGCCGTGATAGTTAGAAGTTACGACTAAAGCGCCTTTTTCTTCAAAATCTTCAGCGTCCAGCCACGGGTTGTTTTCCGGATTGAGCCAAACCATCGGCTTTATCTCATGCTTGCCGTAAAGTGCGAACATGTTGGCAAACCACACATCAGAGCCGATATATTCCAGCGGGCGCCCGCCGGTATAATCAGTCCATTTCTGCTCCAGCATCTGCACCATGGCCGGGCAGTCGCTGCGAAAACGCTCGCTGGTGGTGGTTACGCATTGAATGCCGTAAGCAAACGCAAACAGCAGGCTCCAGACAGCCATAATTCCGGAATAGCGCAGGGTTTGTTTTTCATCAAGCTTAAGCGGAAAAAAGTATACCAGCAGCAGGCCGGTTAAAAATTGGCTCGGAAATCCCCACATGCTTTTAAGCGGAGTGCCTGCTATGAGGCTGATTGTTACAAACACAAGCAGCGGGAAAAATCCGCAGATAAGTAAAAACCGGCTGTTTTCGGCAGTTGCCGCCGGTTTATTTTCTTTTTCAGAATGTCTGTAAAAGAATGCGTATGTCAGCAGAGCCGCTGCGCCGAACAAAAGCTGAGCACCGGCAAATTTCAGCGGATACAGCAAATGGCGCCACTCGCTGTTTATAACCTTGCCGGAGCTGCGCATTAAAAAGTAGTCCAAGGTTTCAAAATTATGCTCAGCCAGCCACCAAACATGCGGAGCGACCAAGGCGGCAGCGCATAAAACTGCAGCATAGGCTTTGTAGTTTAAAAGCTCCCTGCAGCCTTTTTTACCGGTTAATAAAAAGATACCGATGGCCGCGGGCAGCATGGCGCCTGTATATTTATTGAGCAGGTTCAGCCCGCACAGCACGCCGAACAGCAGCCAGTCTTTTATTTTGTTATGCTGATAGGCCAGCCAGAAATAATAGGCGCTCATCGGCCACAAAGAAAGCGAAACCACGTTTACATTAAATTCCACGCTGGAGAAATTATAAAAAATTATTCCCATTTGCAGCATTGCCGCCAAAATTGCTTTATTTTCATCCACGAACAGACGGGCCAGTTTATATATATATATAAGTCCGAGCAGCACAAAAATTTGGCTGAGCAAATACATAACACCGTCGGACTGTCCGAACAGCAAATAAAAATAGTAGGCGATAATGCCCGAAAACGGCGGATGCTTGGTGGTGCCGAGCAGGCTGTATTTTCCCCAAACCACAGCCTCCTGCGTATCCATCGGCAGGCTTAAACGCAGCAAAGGAACCACGCTCCACAGCGCTAAATTAAAAAGCAGAAACAGCGCCCATTTCTTTTTTATATTCATTTTTTTCACCCGATTAACTTATCTTAAACAATATGTTTATACCACAGCAAACAAAAAAGTATAGCTAAAAAATAAATTAGCCCACCGTTAGTCTAAAAAAATGTACAAAAAAAATTTTTGTCATTTTTTATTGCAAAATAGAAAATTATCGGTTATACTGAAAGAAAATAAATTCGGTTAGGAGAAAAAAGATGGTTGATACAGCTGATAAAAATAAAGAATTGTACGATAACATTGAGGCAATTCAAGCTAAAGAAAAAGCTAACACTCCGGCAACAGATGAAGAAAAAGCCGCCGTATTGGCTCAGCTGAATGAAATGGCAAACAGCTCTATGGAGTTTGATCCGGAGCATTTAGACAGCATTATTGCTTTTGCTTCTAACTACGGCAACAACGCCAACGCCGAAGCTATTTTACGCAAAGCGCAGGAGCAGAAAGCCAAGGCGGCAGGCGAGATTCCGGCTCAGGATGAAAAGCAGCCGGCTGAAAATACCGAAAAACAGGCTAAGGAGGCTGAGCCGAAAGATCCGGCAACCGTACCGTCTTATAATTTGTACAAAGAATACGCCGACTTAAAGGCTAAAGAAAATCCGACCGAAGAAGATCAAAAGAAAATGGCGGCGACAGAGCAGTATGTTGCAGCTGTTGTCAGGAATACCGACCCTAAAAATGTGGATGCGGAAGCTTCCGTGGGCTTGCAGGACTATTTGGATATTGCATACATTGCCAATCCGCAAAACAAAGAGCAGTTAAAAGAGCTGCAGGATGTTGTCAGCGCTCAGCTGGAAATTTATGACCAGCAAAACGGCTTAAAAGACGCCGCTTCCAAAACTCCGGAAGAAATGAAGAAAAATGAGGAGCTGTGGGCAAATGTCGGCATAGACGTAAAACCTGTAATGGGCGAATTAGATTCCATTATGCAGGGCTTGGATAAGGAAGAGGGCAAAAATATTATCGGCAATTTGCGACAGATGACTATTTATGACCTGAAAGACAACGCTCCAGATGAACACGGCGCCGAAACCATGCAGAAAGCCATGGAGGGCAACGCCGCCGAATTTAAGGCTTTGGTAATTGCCGAATATTTAAAGCAGCAGGCTAAAGCCGAATTTTGCGAACAAAATAAAATTAAGCCGGAAGAGCTTGACGCTTTGCTGATGAAAAACGCCAAAGGCGAAGAGCTGAGCGAAGCTGAAAAAGGCACTTTAGACAAGCTTAATGAACATACTGCCAAACTTTTTGAACGTTCTCAGAATTTTGACGGACCTTTTACCAATAAAGAATTTTTGAAAAATGCGGTCAATACCACACAATCGCAGCTGGTTAGCCGTTCTGTTACCAAAGAATCCCGCCGCTCGCGTTTGATGAATGCGCCGGAAATTTCTCCGCGTGTAGAAAAAATGAACAGCCAGTTTGCTGAAAAGCACCCTAAGATGCATAAGGCGATGAATATTGCTAAAACAATGGGAATCAACGCCTTGCGCACCGCGGCAATCAGCGCAGCTTTAGGACCTGTCGGACTGACTGCATATTCAGCCATTAAAACCGGCAAGGCAATCCGCAAAGCATATCTGGAATACCGTGAAAAAGAGGGACTGGACAGCTTCAGCTTTAAAGATATTAAAGGTTCGCTTAAAAACTATGCAAGTTTTGCTAAATATCTGAAACAGCCGGAAAACCGCGCTCAAGCTTTGACTTTAGCCGGACAAGTTGCAGCTACGGCGATTTCCGGATATTTTACCCTCGGCGGAGTAGATACTATTGTCAATAACGCCGGTATTGTCGGAAAGGCTGTAGGCCATGCGGCAGGTTTGGGTACAGAGCATGTGGCGGACGCAGCTGTTCAGGCTACTCAGCATATAGATTCTGTCGGGGGCGCAATTAAAGCCGGATTTACTAAAATTCTGTCGTCTCCGCGCCGCGCGGCGACAATGGCTTCATCGCTGGGTATCGGGGCTATTAAATTCTTGTCGGAAAAACATAATCTTAATACGGCTCACAAAAAACTGACTCAGATTCTGGAAGCCAACGGCGTGCAGGTTTCGGATAAAATGCTGGCTTCATTAGATGCCGCTTCGGCTAATCCGCAGGAATTTGCCGCAAAACTTAAAGAACTGGCTCCGAATATTGATGAAAAGTCGGCGGCAGCCGCTTTGAAAAATGCTGATTTAGCCCGCAAATCTAATCCAAAATCTGCAGCTATCGGCACTTTAGCCGGTGCGGCAATCGGTTTAACCGCTGCTTCGGCAATGGAATTTGTTCATTCTGAAGTTAATGAAATCCATGAAGCTGGTTTGGCTGAAGAGGGGACAAAAGTCGGCGGCAATACGGCAAAAGCAATAGAAGAGTTAGCAGCCTCAAATTCTAATGAAGATTGGAATAAAGGTGCAGATCAGCGTCTGGAGTCGTTCGGCATTGACGCTAAAAACGCTAATGAAATGCTGCGCGAAATGGGCGTTATCGGCAAAGACGACCACCATTTTTACCGCCAGCATGAATTGGCTAAATTGGTTGACGGCGCTAAACTGAATGACGAGCAGCGCACCCAAATTCAAGATTGGGCAAACGACCGTGAAGCCAGGGTTGCCAACCTTAAAGCCTATTTGTCGGAACATGCCCGCCACAACGGCGTGCGCAGCGGTCACGGCGGACACACGGCTGCAGCTCCGGAACCGAACAAAACCGTTGAAATTGATAAAAATCTCGGCAATGTTAAGGACGGCGAAGCTAAAACCGAAGTTCCGGAAGAAAAAATTGTCGGCAAAGCGTTCCATGTTGAGGGCGTGGTTAACCGCAAAAATGAATTGTCCGGCGACACCATGGCTAACAACCCTAAAGAGGCTGCCGCTCTGGTTATGCACGAAAACGGCATGAACGGCGCTAAACGCTCGCAGTTTGTGGTTAAAGACCAATACGGCAATGAGACCACAATTAAAAACAAAATCACTTCTCATTCTCAGACCACCAAAACAACCTATTATCACGGTGCTCAGGATGAAAAAGAGGTGGTTGCTAAAGAAAAAACTAAATTGTATAAAACCGGAAGCAAAGCCGGAGACGCTAAAATCACTACCCGCGTGGATATTGATAAGGACGGAAAAATGGATAAGGTGCAAACCATCCGCAGAGCCGATGGCAGCGAAGTTACCTATGCTAAAATGTCTAAGGACGGCGACCGCGTGCTGACAGTAAAAGACAAAGACGGGCATACAACCACTTTGTCGGCCAGCGAAAAATCGGCTAAAGACGGCTCCAGCAAGTCAGAATCCAAAGCCGCCCTGTATCAGGCTTGGAAAAACTTAAAGAGCAACAGCAAATAAAACTCCGGTTCTGCCCAATTTAATCCCAGCTTTGCAAAGTTGGGATTTTTTTGTTGTAATCAGTTTAAAATACAGCTACAATAAGCGCATTGTTATTATTTTTATAAAGGAGAAAATCATGGAAACTTTAGCCGTCGTACTTATTGTACTTGTTTTTGTAGTCTTGCTTAAATCGGTGGTAATCGTCCGTCAGGGCTATGAATATACCGTGGAGAATTTCGGGCGTTTTACCCGCTCGCTGCATCCGGGATTTCATATTTTGATTCCGGTTCTGGAAACTATCGGCGCCAAAATCAACCGCAAGGAACAGGTTTTGGAAGTGTCTTCACAGGAAGTTATTACCAAAGATAACGCCATGGTAACCGTCAACGGCGTGCTGTTCTATCAGATTCAAGACGCCACCAAAGCCGCTTATCAGGTAGAAGACTTGGACTACGCCATTATGAACTTGGTTATGACCAATATCCGTACGGTTATCGGCAGCATGGAAATTGACGAACTGCTGTCGCAGCGCAATATCATTAACCAAAAACTGCTTTCTGTGGTGGATGAAGCCACTATTCCTTGGGGCGTGAAAGTTACCCGCGTGGAAATTAAAGATATTACTCCGCCGAAAGATTTGATTGACGCCATGGCGCGCCAGATGAAAGCCGAACGTGAAAAACGCGCCAATATTCTGGAAGCCGAGGGTTTGCGTCAGGCTGAAATTTTGCAGGCAGAGGGTTCTAAACAGTCGGTAATTTTGGAAGCAGAGGGTAAAAAAGAAGCTGCTTTCCGCGAGGCTGAAGCCCGTGAGCGTTCGGCTCAGGCTGAAGCTATGGCGACTAAGCTTATTTCTGACGCCATTGCCAAGGGCGACCCTAAGTCTTTGTCATATTTCTTGGGGCAGCAATATATCACGGCTCTGCAGGGCATTGTGACTTCGCCGAATGAAAAACTGCTGATGCTGCCGGTTGACACAACTCAGGTTATGGGTACGGTTGCCGGAATTTCTGAGCTGGTAAAAGATGTTATGAATACAAAACCGGCTAAAAAATCGGCAAATAAGGAGTAAGGAACAATGTTTGACTCTCCTGTTGTTAACTGGATTATTGCCGGCTTGGCTCTTTCTTTGCTGGAGCTGATTGTGCCGGGTGTATATCTTATCTGGTTCGGCTTTGCCGCTTTTGTGGTGGGTATCGGCGTATATTTTATACCGATGGAGCTGACAACCCAGCTGATTGTTTTTGCGATTGCTTCAGGTATTTTTGCAGTTATCGGCGTGGCTGTTTACCGTTATGTCTTTAACAAGGCGCAGGTGCCGGCGGAGTACAAAAACTTAAACAACACCGCCGAGCAATATGTGGGGCTGCTGGTCACGGTGGCCGAAGACGCTGCGGATAACCGCACAAAAGTCAAAATCGGCGATACCTATTGGCTGGCCTCTTGCCAAAAAGCGTTTAAGCAGGGCGACACAGCCAAAGTTGTCGGCGTTAAAGACAGCTTGATTTTAATTATTGAATAAGAGGAAAAAATGCTGCATATCGGTTGTCATTTATCAATTTCTAAAGGTTTTGCGCATATAGGCAAAGAGGCTTTATCCATTAAGGCTGACACTTTCCAATTTTTTACCCGCAATCCGCAGGGCGGCAAAGCCAAAGAAATAGACCTCGCTGATGCGGCAAAATTCCGTGCTTTAGCGGCTGAGAACCATTTTGCGCCTGTGGTGGCGCACGCGCCGTATACGCTGAATCCGTGTTCGGATAATCCGCAGACGCGCGAATTTGCCGAAATGGTTTTTGCTGATGACCTGAAGCGAATGGAATATATTCCGCATAATTACTACAATTTTCATCCGGGGTCGCATGTGGGACAGGGGGCGGCCGCCGGCATAACCATGATTATAGACTTGCTGAATCGCATTTTGACGCCGGAGCAAAACACAATCGTGCTGCTGGAAACTATGTCGGGTAAAGGCTCGGAAGTCGGGCGCAGCTTTGAAGAGCTGGCGGAAATTCGCGCCGGTGTAAAGCTTAAAGACAAGCTGGGCGTCTGCCTTGATACCTGTCATGTTTTTGCCGCCGGCTATGATATTGTAAATAACCTTGACGGCGTGATGGCTGAATTTGACAAGATTATCGGTCTGCAGCACCTGAAAGCCGTGCATTTGAATGACAGCCTGATGCCGCTAGGCTCCAACAAAGACCGCCATGCCAAAATCGGCGCCGGAGAAATCGGAGCGGAAGCGCTTATCCGCTTTGTAAATCATCCGGCGGTGAAAAATCTGCCTTTTGTGTTGGAAACTCCTAACGATTTAGCCGGTTACGCTGCCGAAATTGAGCTGCTGCGCAACAATTTTAACGGCTGATTATTTCCGAAAATTATAATATTGCTAAAAGCCGTGCAGAAATTTTAAAAGCCGGTTGATTATTTGACGCAATACGCTATTATGCCGCTTATGATTGATATGATGCCGGAAATAAAAGAATATACTGTCAGCGAAATTTCTGCCGCTATTAAAAAACTGGTGGAAAATTCGTTTTCATTCGTGCGGGTTAAAGGCGAAATTTTTGGCGCCAAACGTGCGGATTCCGGACATTGGTACTTGTCGCTGAAAGATGAAAACTCGCTGCTTGCCGCTGTTTGCTGGCGCGGTGTGGCTAATACCCTGCCGCTTAAAATAGAAGACGGCATAGAAGTTATTGCCAGCGGGCGAATCACGACTTTTAACGGCCGCTCGTCCTATCAGCTGGTAATAGAAAAGCTGGAAATCGCCGGCGAGGGAGCTTTGCTGAAACTTTTGGAAGAACGCAAGCAAAAGTTTTTGGCCGAAGGGCTGTTCGCGCAGGAGCATAAAAAGCCGATACCTTATCTGCCGCAGACTATCGGGGTAATTACCAGCCCGACCGGAGCGGTTATCAGAGATATTATACATCGGGTGCGGGATAGATTTCCGAGCCGCATAATTGTGTGGCCGACACCGGTGCAAGGCGAGGGCGCGGCAGATAAAATCGCAGCGGCCATAAGGGGCTTTAACGCTTTGCCGCTGGGCGATAAAAAACGTCCGGATGTTTTGATTGTGGCGCGCGGCGGCGGCAGTTTGGAAGATTTATGGCCGTTTAATGAAGAAGTTGTGGTGCGCGCGGTTTATGATTCGGTTATTCCGCTGATTTCGGCGGTGGGGCATGAAACCGACACTATGCTGATAGATTATGCGGCAGATTTGCGGGCTCCGACCCCGACCGGTGCGGCAGAGCTGGCGGTTCCGGTAAAAAAGGATATTTATAACACGCTGCTGACGGCGGATTTACGCATGCAAAACGCCGTTACCCGCTATATGGGTGAGTTTAAGCAATATGTGGAAGCGCTGGGGCGCGGGATTCCGCCGCTGGAGCAGCTGGTGCTGGAAAATCAGCAAAAAATAGACGACCGCAGCGAACGGCTGAAATTGGCGTTTGCAAATTTGCTCAAAGATAAAGATAATTTGTTAAAATTGACGAATTTGAAACCTTTTTATATTAAGAATCTGCTTGACGCTAAAAAGGAAAACCTGAAAAATTTGGCTCTGCGTCTGGATTCCGTTTCGGTAGAATCGGTGCTGAAACGCGGGTTTGCTTGGGTTTCGGACGGACAGTTTAAAACGCTGTATTCGGCTACTCAGGCGAAACGCTGCGATGAATTGCATATCCGCTTTGTGGACGGAATCGTTAAGGTTAAAATGATGGAGAAACACAATGCCGTGCAAGGCGATTTGTTTGACGATTTGTAGTGTGCTGGCGGCGCTGCCGGCCGAAGCTTTGACAATGTGCGGAGCGGCGCAGCAGGGCGGAATTATCCGTTTGCAGGATAATAATTTGGCTAAAATAAAATTAAACGGCAAAACCTACACCGCAGATAAAAACGGCGAATTGGCGATTGCCTTTGCGCGTGACGCTGAATTGCAGCAGCCGCTGAAAATTTTTTATAGAGACGGCGCAATGCGCACCTATAATCTGCAGCTTGCCCAGACTAAATGGGACGTGCAGAAAGTAGACGGTTTGCCAAGCTCCAAAGTTGCTCCGGCTAAAACCGATTGGACGGCTATTCAAAAAGAGCAAAAAGACGTGGGCGGTGCGCTGAATGAATTTAGCGATGCCGAAAGTTGGAAAGCCGATATGCTGAAACCGGCTGAGGGACGCACCAGCGGAAATTTCGGCGGGCAGCGCATTATGAACGGACAAAAGAAAAATCCGCATCAGGGGTGGGATATCGCTGTGCCGGAGGGAACAGAAATTAAGGCGCCGGCTGACGGAATTGTCACTTTGAGCGACGGACCGTATTTTTATAGCGGCAATGTGGTGGTTTTGGAACATGGACATAATTTGAGCACGGTTTATGCGCATCTGCAAAAAACTTTAGTGAAAAAAGGCGATAAGGTGCAAAGAGGGCAAGTTATCGGTTTGGCTGGTAAAACCGGCAGGGCGACCGGCGCTCATCTGCATTGGGGAGCTTCGCTGAACGGCGTGCGCTTTGATGCCAAAAATTTGTTGGATTTCTATAATAAAGAGTGTAAAAAAATAGAGGATTAAAATGACTACTTTTCATTTGACTATGTTGGCATTGTTGCAAGGAATTACCGAATTTTTACCGGTAAGTTCTTCCGGACATTTGATTCTTTTTTCCAAGTTTACTTCATTTCCCGACCAAGGGCTGGAAATTGACGTGGCGCTGCATATCGGCTCTATCATCGCTGTAATGATTTATTTTTGGCGTGATATTTGGTATATGATTATCGGTATGCTGAAAAGCAAGCTGCTGCCGGATTTTAAGATATATGGCAGCAAGGTGTTTTATTTGGTGCTGATTGCCACGATTCCGGCGCTGGTGTGCGGTTTGGCGCTGAAAATTATGGGGACGGAAGAGCTGCGCAGCACCAAGCTTATCGGCTGGAATATTTTGCTGTACGGCTTGCTGCTGTGGGTAATAGACAAAATGTCTCTGACAGCATTAAAAATTCGCAATTTAGAAATAAAAGATGCCATTTTAATCGGTTTGGCTCAATGTTTGGCTTTATTACCTGGGACAAGCCGTTCTGGAATAACTATTACTATGGGAAGATTTTTGGGGTTGGAGCGTCGCGAGGCCGCTAAATTTTCTATGTTGCTTTCTATTCCGACAATTATCGCCGCAGGTTTGGCTGAGGGGTATGAAATTTGGCAAAGCGGGGATATCGGTTTGCTTCTGACAGCCTGTGACGGAGCGATTTATTCTTTTGGCTTTTCGTTGATGGCAATATTTGTGCTGATGCAATGGCTGAAAAAGTGGTCGTTTTTCCCGTTTGTTCTGTATCGCGTGGCGTTGGGTACGGCCTTGCTCTTGGATACTTACGGAATTTATGATATAAAGGCGCTGTTTAGCTAGTTATATAAAGCAGTTGGACTGAAATATCTGTCTAAACAGCTCCTAAATTAAATAATAACCGCTGTTTTATGCGCTAATCTGCGCAAACGGCGGTGTTTTTTGTATAAATTACTTGACAAAAATATAAATATATGGCAAATGTAAGTCTATATTATATAAAAATCGGTTTGTCAGGAGTTAAATATGAGAAAATTTGATGAAGAATTTATAAATGCTTATGTTGAATATAAAGCAATGGCGTATCTTAAATTTGAAAAGAAAATTACAGATGATGAGGGGCGCAAAGCTGAACAAAAATTCTTTGACAAAGGGTATGACGACGAAGATGTATTGGATTTTGATGAGCAATTGGATACTGATAGAGAAAAACGTATAGCTATTAGAAATAAAATAAACAACTATAAGCTAAAATTAGAAAAAGAAAATTCCAAAAAATGGAAAGATGATATAGAGAAAGAAAATATCAAAAAACAAGAAGAAGAACAACAAAAGCAGGAAGAAATAAAAAGAAAACAATATTATACAATAGAAGAAGCTGCCGGAAAATATGAAAAATTACAGGAAGCTTTGGCTATAGACGCCGATTATGTACAAAAACTATATGATAATGGCTTTAAATTAGGTAATCCAAAATATAATCCGTATGTTGCAAATGATTCTCTTGTTGAAAATTTGAAAGAAGCTGCTTATTTGCATCAAGCCGATGAAGAATTTATTGATAGTTTGCCTGAAAAAACAGGAAAATCTATGGTTGAACTTCATAAAAATTATAATGGCAATTTGATTAAAGCATTAGATTTGTCAGATGAAGATAAAGAGTATTTTGTTAAATTATTGGCACAATCCAATAATTCATATAGAGCAAGCAATAATTTAGCAGCTTTGGTTCCAGCGGCCAAACAGAATATGAAAATGACTGAAACATTGCTGGAGTTAAAAGAAAAGCATTGTAGTGTAAATTTGTCGGATGAAGATATTACAAAAGCTGTGTTTTCAGATTATAAAAATAAGGCAACTATTTATCGTTTGATAAAAGTATTTGATAAACACGTTGCAACTGAAAGAACTTATGAATATTTGTCAAATGCAATTAAAAATTTCAGGTTAGGTGATAAAGAAAAAACAATAAAACTTGTTTTGGAAACAGCAAAAGATAATTCAGCAAATATGCATGAGGTGCTTTTTGAAAATGATTCTGAGATTAGAGCAAAGTATGATAAAGAAGAACACATAAAAGCGTGCCGTCAATATGAAGAAGATGAAAAAAAGAGAGCTCAGGAGGCCTACCGAAAAGAAGCAGCTGAAAAGGAATTTGAACGAAAAGTTAATCAAATAGCAAGTGATAAATATAATAGTATTAAAAACCGTGAGAATTATAAAAAATGGTTGAAATCAGAAGGATTGGGTTTGTATACTGAAAAAGAAATATTAGCAAGAGCAAAAGAAAATAGACGTGAAGAAGCAGAAAGACGTAAAGAGGCTGCATTGCATAAGAAATTTGAAGATATGTGGGCTGACCATTACTAATTCAAGTTTCGCCGCATAATTTTCATACCAAGCAGAATATGTGTAAAAACTTCTTGACAGGGGCAAAAAAAGCGTCTATATGTTTTGCTGTCAAGATGCTCTGGTGGCGGAATTGGTAGACGCGCATGCTTCAGGTGCATGTGGGAGGTCTCCCGTGGAGGTTCAAGTCCTCTTCAGAGCACCAATTATAAAAAAGGCTCTTCGTTTGAAGAGGCTTTTTTTGTATCTGACTGTTTGCTCGTCAAAAAGTAAAGCTTAAAGAGCAGGCTTCGCTGCCTTTGCTGCAGGTTTTGCAGAGCCTGTCCATTTCTGCTAAAGACAAATCTTTTAGGCAGGGAATTTTGCCTCCGCAATAGGCATCGCCGTAATAGGTGGTGTTTTTGCTGCTGCCGGTGCGGTATAGCTGCGATTCGTAGACGATAGGATGCAGCTGCTGTGCAAAATCTCTATATAAAGCAAAACATAAATTGGCAGAAAATGAATCCGAAACCTCTTTTTTATCTTGAATGCGGGTTCCGCCGATGTAAAAGTCAAAAGTTATCCGAGCTTCCGGGACGCCGTATATATTGCCGGGAGTGAAAAACAGCTGTATCAGATTGTCCAATCCGTCAGTAATTTGCCGAGAAGATTGGCGCTGCCAACTATTCGGAATTAAGTTCAGCGATTGCGCTAAGTCAACCAAATCGGTTTGTTCATTATTTCTTTTTATGTCCGAGCTATGCTCCAGCAGCCCAAAAAGGATATGCGTATATTCATCCATGGCTTTGTTGATTTTAAATTTCTCCATCGCCTTGGAATATCCGGCGATTCCGCCGACACTAAGAACTCCTATTATAGCTAATACACCGAGCATTTCAATCATGGAACTACCGGTAAAACCCTCGCCCCGTGAGGGTGAGGGTAACGCCTTGGCGTCGGGTGAGGGGGACTTAAAGAACATGCAAAAGGCACTCAACCCGCGTCCCCGGCACCAGTCATTCTTGGGTTTATCCCAAGAATCTTCTCGCAACCAGCACTTATGCAATAATATGGCTAATTTATTGACTAGATTAGAGACACGTTGCAACAAGATTTTAGGTACAAGACCTAGAATGACGGGTGCTGGAGACGCTGACTTAGTGCCGCCTGTTAATTTTGTTCTGAATGCGTTATTACCTAAAGTATCATTTTTTCTGCCAAACCCTGCAAGAACGTGCTGAACAGCAGAAAATGTACCTTTAATCAGATGTTCAGGATTTGCAGAGAGAGAGAGAGACCTTTGGATTGCTTATTTTTCATCTTTCTTTCCTCTAAAATTAAGTTAATTACTGCATTTATTCTACACCAGCCTCACTCCATAAGTCAACCGTAAAATCAAAGTATTGGAAAATCTGAAAAATAAAAAAACGAGGGTTTGAACAATAGTCAAAAGCCTCGTTTTTTACAGATGCATAAGTGTTAACTGCAATTACAAACTTTGCTGGATGTCTTTTCTATGCTTGTTGCTTTGATACCACATAGAAATCACTCCGACAAACACTAAAATCCCGAGTCCGCCAACGGCCTCAATAACAGAAATTACACTAGCCATAACATAAATATATTTAAATTATACATAAAACAGCTTTATGCTAGCTCTACCGCGAAGTGTTGTCAACCGGTTGCACACAATTTTTTTATAAAATATTTGCCAAAAAGATTGACAAATAAAAAGAACGGGGTTATAGTAACTGCATATTTTGTATTATTAACTTAAATTATTTAGATTATGGATAGTGTTAAAAATCAGGCAGCTATTGCTAAGTTTATGGATCGTATCAACTATTTCTTCAAGGATACTTTATCCGCAGAGCTTAAGGAGAAGTATACTAAGATTTACGACCGCCTTGTTACCTGTCAGAACATTCCGATAGAACAGCTGGTACCGGAAATTCAGCGTATCAAGCTTGTAGCGCACGCCGCTAAGGCTGAAAATAGCCCGAATACTCATCTGGTGTTTGGCAAAAACATGCGCTATTATGCCAAGTCTAAGTGGTGCGAGCCTCTGAGCGTTGGTCCGGAGGAAAATATTCTTTTGCTTGGGACTTCTGTGCCGGAGGAAATTTCCTTGGCTAAGATTGATCCCGAAAAACTGTGCAAACTGAAAGAAATTACGGTGTACAGCGAGGGCGAACCTACTAAGTTGGGCTATAACAAGCCAAAACTGACAAAGCGGGAGATTGTTTCGCAGATTCCGGAAGACTTGCTGCCGCAGGTCTATGCCTATGAGCTGGACTGCAGTGATCTTCAGGACTTTAACATGGTTCTGAAACATTACGGCTACAATGTGGTTCTGTACGGCAGCATTGCTGAACAAGACGAGGATTAAGCACTAATTCTTTAACTGAAAACACCGAGAAACTAACTCGGTGTTTTTAATTTTAGATAAGCAGATTTTTAACTATATGTTAGGGTTTTGGCGCTAAACTTTAGGCAATTTTAGAGGAGATTAGCAATGAAAAAATTGATTGTAATGCTTGGCTGTCTGGCTTTTTTGATAAGCGCATGCGATAATAAAAAAGAAGAAAATACAAATACAGAAAATACGGCGGCTCCGGCGCAGGCAGAAGCTGAGGTTCAGCAAAATGAAACTGCATCTGCTGACGAGTTATGGCAGAAAATCAGCGGCGAACCTGCAAACTTTGAAAAAGCGTTTAATCAGTTTAACGAGGTGCAGAAATATTATTTTTGCGCAGCATTTTCAGTCGGCGCTATGTCGGTTTCCAAACCGGAAACAGCCTCGGCTATGGTTAATTACTTTTTGGGGCTGGGCGTAGTAAAATACGGTCAAGGTATTGATGATTCTACATATTCGGCTTTTGATTCCGGTAAGCATATCTTTCGCTATGAGCTGGTTGTAAACGATATTTTAGATAAAAAAATCTGTGAAAACATTATGGTGGAAGCCACTCAGTTTGCCAAAGACAACAACTATTCGGTTGAAGATTTGAATGATAAAGGCAAGCCGGAAGTTGAAAAAATCGTCAAAAAATTAAAGTAGCGCTTAAAGGAAAAAAGCATGCCTAAAATTTCTGTGTTGATGCCGGTTTATAAAACGCCGGAAGCCTATTTGAAAGCAGCTATAGAAAGCATTTTGGCGCAGACTTTCGGCGACTTTGAGTTTTTAATTTTGGACGACTGTCCGCAGGACGACCGGCAGAAAATTGTGGAATCGTACGGCGATAAACGGATAAAATATATAAAAAATCCGCAGAATATGGGGATTTCCGCCGCCCGCAACAAGTTGATAGATTTGGCAAAAGGCGAGTATCTGGCGGTGTTTGATCATGATGATATTTCTTTGCCGCAGCGCTTTGAAAAAGAAGCCGCATATTTAGATGCCAATCCGGAGTGCGGAGTCGTCAGTTCGGCGCAAAAACTGCTGGTCGGCGGCCATGTCTGTATTTTTCCGGAAAATGATGAAGATATTAAAAATCAGCTTTTTGTCAGATGCTGCGTTGTTCACTCGGCGGCCATGATTAGAAAGTCTGTTTTGACAGATAATAATATAAGGTATGAAAGCGAGTTTTCTCCGGCTGAAGACTATGCTCTGTGGTGCCGCCTGATGAGTAAAACTCAGTTTCATAACTTGCCGGAAGTGCTGTTTCACTACCGCAATTTCGCCGGCAACACTTCACATTTGCAAAAGCAGAAAATGGCTGATAAGACTGTGCAGGTTCAAGAATTTGTCCGCCGTGAAAATGCCAAAAGGTGGAACCGGCTGATGCCGTATGTAAAATATGTCAGCCGTGTTAAGTTTTTGGGTGTTTCCGTGCTGAAAATCGTCCGCCGCGGCAATGAAGCTAAAGGGCTGCTGTTCGGCTTTTTGCCGCTCTATAAGACCAAAACCAAAGAAGTTTTGAAGCTTCCGAAAAAGTAAAATAAAATATTTGACAAAAAATATAAGGCACTATACTATAAATATAGTGTCTATATTTTTATGTTTCCTTTTTAATTTTTTACTATTATGAAAAAAGTTTCTAATTTCGGTTTGGATGATTTTTCTATTTCAGCCGATGATTATTGCGTTATATCCACCCAAAAAGATGCAGAAGAGTTTTTTGCTCAATGTGAATTTACCGGAAAAGTTGCTTTGGAAGAGGTAACGCCTTTAGGCGCTGAACTGAATTCTGATGTAAAGCTGAAGAATGGAAAAAGCCTTGCCGATAAAAAGTTTTTATGGGTATGCCATGGCTCAGACGGCGGAATTGTGTATAGAAGTTTGTTTAAGAATGAGCTTTATTCCGATGAAATAATTTATACACAGTCAAAGCCGGTGAACACCTTGGCAATGATAATGAATAACGGAATTATCTTTATAGTCTGTCAGGATGCTCAGGGCGGGGCGATTGTCCGGGCGCTGACCATGTTATTTTGCCAGCTTTTAGTGCTGGGCATGGCGGAAATGCAAGGTATTAAGGTTAAAGACTTATACCTTGTTAAAATGCACAGAATTGCGGACAATAAGTATATCGCACCGTGCTGGAGCATTGTCTATGAAGAGAAAAATGATGACGGCGAGCTGATTGAGGCAAATATGCTGCAGCCTGTTGATGTCAGAGATGCAGGAATATTGGATGAAATAGGCCTGAACCGTTTGAATTCTTCTATAGTCTATGAAAATGAAACTGTTGATGTCCACGGTGTTTATTATAAACTGAAAATTGATGCTGACGGCGGGCGTTATTTATTGAAAAATCCCCTGCAGGTATCCAATGCAAATGCAAAGTGGGCGGATAGCTTGGAAAGGGCAGATGTTTCGGCAAATGAGCAAAAAGCTGAAAAATCTCAAAGTTCCGGACCGGCTAAAATTATGCACTTATATAAAAAGGGCGGGCAGTAGCTTGCCCTTTTTATATTGACAAAAAATACCGTCCGCTGTACTATAAACATAGTGTTTATATTTTTATGTTTCCTTTTTAATTTTTACTATTATGAAAGATTTTGAATTACGTCTGGATGAATATACGGTTTCGGCTAAAGATGCCTGTATGTTTACCACGCTGAAAGAAGCTCAGCTTGCTTTTTTGCAGCAGGGAGTTTATGGTAAAGTTACGCTGGATAGAGTTTTTTATGTGGGAGATACTTTTAATCCGCTTGAAAATTCTGAAAGCGATGAAAATTCAGGAGGAATGACATTCTTTTGGATTTGCCGCAAAGACGATGGATCAGTTGCATATTTACCTTTGTTTTATGCGGATCAGGATTACGATAATTTCAGCTATGAGGATTTGCAGCCTATTAAAACCACATCTCTGATATATAGAGATCATCGCATTTATGTAATATCTGTAGATGCTAAAGGAAGAATCTCTGTTCGGTTTTTGACTATGTACTATAGGCAGGAACAAATAGAAATTCTCTATATGCTGCAAGATATTATTCCTAAAAATATTGTTTTGGAACGCCTTTACGATACTGTAACTGACAAATTTATTTGTTACTGCTGGAAAGTGGTATATGAAGTATCCGGCGATGAAAACAAAATTGAAGAAAAAACAGCGTTGATGCCTGTAAATATATTTGACGGTGATTTTTTAATAAAAAGAGGCACGGAAAATTTAGACGGAGAAGAAGTTTTAGAAAATGAAACTGCTGAAATTTCCGGTGTGATGTATATATTGAAAAAGACCAAACATGATAAACTTGTTTTGGCTAAGCAGAACTTGCAGATTTTGGGTAAAAAAGTTACGCAGGCTCAGCAGTATAAAAAGCACAATTCCAAAATCGTGTTATCGGATGAACAAGTGGACACAGGGTATAAACTGATTCCAAAGTATGACTCATCAGCTGTCAAAAATAAAGGGGCAACAATTATTGTTTCACTTAAAAAAGACGGGGATTAACCTCGTCTTTTTTTGTTGACAAAAATAAAGCAGATAGCTAAACTATAGACATAAATTTATTATTAACTTAATTATTTTTTTCTATGGGAAAGATGAGCTTTTTACAGCATACTTCCAATGCGGATGCTAGCTGTATTGTATTTTGCCGCAGTCAAGCTAACTTGCTCTTGCAGGAAAGAAATCGTAAGTGCGAGGCTATTTTGCTGAAAGTCTATGACGAAGACGGCAATGTTTTCTTTGTGTGGGGAGATTATAACAAGTTTGCCTTTAAAACAACGTATACCGCTGTTTTTGCCGGAGAAAATGAGATAATTCCGCCGATAGAAGACGCCAAACCGATTAAAGTCGGCGAAGCTTTCAGTCATTGCGACAACTACTATGTTTTGACGCAGAATGACCGCGGAAATTTAGTGATTCGCCGTCTGAATCTTTTGTGTGAAGAAAAAATGGTGCGTCAGATATTATCTGATGAGGATGATTTCGGCGATATTAGCGAAGTCTATTTAGCCAAGATTTATGAAATCAACGGCAGAAAACAGTTTTTGACTTTGGCTTGGGCTGTTTCTTATACCGACGGTTTTGTTACATATCTGCCGATTCTAAGCAAGGATGAAAAACTGATTTCGCAATATAATATTGCCGCCTTGCTCAAAGAACGCGCCGTTTCGCATCTGCCAATTAAACTGCATGAGATGTACTATACGCCGATGCGCGATGTACTGGGCAAATGGCATATTGAATGCAGCAAAGAGCTGAGGCTGGTGCCGATGTATGGAGTAAAATAGCTATTGTCTTTAATTAAACAGCGGGGAGGGGAGTCTCTTCGCTGTTTTTTTATGGCTTTGCTTTTTATATTCCCGTACGGGAATATATTGAGACAAATTATATGTATTTAGCTATTTTATTACCGAACGGGAATAAAACTTGACTTTTAGCAAAATTTAAGCTATATTTTTCCCGTACGGTAATAGAAAGGGCTAAAATGAAAGAAATTAAAATTACAAATTCTAAAGCTCTGGGGGCGGAAATTCGTTTTTCCCGCAAACAGCAGGAGCTGACGCAAATGGAGCTGTCACGCTTGGCAAACACCGGCGTGCGCTTTATCAGCGATTTGGAAAACGGCAAGCCCGATGTGAGTTTGTCCAAGCTGCTTTCGGTGGTTTACGCGCTTGGCTTGGAACTCCGCATCGTAAATAAATGGAGCGACTGATGGAATTTTTGAATGTATTTGTGCGGGATGTTTTAGTCGGAAAACTCTTTGAAGTTTCTGACAAACTTTCTTTTAGCTACGATGAAAACTATTCTCATTCAGCCGAAGCTTTGCCGATTTCTTTATCTTTGCCGCTGAACGGAAGTTTTGAAAGCGACGCCGTGGAAGCTTTTTTTTCCGGATTATTGCCTGATGAAAATTTGAAGAAAAAACTAGCCCGCTATTTTAAAATATCAGAAAACAATACTTTTGCCTTGCTGAAAGAAATCGGAGCCGAGTGTGCCGGAGCAATCAGCGTGCTGCCGGCCGCTAAAATTCCGTATGAACCGAATGAGCCGGAATATAATGAATTATCTGAAGAGCAGTCTTACACTTTGCTTTCTGAATTGCAGAAAATTCCGCTTGGTGTGGATTTTGACGGCTATTTCAGGGTTTCCGGCAGCGGGGCGCAAGATAAGCTTATGGCAATGGTAAAAGATGGAAAAGTGGCCTTGCCCCTAAACGGAACGCCGTCTACCCACATTATAAAACCAGAGATACAGAGTTACCCTAATTCTCAGTTTGATGAATATTTTTGTATGACTTTGGCGGGGAGAATGGGGCTGAATGTCCCCAAAGTTTCTTTGCTGCATTTGCGGGATAAAACTTTTTTTGTTACCGAACGTTATGACCGTGCAACTGCTGAAAACGGCTATATAATTCGTTTGCATCAGGAAGATTTTTGTCAGGCGATGCATATAAATCCAAAAATTAAATATGAAAATGAGGGCGGTCCGTCAATTAAGGCTTGCTATAATTGCCTTAAAAATAATTCTTCTTTGGCGGGGCGCGACTGTGTTCGTTTTTTAGAAACGCTGATGTTTAACTTTTTAATCGGAAACGGCGACGCACACGGCAAAAACTTTTCATTATTGTATGATAAAGAAAAAATAATTTTTGCGCCACTGTACGATTTGATGAGTTCTATGGCTTTGCGTGAGTTTAACCGCAAAGAAAAAATGGCGATGAAAATAGACGGAGAATATTTGTTTGAACATATTTTTATGCGCAAGTTTGCCAAGTTGGCTATAGAATTGGAGCTAAAAGAAGACATATTTGCGCAGATTTTGCAGAATCGGTTTAGTAATATGCTTGAAGTCTCAGCTAATTTGCGGGATGAGCTGCAAAAAGATAAGTCAACCGCATCGCCGGTATATGATAAGATATGCGAGGTAATAGAAAAAAATTATCAGCAGCTGGTTTAAATTGTACTTGATTTAAAATAAAATTCGGACTATATTATAAACAACATTAAAGAGAAGCGGCTGTGAAATAGAAATATTTCGCAGTCTGATTTTTTAACATTTTTCAAACAGATTTTGAAAATGACTGTTATTTATTTGACTTAAGGAGGAAATAATGGATAAATTCCCATTGACTAAATTTGGTTATGAAATGCTGGAACAAGAATTGAAAAACCGCAAAGGCGTAGACCGCCCGAATATTATCGCTGAAATCGCCGAAGCCCGCGCTAAAGGCGACTTGTCGGAAAATGCCGAATATTCCGCCGCTAAGGAAAAACAAAGCTTTAACGAAGGACGTATTCAAGAGCTGGAGGCTGTTATCAGCCGCGCTCAAGTTATTGACCCGGCTAAAATGAGCGGCGATATCGTACGTTTCGGCGCTACGGTTTTGGTGGCTAACACCGATACTGATGAAGAAAGCGAATATCAAATTGTTGGCGACTATGAAGCCGATATTGAAAAAAATAAAATTTCTTTGTCATCTCCGCTGGCACGCGCTTTGATTGGTAAAGAAATCGGCGATATTGCCGAATATCTGGCTCCGAGCGGCAAAAAATCTTATGAAATTATAGAAGTAAAATGGCTCTAAGTCCTTTAAACTTTTTGTAAAATCCATATATAAAATCCAAGAGCCGAGACTTTTGGATTTTATTTTTTTACAAAGGAGAAAGCCATGACTAAAGAAAAATGCTTTTATGATTATGCTGATAAATGCGACTGCGCCGAAGACGATAAATGCGGCTGCACCTATCCGAACAATATGAAGCATAATGTGACTTGCGAGCCGGAACAGCCGTCTATGGCGGACTTTGAGCATATGCCGCATGAAATCAGCCTCAAAAAATCTAACAAGCTGGAGCCGCCGGATTTGCATTGGCATGAAGAACCGCAGTCCTTTGATATGGACTAAAAACTGTGGGTGACTGAAAAAAAGTCTTTATCATTTTTTCTGTCCGTTTATACTTTGGTGCAAGAGGATAGAAAAATGACTAAAGTTGCAATCTGGTGCCGTCATGATGGCGACAATATCATTGGTATCGGGGCGGATATTCCGTGGAATGTGCCGTCGGATAGCAAGCGTTTCCGCAATTTGACTAAAGAAAAAACGCTGGTTGTCGGCAAAAAAACTTACGAAAGTTTTCCGAATCGTACTTTGCCGAACCGCAAATTTATAGTTATAACCAGACAGGCCGATTATGAAGTTTCCGACCCGCAGAATCATGTTGTTATATCGGATATAAAAAAGCTGAAAGACTATCCGGAAGATTTGTATATCTCCGGCGGTGCGGCGATTTATGACGCTTTTTTTGCGGATTCGGCGCTGCGTCCGGAAATTGTGGTGGATTGTGTTTATCACGGCGAACTGCGCAAAGGACTTGCCGGCGAGCCGGTTTCGGTGGATAAAAGCGCGGCGGTGTTGGAGCAAAAATATAAGCCTTTGCCGATTAGCTTTGAATTGGATAATGTTACAACTACGGTTTGGCTCTTAAAAGGAGCGTTTGTTGAACAAAGCGTTGTTAAAAAAATTTTGCAATATTTAGAAACGGAGGGAAAATAAATGCAACAATATTTGGATTTGCTGCGTGATGTTTTGGAAAACGGCGTGGATAAAATGGATCGTACCGGTGTCGGCACCCGCTCGGTGTTCGGACGGCAGATGCGTTTTGATTTGAACAAAGGTTTTCCGCTGATGACTACTAAAAAAATGCACCTGAAAAGCATTATCTATGAACTTTTGTGGTTTTTAAAAGGCGACACCAACGTAAAATATCTGCAGGAACACGGCGTGCGGATTTGGAACGAATGGGCGGACGAAAACGGCGATTTAGGGCCTGTTTACGGTTCGCAATGGCGTAACTGGAACGGCGAGGGGATAGATCAGATTGCCGAAGTTATTGAAAAATTGAAAAAAACGCCAAATGACCGCCGGATGATTGTTTCGGCTTGGAATGTGGGCAAAATTGCTGAAATGCACCTGCCGCCGTGCCATATGATGTTTCAATTTTATGTTGCGAATAACAAGCTGAGCTGCATGCTTTATCAGCGCAGCTGCGATATGTTTTTGGGCGTGCCGTTTAACATTGCTTCATACGCTTTGCTGACAATGATGGTGGCGCAGGTTTGCGGCTATGAACTTGGCGAATTTATTCACACTTTAGGCGATACGCATATTTATCACAACCATTTTGAGCAAGTGCGCGAGCAGCTTTCCCGCACTCCGTATGAACTGCCGCAAATGCGTATAAACCCCGAAGTTAAAGATATCAACGATTTTAAATATGAAGATTTTGAGCTGCAGGGGTATCAGAGTTATGAGGCTATTAAAGGCCAAGTCGCTGTATAGTAGGGAAACACGGCTAATGGCTTTCTGCTGGTAAGATTTTTTCTTATGTACCTCGTTGTACACCGCGAAAAAATCTTACTTCGCATTAAGCTCATTATCCGTGTTTCTGAGAGTTTGTGTACTGGTTTCATTATTTTGAAGCCGGTATTTTGTACGCTAAAATTTTCTCTCTTCTTGTTTTAACGCTATCTGCACTACTATCTGCAATTTTTGAGTTAGTGTATTTTGTGCTTATGTACTAATTTGTACACGTCGCTTAAAAATTCCGTCGCATCTACACACGCTATCCGAGTTTCTGAGAGTTTGTACCGGTTATTTGAAAGAAAATTTTCTTCTATAACTATGTTTCACACAAAAGAGTAGTTATTTTGCTAAATAATAAGATGATAAAATGTTTTCTAAAAATATAATACCAGAGAACAGCGGGTTTTACCATCATTTTCACAAATACTGCAAGCTTCGCTTATTTCATCCGGTGTGACATCTTTTAAGAATTTATCGCCGCCTATATTATTCTGACCGCTAATAGGATGGTCTCCTTGCCAATTTAAGTATAGTTTGGAATTTTGATACAAAAAAGTATAATAAATAGTATTGTGTAAAGGCTGAATAAAGTCCTTAATGATGGCCTGACAAATTTGTTTGGTGCTGATGTTTTGTTGATTGACTGAAGTTCCAAAATATATTTCAAAGGTCATAGTTTTCTCATTCATATGATTGACATAGGATGTTATAGTGTTTCCTAAATTATCATGGATATAGGTGCCGTCAAAATTCCATGATTCTGGAATAATTCCCATAGCTAGCAAAAGCTCGTCAATGTGTTGATGAGGTAAAACTCTAAGAGATGTTTGATTTTCTATCATTCCCTGAATGATGTGGGCATATTGATTTATAGCAACATTAATTTTCCACATCATCATAGCTTTGGAGTAACCGGCAATCCCGCCGACTGATAATACACCGATAATAGCCAGCACGCCCAGCATTTCTATCATACTTCTGCCAAAGGAATTTGCGCCTCTGCCGCCAGTCATACTAGGCCGTGACGCACAGTCTGTACCTAGAATCTTGTGGCACCAAGGGCGGTGTAATCCCTCGCCCCGTGCGGGAGAGGGTGGTGCCTTGGCGTCGGGTGAGGGGTATTTAAAGAACATGCAAAAGGCACTAAACATGTGACCAAAGCCCAAACCCGAAACGTCATACTTGTCGCCACACCCCGCAGGCTGTGGCAGACGAGTATCCATGACCTTGTTGCCATAGGCAACGCATACTGACATTGCATGCGCAATGACGCTATGGATTCTCCGCCGTGGTACTTCCGGCAGGGAGTACCGGCGAAGAATGACGCTGATAGTGGAGGCGGAAAAGTGCGGAAATGTGTCGCCTGTCAGTTTTGTTCTTACTGTATTATTTACAAAAGTATCATTTTTTCTGCCAAACCCTGCAAAAACGTACTGAACGGCAGAAAAAGTGCCTTTAATCAGATGTTCAGGATTTGCAGAGAGAGAGAGAGAGACCTTTGGATTGCTTATTTTTCATCTTTCTTTCCTCTATATTTAAGTTATTTTACACCTTTATTCTACAACAGCCTCACTCCATAAGTCAACCGTAAAATCAAAGCGTTGGAAGAGGCGGAAGTGTGTAAAAAAAACGACCGTTTAAAAGGGACAGTTTTTAGGCTGTTTTTAAGAGTGTAGCAGAGGTTGCTGAATTTTGCAATAACTTTTTATATTTGCGATGTTTTTTGCGTTTTTTTGAGAATTTTCAGCGTCTTGTTTTGAGTGTGTAAAAATAACGGTCGTTTTTTTTACACATAATAGGAGGAATAAGATGTTGAAGAGTATGAATTTTGCGAGAGGAAAGAGCAGGGGTTCCAGATTGCTTCGCTGCGCTCGCAATGACGCCGTAACTAACGGCGAGGGGTGGCTCCGCCCTTGGTGCAACAAGATCCTAGGTACAGACTGTGCGTCACGACCTAGGATGACTGGTGGCAGAGGCGCAAATTCCTTTGGTAGGTCAATGATAGAAATGCTCGGCGTGCTAGCTATTATTGGAGTGCTGAGCGTTGGCGGGATTGCCGGATATTTCAAAGCTATGGAAAAGTTTAAGCTTAACAAAGCAATCGGGGAATACAGTTATTTGATTTATGGAATGCTGGAAAATTTGGAAGAAATTAGAAAAAGCAAGGAGGAAAATGGAAATTCGGCAATTTTGTTAAGGGAAGTAGTTTTTGCCAAAAATTTGGTGCCGGACACTTGGAAAAGCGAAGAGGGTAATGCACGCACCGGAATGATGGACCCATACGGCAATTATGTCCGTGTATTTTCCCGAAACTCACGGTTAGTTTTTGACGTGTACATCGGTAATATTAAAAATAACGAAAGCGGGCAGCTTGTATCAGACAGCTTTTCTCCTCAATTTTGTTTTGCCTTAATGCAGGATATAGTGGTTCCTTTGCATGAAATTATAAACTATGTTTGGTTTACAGGCAATTCAACCAATTATTACGGCGATAGATATTGCGGAAGTAATTCAAAATGTATTAGCGCCTTAAGCCTTAATGATTTGAATCGGTTATGCAATTATTGTGAAAAAGATAAATCATGCGGATTGATTTTAGAATTTTAGCGCAAAAAACAAGGCTCAGAATTTTAGTTCAGAGCCTTGCTTTTAAGAACCGATTAAACCAAACGCGAGTTATCTATAGCCGCTTTCACAAACGATACAAACAGCGGATGCGGCGCGAACGGGCGCGATTTCAGCTCTGGATGAAACTGCACGCCGATAAACCACGGATGGTCTGTACGTTCCACAATTTCCGGCAAGTGACCGTCCGGAGAGGTGCCGACAACCATCATACCGGCTTTTTGCAGCATATCTTTATATTTGATATTTACTTCATAGCGGTGGCGGTGGCGTTCAGAAATTTTGGTTGTGCCGTAAATTTGCGCAACTTTAGAGTTTGGCGCCAAAACGCAGTCATATGCGCCCAAACGCATGGTGCCGCCCAAGTCGCCGTCTTTGTGGCGGATTTGCTTGGCGCCGTCTTTATCCCATTCGGTCATAAGTCCGATAACCGGCTCGCAATGCTCGTCCAGTTCGGTGGTGTTGGCGTTTTTGATGCCGCAGAGATTGCGCATGGTTTCAATAACCGACATCTGCATGCCGAAACAAATTCCCAAAAACGGCAGATTGTGTTCGCGGGCGTATTGAATAGCGTTAATCATGCCTTGAGTGCCGCGCAGGCCGAAACCGCCCGGAACCAGAACAGCGCTGACGTCATTCAAAACTTCTGACGGGTCTTTCTTTTCAAGCTCTTCAGAATCCACCCATTTAATTTTTACTTTATATTTGTTGGCAATTCCACCGTGAATCAGTGCTTCATGCAAAGATTTATAGGCTTCCAGCAGCATCATGTATTTGCCGACAACCGCAATGCGGACTTCGCCTTCCGGAGATTTCAAAATATCTACAATATGCTGCCATTTGCTTAAATCTGCCGGTTTATCGTATGGCAGGCCAAAGTTCTTGCAAACCTGACGGTCAATGCCCTCTGCCGAATAAGCAAGCGGAACTTGATAGATGCTGGCGGCATCCATGGCTGTAATAACATTTTCTTCTTTAATATTGCAGAACAGAGCCAGTTTGCGTTTTTCATTTTCCGGAATAGCCATCTGGGTGCGGCACAAAATCATATCCGGCTGAATACCATATTCCTGCAGCTGCTTTACGGAGTGCTGCGTCGGTTTGGTTTTCAGCTCTCCGGCGGTCGGAATAAACGGCAGCAAGGTTACATGAATAAACATGGTGTGGTCGCGGCCGATTTCATAGGCAACCTGACGGATGGTTTCAAGATACGGCTGCCCCTCAATATCGCCGACGGTTCCGCCGATTTCGCACAGTACAAAATCTTCATCAGTAATGTCTGACAAAATAAATTCTTTAATCTCGTTTGTAACATGCGGAATAACCTGAATGGTAGAACCCAGATAAAAGCCGTGGCGTTCTTTTTCTATCACGCGCTGATAGATTTTGCCGGTTGTAATGCTGTCGCTGCGTTTGGCCGGAACGCCGGAAAAACGCTCATAGTGACCTAAATCCAAGTCTGCTTCGGTGCCGTCATCGGTCACAAAAACTTCGCCGTGCTGGCAGGGATTCATTGTCCCCGGGTCAACATTCAAATACGGGTCAAGCTTGCGCATTCTGACTTTGTAGCCGCGGGCTTGCAGAATCGCCGCCAAAGAAGCCGAGGCAAGACCTTTGCCTAAAGACGAAACAACGCCGCCGGTTATAAAGATAAATTTAGTTTTCGGGTTAATTTTTATATCAGACATTATTTATTCCTTACAAGGGGTTAGTCAATAAATTTTATTCATAAAAAAGCGACAAAGGCACTTTATAAAATTAAAGTGCCTTATGTCGTGTTGTAAAATCATCTGAGCTACTCAGCCACCGGAACTTCTGGTTCGCTTGGAGCTTCTTCAGCCGGAGCCGGATTTTCTGTTTCTGCCGGAACCTGCTGAGTTTGAGCAGCCGAAGCCTTATCTAAAATAGAAGAGGTTTTAACTTCCATACGGCTGTAGTAAATAGACAGAGCCATGCTCAAAACAAAGAACAATGTAGCCAAAATCGCGGTAATGCGGGTTAAAATATTGCCTTTGCCGCGGGCGCTTAAAATGCTGCCGACACCGCTGTCGCCGCCTAAGCCGCTCAAAGCGCCGCCGTTAGAACGCTGCATTAAAATAACCACTACCAAAAAAATGGCAACAATTAACTGTAAAACCAATAAAACGGAACCCATTTTTCATCCTTTCCTATTATTTAGAACAAGCATTTTCAGCAATGCCGATAAAATCTGCAGCTTTAAGGCTGGCGCCGCCGATTAACGCACCGTCAACATCCGGCAAAGCCAAAAGTTCGGCTGCATTAGACGGTTTAACAGAACCGCCGTACAAAATGCGCATTTTGTTGGCTGTTGCTTTGCCCAATTTTTTAGCCAAAGCTTTGCGGATGGCAGCATGAACCTCTTCCACATCGGCAGCAGTCGGAGTTTTGCCGGTGCCGATAGCCCAAATCGGCTCATAAGCGATAACGGTGTTTTTAGCTGTAGCATCATCCGGCACCGAACCGAAAATTTCATCTTGGCAGACCTTAATGGTTTTGCCTTCATCGCGCTCTTTGCCGGTTTCACCGATGCAGATAACGGTATTTAAGCCTGCAGCGTGAGCGGCAACGGCTTTCTTTTGAATAAGCTCATTAGATTCAAAATGGTCAACGCGGCGTTCAGAGTGTCCGATAATAGCATAAGAGCAGCCTAAATCAGTCAGCATAAGCGGGCTGATATCGCCGGTGTGCGCGCCTTTTTCGGCAAAATGCACATCCTGAGCGCCCAAAGCAATTTTAGTGCCGCGCAGGCATTTTTTTATAAAGCCCAGCAATGTAAACGGCGGACAAATCAAAAAGTCGCAATCAAATTTATTTTCTTTAACTTTGGCGGCAATATCTTTGGCGAGCTGTGTGCCTTCATCTAAAAGGCAGTTCATTTTCCAGTTGCCGGCAATCAGTTTTTTTCTGGCCATTTTTTTAATCCTCTGACAAAATTTGTTTAAACTGGACTTCTTGTAACACACTAAAAATAATTTTTCCAGCAAAAAAAGCAATTTAGGCACTATTTTATTATGTTGCATAATTCAATTTTAGAATTGCATAAATATTTTATTTACTTATAATGAGCGAAAACTTAACTTTTTTTATAGGGAAAAAAATGATTAGTACGTTTTCAAAAATGCACAACAGCCTGTTTACGAAAATAATTTTAACAATAACAGCGTTGAGCTTTATGTCTTTGTTTGGCGTTTCCGGCTATATTAACACCGCAAACAGCAATAAACCTGTGATTAAGGTGGATGATTTGGAAATCAGCCAAAGCGAGTTTAACTATTTGCTGCAGAAAGAACTGGCTAAACTGAAAGATACCGATACTCTGAGCCAAGAAGAAGCTGAAGCCCGCAAGGCGGAAATTTCGGCAGAATTGGCAAAGATAAAACTGGATGATTTGCTTTTGGAAAACACCATGAAAAAATATAATGTGGATGTTACAGACAGCTTGGTCAGCCAAATTATTCAGGTTTCGCCGCAGTTTTTGAACAATGGCAAGTTTGACCGTGAAATGTATAAGTGGTACCTAAACCGCAGCGGTCTGAGCGAGCAGGATTTAGTGGCGGAAATTAAACGCAATGTCGGCCGCAAGATTTTGATTGAAACTCAGGTCGCCGGCTTTAATGTTCCGGAAGTTTTGCAGCATCAGATGCAAAAAGTTTTGGGGCAGCGCCGCACTTTTAAATATATTAAGCTGGTTGCCGACAACGCTAAAATAGAACGTCAGCCAAGCAAAGAAGAGCTGGATCAATACTATGAAGATTTTAACGAAGAATTCCGTGTTCCGGAAAAACGCGATGTTAAAATTTTGTCTTTGCCTTTGGAAACTATTGAAAAAAGCATCAATGTTTCGGATGACGAAATTGCGGCTTATTATAAAGAGCATGTAGAAGAATTTGAACAGCCGGAAAAACGCCATGTTTTGCAGATGGCTTTTGAAAATAAAGAAGCCGCTGAAAAAGCCGAAGCTGAATTAGCCGGCAAAGATTTTATGGCTGTAGCTAAAGAAAACGGCCAAAGCGAAGAAGATACCGATTTCGGCGCAGTTGCAAAGTCTGATTTGTCCGATGAATTGGCTGATGTGGTATTTTCTTTAGCTAAAGGACAGACCTCGCAGCCGGAAAAAATCAACGGCAGCTGGCAGATTCTGAAAGTAACGGAGATTGTGCCGGCCAATGTTATGCCGCGCGGTCAGGCTAATGCTCAGATTAAAAAGACTATTCAGGAAGAGCGCGCTTATGACGGCAGCTATGAGCTGATGACAAAACTTGAAGACAAGCTCGGCGCCGGTGCTTCTTTGCAGGATATTGCCGCAGATTTCGGCATTGCTTTGGCGGAAGTTAAAAATCTGACAGAAGAAGGCAGTTCAGACGCTGTAAGCGCCGATATTGCCGAATTGCTGAAAAATAAAGATGTTCTGGATGCTGCTTTTTCTTATAACGCAGGCGAAGTCAGCCAAACTATTGAGGGCGACGACGGCTTGGTTGTGGTAGAAGTTGAAAAAATCCACGAATCATATATTCAGCCGGAAAATGAAGTAACCGCCAAAATCACTAAACTGTGGAAAGACAGCGAAAAAGTTTCCGTTACTCAGGAACTGGCCGACAATATCAGCCATGACTTAGAAGCCGGAGACGATATCAGCGAAGTGGCAAGCCGCTATAATCTGCCGGTTATGAAAACTATGCCGATTACCCGCGGAGAGACTTTTGCCGACCTTAATTTTGAAGAAATGAAAACCCTGTTTTCAGCAGATAAAAATGAAGCAAAAGTGCTGCAGCGCGGCGATGATTATGTGATTGCCGAAACTAACGAAGTTTATGACGACTCGGCTGCTTTGAACAAAGCTGATAAAGACTTCTTAAAGCAGGCTTTGCAGGCAGAAATGACGCAGGAATTGTCTGACGCTATGCTGCGCGGCTATGCTAAAGACTACAAAGTAGAAGTAAACTACGGACGTATGGGAATTAACGACTGATGAAAGTAGTGTTTATGGGGACGCCGGACTTTGCCGTTCCGGCTTTGGAAAGACTGATAAAAGAGCATAATGTGGTTTGCGTTTATACGCGCGAGCCTAAGCTTTCAGGACGCGGCAATAAGCTGAATAAAACTCCGGTGCATTTGGTCGCCGAAGCCAACGGCATAGAAGTGCGCACCCCAAAAACATTGCGCAATGCCGAAGAGCAGCAGAAATTTTCTGAGCTTAAAGCTGATGTTGCGGTTGTTGCCGCATACGGCTTAATTCTGCCGCTTCCGGTTTTGGAAGCTTATCCTTTCGGGTGCTTGAATCTGCATGCGTCGCTGCTGCCGCGCTGGCGCGGGGCTGCTCCGATTCAGCGGGCGGTGGAAGCCGGAGACGCTAAAAGCGGCGTTACGGTTATGCATGTGGCAGAGGGCTTGGATACCGGAGACATGCTGCTGAAAGGCGAAGTTGAAATTACCTCAGCCACAACCGGAGGCGAGCTGCATGACAAATTAGCTCTGCAGGGAGCAGACTTAATTTCTCGGGTTCTGGCTGATATCAAAAGTTTTGTTCCGCAGCCGCAGCCTCAAGACGTGGCTTGCTATGCTGCCAAAATAGATAAGGCTGAATGCAAACTGGACTTTAATCAAAAAGCAGAAGTTTTATGCCGTAAGATTCGGGCGTTTAATCCATATCCGGCAATGTTCTTTGAATACGGCGGCGAACGCTTTAAGGTTTTAGAAGCGCATAAAGCAGAAAAATACGCGCCGGCGGGAACTATTATAGAAGATAGCAACAGCCTGCTGATTGCTTGTGCTGACGGAGCATTAAGTATTACGCAAATTCAGCGCCAAGGCAAAAAGCTTATGACAATCAGCGAATTGCTGCGCGGTTTTCATTTTGCTGAAAATTCAAAAGCGGAATAATTGCTTAAAACACAAAAAAAACAGCACGTGGCAATAAAACCAAGGTGCTGTTTTTTTAATATAAGACAAAAGTCTGAGTTCAATTCAAACCAAAAAATTTGATAAAATCAAATAACCGTTACAGTGCAAAAACTAAAACACCGTTTACAATAATCGTAATCAACATAGCCGTAAACTTTAAATTGTTAAACACTGCGAAAAAATCAGTAATCACTGAAAAAATCACTCATCAACTTCATTGACAAAAACTACCGTTTTCATAACCATAAAATTTTAACTGTTAAACATGTGAATTAACTCTTTGTCTTTTTATAATTTATAAAAATTAGCATAAAAATAATAAGACAACTAAAATATAGATTCATTTTCTAAAAATGTAAAGTGAAAAATCATATAATTTATCACATTGATTTAACTTGATATTTTTTAAAATATTTGACATATGTTACCCAGATATGTTTAATAACAACATGATGTAGGAGTGTCTTCAAAAACTGAAACACTCTTTTTTTATATCATGAATTTATATCTCAGCCAACTAACGGAGAAAATATGAAGTATACAATAATAATATGTATGCTGCTGGCAAGCTATGCTTTCTGGCAGCATTTTTCTTTGCAGCAAAGTGAGGAAAAAAATTTACGCCTGCAGCAGCAAAATGAGCAGCTGCAAAAAAATCAGGATAACCTAGTTAAAAAAATGGAGGAATTTAATGCTCAACAGCAAAAAGCAAGCCGACAGATTGTCAAACTTAAGGCTCTGGCGCGGCAAAACCAAAACGACTGTTATTATAAGCCTATTTCTGCTGCTTATATTGACATCGTGCGCGGAACAAAAAACGCCGGTTTCTGAGGTAAAAAACATCATAACCTGCCGCCAAGAGATTGCGACTTACGGCGATGCGCTGGAATGTTTAATCCGCTTGGATGAGGCTCAATATGCCAGATGAGCGTCAGCGGCGGTGGTGCGGTGGGCGCACGTCAATCGGCTTGTCAGGATGCGGATTCGGTACAGGGCGGAAATCATGCGGCGGGCGGGGACGCATCGGCTGCGGAGCCGGTTCAAAATGCCGCGGCGGAATGTAAGCCGGATATGGCGCCGACAGCGGAGGCGGAGTGTAATAAACCGGCTCTTCTATATATACCACAGAGGCGGCAGGCTGTTCCGTAACATAAACTGTCTGCGGCTGGGACGTTGTATAAACCGCGGTTTCGGCGGCAGGCTGAATATATGTTGCTGCCGGCTGCGTATAAACCGTCGTAGGAGCAGTCTCATAATAAACATCCTGAGCCGGCACATAGGTTTCGCATCCGGTAAGGCTCAGCAGGGCGCACAAAGCAATCTTTTTCATGTTCGTTTCCTTTATAAATATAGCTGTATGCTACACCAAAAAGAAAATTTTTGCAAAAAAATATTTTGTGGATAAATATATAAAATAAGTATTGACATTTTATAAATTATATGGCAAAAGCTTTCTTGTATTTGCCACGCTGTGTTTGGATGTTTTGAATATGCCTCGCAACGGCTCAGAACAGAAAAATAATGCAGATACTGGAGAGGTGGCAGAGCGGTTTAATGCAGCGGTCTTGAAAACCGTCGAGGATGCGAGTCCTCCCAGAGTTCGAATCTCTGCCTCTCCGCCAATTGTTGTTCAAAAAGCCTGCTATTTATAGCGGGCTTTTTTGTTGTCAGCACGGAGCGGAAACAAACGCAAAACTCTCCGAACTCTGGGAGAAGAGTGCGACCACTAGCGAAAGGCAGGCGGGAGCATGCCGGTTGCCGCAGGCAATGAGCGCAGGGGCGGCGCAGCCAGTCCCGCCGTCATTTTATAAAAATGATAAAACAATAGCGCAGCTGTCTTTTCCAGTACAATAATTACAGGCATCATGCACATCTTTTAGAGTCATATCCCTTATACACGTTTTATTTGCTGCACAAGAAGTTTTGCCTGAAAAATTTTTACCGATACCGCTTTGAGAGCGAAATATATGTGCTTCATAAATAGTATCGTTTAGCGGAATAATTATATTGTTGAACATTTCCATGCACAGCTTGCCGGAAAAAGTTTGTCTATATTGATTTGTTTCGGCTTTGCTCATTCCTTGCAAATAAAAATCCATGACTAAATAACGAGGAGAATTATCTATATAAATCTGCAAGCGATTGCCGTATGCATCAAGTATACCATAAGTACTTTGTATATTCCATGATGCAGGAATCAAATTTGCCGCTTCAGCTATTGGTACGCCGCCGGTATGCGGGCCGTCAAATTTGTATTTTTGTATAGATTCAATATATTCCTGCATACCAAAAATAAGCATGCTATATTCCTCTATTGCCTTATCCAATTTCCACTTTTCCATCGCCTTAGAATATCCGGCAATTATCGCTGTGCTGTCTGTTGCTGGACTTGCCGGATATTCCAAAGCCATGGAGAAGTGGAAAGCGGATAGGCTGGTGTCGGAATACAGTAATTTGATTTTAGGCTTGCTGGCAAATGTCGGCGAGTTTCAGAATATGTCTAAAACAGCCGATTATGACATGCAAATCGGGTTAGCGCAATATGTGCAGGCTGCTTCATTAGTTCCGCAAACTTGGAAATATATCAGAGATTCCCGCATGTATGATTCTGAGGGCAATCCGATTTTGATGTTTTCGCGGCGCAATCGGCTGGTAATAGATATATATATCGGTACGGAATTGAACGGTAGCAATAATATCAGCGGTAAATCTAAAGGTTTTTCCGTTACCTTATGCCGCGAAATTATGCAGAATTTGACTAAGCCTCTGAGCAGCTCGCTGCAGTTTTCCAGATTTTATCAATGGAGCAAAATGGAGGATTCTTTGGTTTATTGGGGAAATGCCGGATGTTCCGACGGACGGAAATGCCTGCGGGATTTAACAGTTGCGGAAATCAACGATATCTGCAAATCTTGCGATAAAGACAGCGAAGCTTGCGGAATCAATCTGGAATTTTAAGGCTATTTAAGGCTTCCGACATTAAAAAACAGCGGTAAAATTTCATATTTTCCGTTCACATAATAAACATATACCGGTATGCCGTCGCGCCCGTAAGCATTCAGAGCCGCGGTATACGCTTCATTGCCCTCGGTTAAATCAGCGCGGAAAAGCTTAACTTTCTTTTCGCTGACAAAGCGCTTAAAACGATTGGTGTTCAGAATGATTTTTTCATTAAATTGGCAGGTTAGGCACCAATCAGCCGTAAAATCAATAAATACGCGGTCTCCGTTGGCGGCAGCTTCCGTAACCGCCTGCGCATCATAGGCCTGCCAAGCCAGTTCCTGCTGCTCTTCTTCTGCACGCCAATCCAGCTGAGTTGCTAAAATGCTGAGCAGCCACAGCATAGTTAACAACAGCGGTACGGATAAAACATATTTAACCGTCTGCATCCATTTTCCCGGTGCCGGAAGAATACGCCCTAGAACATTCGGAAATATTTCTATTAAAGCATAGGGCAGGGCGTATCCCAGCGCCAGCATGGCAAAAACCGCAAAAATCTGCAGGTCGTTTTGCATAAAAGCATAGCCGATAGCCGCACCCATAAACGGACCGGTGCAGGGACTAGCGATTAAAACCGCAAAAAAACCGGTGCTGAACGCATTTAGTCCGGATAGTTTATAAGTTTTGTCAGTATTGAAATTCGGAAAGTGCAAAATATCGGTCATGAATAAGAATAATATGCCGAAAACCGCCGCCATTATCCCCACAAACCACGGCGATTGCAGCTGGAAACCCCAGCCGACAGCCGCGCCCTCGTGCTTTATCAGCACCAGAATTGCGGTAAGCAGCATAAAACAGGTCAAAACGCCGAAAGTATAGCTTGCCGCCCTTGCCAAGCCGCCTTTTTTTTCTTTATTTTTAAGCAGAGAGAAGATTTTGAGCGATAAAATCGGAAAAACGCACGGCATGGCGTTTAAAATCAGTCCGCCTAAAAAAGCTAAGGCTAAAATATAATATAAGCTGAAATCTGCGCTGTCCTGATAGTCTATTTCCAAAGCATAGGATTTATCCGGCGTAACCACCAGAGCTTGCGACAGCGGTTCGCTCTCGGCGGTATCGTTTTCCCAGCTGATAAGGGTTTTGTTGTTTTCTTCGCTGATTTGCACCGACTGTTCGGCTACGCGTCCGCTTTGCGCCGGCAAAAAGTTTACAGCCGTGTGCGGCGGAAGTTCCAGCTGAATTTTATTTTGCTGAGTCGGGCTGTTGACATGCAGTTTTTGCGGCAGTTCAACTTTAATGGTGCTTTGCAGGTTCTCCCAGATTTCTTTAGGCGTCTGCGGCAGCTCCTGCAGATTGAAGCTTAAAGCCTGCGGTTTGCAGACATCGTTGCATTCTACAAACGAAAAAGTCAGCTGCACATCTTTTGTCTGCTGCAGTTTCAGATGAAAATAAGCCGATTTTTTATAAACATATTCATCAATAATATCAAAGGCTTTGACAATTTGCGGGGCGGATTGGTTTAAGATTTTAAGCCCGCTGGCTTCATTGTTGGTGCTGATAGTGGTCGGACGTCCGATTTCTCCGGGGTTGCTCCAATAAATATGCCAGCCGTCTTTAATGGCAAAACGGGCGATATATTCGGCTTTGCCGTCCGAAAAAAGCTCTATCGTTGTATTGTCTGTGCTTTTTTCACTCAGAGAGGCTTCGGCCGGCGTGCAGAATAACAGGCTGAGACATATTAAAACGGCATTTTTAAGCATTTGATTCCTTTCAGACAAAATATGGGCAAAGCAGATACATATTTCAAGCTAAATCAGCTCCTTAAGGCGGAAAATAATTTTATCAAACATTTCCGCTGTCAAAACGTTGGTGTTTATATTGTAGCGCGAAGTGTGATAGGAATCCAGCAATATCAGGTTATGCTTAGGTAAAAAATGCTCCGCCCCGTGGGCAAATTTATAGGCTGCTTTGGTATAGCCTAAAGCCTGCAGAACCGCGCCGTGCGAAACCGAGCCTAAGGAAAGTATAACTTTCAAGTTCGGCATGGCGGCGATTTCTTGCTGCAAAAACGGCCGGCAGGCGGCGATTTCGGCGGCGTTAACTTTGTTTTGCGGCGGCACGCAGCGCACAGAATTGGTAACACGCACGTTAAGCAGCTCAAAGCCGTCGTCTTTGCGTTTTTGATAATTGCCTTGCGCTAAGCCGAACTTTTTCAAGGCCGGATAAAGAATGTCGCCGGCGTAATCATTAGTAAAAGGGCGGTCGGTTTGGTTGGCGCCGTTCAGCCCCGGAGCTAGTCCGACTACTAAAATCTGAGCGTTCAGCGAGCCGAAAGGCGTTACCGGTCCATTATGGTAAGCCGGAAATTTTTGCTGGTTGCCACGGCGGAATTCCACCAAGCGCGGGCATAAACTGCAGTCTTTTTCAGGGTTGCAAAACATATAACTCTCCTTTGCTGCAGAATATTGTAGCGTTATTTTTTTTGCTGTCACTATTTAAATTTGTTTTTTCACGGTTATATACAGTTTTGAAAGTGTTGCAAAATACTTGATTTGTCATTTAACACATTTATAAATGGAGATGAAAACATGAAAAAAACATTATTGTTAGCCGGTGTTGCCAGTATTTTTGCTTTTAACGCGCAGGCAATGAATTGGAATATGAATCAATATCGTCCTTATGTTGGGGCAGATTATTCCTTTTTTAAGGCTAAACAAGGCAATCAGGCTAAAAAAATGAAAAAATACTTCCATTCCGGCAAGGCTAATGTCGGCATGCAGCTGTATCAAAATTGGGATTTGGAATTTTCATATCAGCAATCCGGAGAAATTAAAGGCCGCACCTTGGACGGCAAGCGCGGCAAGAACTATTTCTCGGTTTATGCTTTGGATGCTTACGGCAAATATCCGATTATGTGTTCTAAATTGAGCGCATTGGGTACGCTCGGCGCCGGTATTTATCATGCAAAATACAAAAACTTTCCGAAAAGTTCATATAATAAAGTCGGTTACCGCGCCGGTTTGGGCTTGCAGTATGACTTTAACCAAAACTGGGGCGCCAGAGTTGTCGGCAGATATTCTTATATTGGCTCCGGCTATACCAATAACTTTAAAGAAGTTACAGCCGGTTTGCAATATCGTTTCTAAAATTTACGGCCAACGCAAAACACCCTGCCGAAACAAAGCAGGGTGTTTAAGTTTGCAGCCCTGAATTTTAGTCGCAGACGCGGGTGGTCTGCGGAATTTCTACCGTATAAGACAAGGTGGTTTTGCCGTTGGCCGGAACTTTGAGAGTCCATTCACGGGTTTGCGCGTTTTTCGCTTTGCCTTTAATGCTTTCTTTAACAATTTTGTAGTTATCGGAAATATTTTGGCTGATAATAACGCTGTTTTCGGCGGCTTCAGCATTGCTGACGGTCGTCTCGGCGGTATAAGTTTTAAGCAGCTTTACGCTGTAGCATTGGTTTTTCGGCTTGCGCTCCAATTCTTTTTCGGCAACTTTGGCGACTTTTCCTTTGACAGTCAGGTTAAAAGCGTCGCCCAGATTCAGGCGCAGCGTTTCATCTTTTGCCGTGTTGCCGATGTTGTTGGAGCCGATAAACTGCAGATTTCCGTTTTTATCGTTTTCATAAAAGCGCACGGTTCCGGCCGGCAGAGAAAGTCCCAGATTAGAAGCGGCGTTGTTTTCCAAAACATAGGTTATGCTCGGATGCTGCTTTTCAAACTCATAGCTGCTGCCGAAATAGAGCGGAGACTGAAAGTTAAATTCTTTGCTGTAAGTTACGCCGGATTTTTCCAGCAGAGCCAGCTGTTTAGTCTGCCGGTCTTTGATAGAAGTAATGGCCGGCAGGGTATACAGCTCATAGCCGCTGATTTGCTCCGGCGCGCCCGCACCGGCTTCCAAGCTGTTGACGCTGTCCATAGACATGCCGATAGCTTTGCTCATCATCAAGCGCGGCTGCATAACCGGACGAACCGTGTTGACGTTACCGGCAATCAGCTGGATTTTGGCATTGTTATAGTCTACGCCCGAATTGTTGTTGATTGTAACCCAGCCGGTTAAATCCAGCTTGTCTTTGGCGGTAACGGTGGCGACATAGTCGGTTTTCCAGCTGAGGCCGCCGGTCAGATAGGCTAAAAACAGGTTTTTATTTCCGGCTTTTTTGTTGTTTACTTTGGCGGTTAAAGTCGGTTTGTCGCTGACGTTGGCGGGCAGGCTGCCAAAAACAATGCGGCCGTTGAATTTAGTGTCTATGCCGTAAGAAAATTTAAGAACCGGCTGTCCGTAGCTGGCGCCGATTAGCTGAGCTTTTTCAAAAATATTTTCCCCGGTCTGCGGATTTTGGCGCACGGTCATAACTTCTTGCCCGACTGATTGATTTACCAGATTTTCATAAGTTATGAGATTATAGCTGTAGTTCTGCTCCAAAACTTTTAAGTCCTGACCGTAAATTATTGCGGTTTCCGGCTGAATTTGCTGAGCCACGCCGTCAAAAACAATTTCGGCGGTTCCGGCTTTTATGTCAGCGGGGCGGAGGTCTTTAACCAGAGCTAAATCCTGATTATATATGCTCAAAGTCAGTTTGCTGCCGGCATTTCCGAGCAAAATTTGCTCGGCGTTTGCCGGTGCTGACGAAAGAATGGTTCCGGCTAAAAGTAAAAAGGTTGTGTAACGCATAATAAAATCTCCTTAAATCAATTTAAGATATCTCAAGATAATATAAACGGCAGAGCCTTCAAAAACAAGCATCAGCCAAAACATGGCCTGAAAGCTGCGTTTTTTGGTTTTGTGATGAAAAAACTTTTGAGCGATAAAAGCCCCGGGCCAGCCGCCTAAAAATTCCAGCGCATGCAGCTGCATTTCCGGCACGCGCCATTTGCCGCGTTCGGCCGCGCGCTTGTCGGCGCCGTAGGCTATGAATGTGGCCAGATTGATACAGCAGAGATGATACACAATAAATACCAAAAATGCTTTGTGCGAAAACATTATAACTCTAAAATAGTGATTTTCGGTTATGTAGGCCGACAGCATCATCATGGCAAAATAAAAAATAAAAAAACGATTGCGCTGCAGCGGCGGTATCAGCATTAGAAAAGGGGCTATTATAACTAAAAAAGTAATCAGCATTTGAAAATCCTTTGCAATATAAAAACAGCATAGGCAGGTAAAAGATTATTTTCAAGCAAATCTTTGCAAATATTAAGGTATTTTTAAGGGTAAGCGTGTAAAAATTTACTTAAGTGTAAAAGGGAGAAATTCTAAATGAAAAAATCCGTTCTGATTAGCGCATTGCTGGCAGTCGCCGGCTGTGCCTCGCAAAATGCTCAAGAGCCTGAAGTTTATGCCGAAGCGCCAAGCGTCAGCGTGCCTTGTTCCTATTCCTGTATGGAAAATAACTGCCTGTCGGCGGTGCCGGAGCCTCTGGTTTTGAAACCGCGGGTTACGGAGACGGTTTCATCGCATAAAAAACGCCGCTGCTGTCCGGATGATGTGTTGGTCGGCAGCGATGAACAGAAAGTAATAGTTCCGGATTTGCCGGAAATTTATGTGATTTCAGCCAACCGTACGGTCAGTTCTATGCTGAACGACGCCAAGGCGGTATTTAATGACAAGCCGGTTCATGTGTTTGTGCAGGATTCCAAGCTTTTGGCGGATGATTTGCCGGGCGGCGCCGATAAAGGGCTTAAGGCGGCTAAAAAGCGCTTGGATAATGTCAGCACCGTGATTTTGGCAAAAAATGCCAAGACGGCGGAATATATTGTAAATACGTCAATAGATTGGTTTGATACGCCGACCAAGCAGGTTCCGGCCATAAAATATACTATGGAGCTGGTCAGCAGCGACGGCGTTAAAATCGGCGAATGGACCGAGGTTGTGCATCAAACCGAGGGCGACCGCAGCTGGTGGTGATGAAAATGCAGCGCTGTATTTTTATTTTGGCTCTGGTGATGTTTTTGACTGCTCACGCCGCAAAAGCATTTGCCGAATCCGCGGCGGTTGAAGCCAGCGCCTGCGATGAAAAACAAGAGGGCTTTGACTCTAAAACCATGGAATACCGCGCGGTAGACAAAGCCAGTCTGATTGCGGTTAAAAGCTCTGGGCTTATCCAGAAAAACGGGCAGAATCTGACTCCGGCGGTAATTGATATTATTGCTTATCGGCTGATTGACGAATATCTGCTGAATGTTAAGCATGAGGTTACAATTTCGGAGCCGAACCGCGTGTGCGTAAAAGTCAGCGGCGATTTAGAAATTGCAGATGATGAGCTGAAAGCCTTGATTAAAGAGCATAAAGAGGCGGCGGAACCGGCTCGCATAAATCCTGAAGCCGAGGTTAAAATGGCTAAAGAAGTAGCCGCCGAAGTGGAAAAAGCAACCTCATTTAAACCGCAAAGCCTGAAAGAAAAAAAGCTTTTGTTTATTGAAAATATGAAGTTTTGGGACGGCAGCGATACTAATCATTATACCCAGATGCTGAAAGAGCAGTTTTCCGGCAGCGATTATTACTATGTGACGGATAATAAAGATTTAGCTGATTTTGTGGTTACGCCGAGTCTGAATAAATCGGCTGTGGATAAAATAGACAGCAGCAACCATAAAATGCAGATGGCCGTAGAGCTGCGCACGGTATCGCCGACAGAGACCGATTTTGTGCCGATTCAGCAGGAACAGACCCACTTTATTTTGTTTGCTGCAGATAAGGATGAACAAGAGATTGCCGATAATCTGATTAAAAAATTGCTGACCGCAGCCAGCAAAGACGCCGATGCTAAAATCAATCGCTTTTTGCAGAACGAATTAGAAAAAAATAATGTAAAACGTAAAAAATAAGATTTTATAAGAAAATAATTATTGACATCTGCTAAAAATAAGATTTATATCTTATACAGCAGGTGCAAAATGAACTATAAAAAACTGAAAAATATTGCTGATAAAATTTTTGAAAGCTTTGCTGAAGCTTATCCCGAAGCGCAGAAAGGCCGCTATCTTTCGGCCAAGACAAATTTAGTGCTGGCGTTTGATGAATATATAAATCATAATAATATTCAAGCGGTTGCTAAAGAGGCTGATATAATAATCAGCGCCGAAGAAGCAAAAATTCTGCTCAAAATGATGAATGACGGAATTGAAAAATATTTAGAAGATAATATTAAAGTTATTGCCCTGAATTAAACTAAAGTGGGGAAAAATTGCTTTGCGCTATTGTAGAAAGCAAAAAGCAACCCTATATAATAAAAAGATGTATTGGACGGAGTTTAGCTGATATGCAGGAAAATATGGAAGAAATTAAAGAAAAAAAGTCTAAAGGAATAGAATTGCCGGTGCTGCCGCTGCGTGACGTGGTGGTTTATCCGAAAATGATTGTGCCGATTTTTGTCGGGCGCGAAAAATCTATAGAAGCTGTGCAGAAAGCCAATGACAAAGGCTTGGATATTGTTTTGGTTATGCAGAAAAAAGCCGATATAGAAGTTCCGGAAGAAGAGGATTTATACAAAGTCGGAACCCGCGGCAATATTTTGCAGATGCTGAAACTGCCGGACGGCACCGTAAAAATTTTGGTTGAGGGCATTGAGCGCGTCAAAATTAAGCGCTTTCATAATGAACAGATCTATTTTTCGGCGCTTATCGTGCCTTATCCGGCCGAAAAAGAAGATGATAGCGAACTTAAATCGTGGGCGAGGGCGGTTGTCAGCCAATTTGAAGAATATGTAAAACTAAATAAGAAAATTCCATTAGATGTGGTGCAGTCGGTTAAGCAAATAGAAGAATATGACAAGCTCGCCGACACCATTGCTTCGCATTTAGCGCTGAAAACTGAAGACAAGCAGTTTTTGCTGGAGGCGGAAAACTTAAAAGAGCGCCTGAACAAGCTGCTGCAGCTGATAGATACGGAAATGATGGTTATGGAAGTGGAAGACCGCATTAAAAACCGTGTCAAAAAGCAAATGGAAAAAAGCCAGAAAGAATATTATCTGAATGAGCAGATTAAAGCTATTCAAAAAGAACTGAACAACGGCGAAGACGGCGACGAGTTCGGCAATTATCTGAAACGCATTAACGAAACAAAGTTCAGCAAAGAAGCCCGCGAAAAGGCTTTGGCCGAGCTTAAAAAACTCAAAAATATGGGCAATTCATCGCCGGAAAGCGCCATTATCCGCAACTATCTGGATTGGCTTTTGGATATTCCTTGGAACAAAAAAACTAAACTTAACAAGGACTTGCAAAAGGCTATAGATGTTTTGGAAGAAGACCATTACGGCTTGGAGAAAGTCAAAGAGCGCATTGTGGAATATTTGGCGGTGCAGTCCCGCGCCAGCCATATGAAAGCGCCGATTTTGTGCTTGGTCGGACCTCCTGGCGTCGGCAAAACCTCGCTCGGCAAATCCATAGCCCGCGCCACTAACCGCAACTTTGTGCGCGCTTCTTTGGGCGGAATGCGAGATGAGGCGGAAATCCGCGGCCACCGCCGCACCTATGTCGGGGCTATGCCGGGAAAAATCATTCAGTCCATGAAAAAAGCCGGCACTTCTAACCCGCTGTTTTTGCTGGATGAAATTGATAAATTGGGCAATGATTGGCGCGGCGACCCGAGTTCGGCTCTGCTGGAGGTTTTAGACCCGGAACAGAACGCAGCGTTTAACGATCACTATCTGGAAGTAGACTATGACCTGTCCGATGTTATGTTTGTGACTACCGCCAACTCCTTGGATATGCCGCGTCCGCTGCTGGATAGAATGGAAATTATTCAGCTTTCAGGATATACGGAAGATGAAAAAATAGAAATCGCCAAACGCCACTTGCTGAAAAAAGTGTTTGATGAAAACGCCGTGAAATGCTCGGAGCTGATAATTCATGACGAGGCAATCCGCGACATCATACGCTATTATACCCGCGAAGCCGGCGTGCGTAATTTGGAGCGCGAGCTGGCGACTATTGCCCGCAAGGCGACAAAAGACATTTTACTGCAAAAGGGCAAATGTGTAAAAGTTGAAGTTACGCCGGAGAATTTGGAAAAATATTTAGGGGTAAAGCGCTTTAGCTACGGCGAGGCCGAAAAGCAAGACCATATCGGCGTGACAACCGGCTTGGCTTGGACCGAGGTCGGCGGCGACATTCTCTTTATAGAGGCTGTGGATATGCCGGGAAAAGGCAAAGTTACGCAAACCGGTAAGCTCGGCGATGTGATGAAAGAGTCCATAGAAACCGCATATTCGGTGGTGCGCGCGCATTCCAAAGAATTAGGCATAGACCCTGAAGTGTTTGAAAAAACAGATGTCCATGTCCATGTGCCGGAGGGCGCTACGCCGAAAGACGGACCGTCCGCAGGTATTGCCATGTATACGACTTTGGTTTCGGTCTTTACCAAAACGCCGGTTAAAAAAGATGTGGCGATGACAGGAGAAATTACCCTGCAGGGTCGGGTTCTGCCAATCGGCGGGCTGAAAGAAAAGCTGCTGGCGGCCTTGCGCGGCGGTATTAAAACCGTGATTATTCCAAAGGAAAATGAAAAAGATTTGGCGGAGATTCCGGATAATGTCAAAAAAGGCATGAAGATTATTCCGGTAGACAATGTCGCCGATGTGCTGAAAATTGCCTTGCATCATTAAGCTTTGGAAAATATAAAGCAAAATAAAATGAGTTCTGCCCTAAACAGCGGAACTTATTTTTTGCACAAAACTTGACAAATACGCAAAAATGAGCTATTTTTAGAATGTTAACTTAATTATTTTAATTTATTTATCTTATGGCAATTATTAGTAAGAATGCAGTATCAGAGAGTTCTATCGTAACCGAGTCTCCAATCGCTAAGGCTTTGCTTGGAAACCTGATTAACGGAGTAAAGAATTTTGTGCAGGACGCTTCGGATGAGGATGCTTTGCACAAGATACCGTACTACGAGAAGATGGGCTACACCAAGAAACAGTTTATCAAGATGACGCTTAAGAATCTGTTGCCTGTGGCTCGCCGCTGGGCAATTGACCGCATTAACAAGGGGGAGGATTTCGCCGCTTTTGAGGATGAAATCATGGAAATTGATTCTATAGAGGTAAAACTCTATGCCAAGATGAATGCGACTTTTCTGCAGAGCGTGCATATTCACGGCTGCGATCACAAAGACATTGGCTTTGTTGAAGAGCTGGAAGCGATTGAGGGCTTTGATCAGAACGTTTACAACAAGCTGCTGGGACGTATGCGCAAAAGCTATGCCAAGGAAAAGAGCCGTTCGCTTGAATACCTTATCAGCAAGACAACTGAGTATGTCCGCAAAATCCATGATGTCGGCCGTTCAGCTTTCGCTATGCTGGAGGACGGCAAGCAGCCGGACTTTGAGACATGGAGCGCTGAGCAGGCTTTGCAGGATAGGGTGTTTGAAGAGAACAAGCTGTTCTTGAAGCAGACTATCAAGCATTTGGAGTCTATGCAGAGCAACAAGGTAAAGCTCGGAGTGTCGGAAATCCGTCTGCTGCTCAACCAGAAAGACGGATGCCGCCGCGAAAAACTGTATCATCTTGCCGAGGAGTGGATTATCAGCATTTATAATTCCCTGCCTAGCGCTACAGCCGAAGAAAAGGCGGCGCAGGGGCAGATTTATAAAGAGATCTGCGCCTTTGTGTATGATATTGTTCCGCTGACCGGAAGAATCTCTGTCAATATGATTAACTTCATCTTTGACCGCGGATTCCTCAGCCCGATGAGCCGCAGCCTGCTGCTGAAGATACAGCCTCGTATCAACAGCTTAAGCATGACTCCTCTGTTCCACTATCCATTGCAGCGTATGCTGAAAAATGTGTACGCCGACTATTTGGACGGAGTGTTCACGGCATCAGACTACTGCGTTGTGCAGGTGGCTTTGGCTTATGAGCCGGAGCTGGTGCGCAGCGTGCTGAAAAAGGCTTATGAAAGCTATGAGCCGGGCAATGAGTTTGCAATGTAAGATACTGCAAAAAAACAAAAAACGCCGTTACTGTAAGAGTAACGGTGTTTTTTGTTGTATTCATTCTATTGTATGACTGCAGCGATACCGGACAGATAGACGGCATCGTCAGCAGTAAGCTTGCTGAGCTTGAGACCTTTAGCAGCAATTTCAAGCAGAGCTTTGTCTGGAGTTTTCACAAACACAGAATCTGACATCTGATGCAGAATCTTCTGAATGAAAACTATTTGCGCTTTAACATTGTCTGTCTGCTCCATGCTCTTCAAAGCAGCGAGGTCTTTTTCCAGCATCGGCTTAAAATCCGCGGCAGAATTGGTGCGGAAAGCGATGATATCAACCTTGTTGTCTGGCGATGCTACTTGGCCGGCCCAAAAGAATGTGCAGTTAGCAGGCAATTCAGGGTCGCAGACAAGAAGAGTTCCGGCAAATAAATACTTTACTTCCATATCAAAATAATTTAGGGGCGTTAGTCTGAAAAAATACGGTTGCCCAAGACGTATCCGACATAATAAAAACAAAATTATAATATTTGCTATAAATTTAACAAAAATATTTGTTTTTGTCAATAAAAATCTAGGCCGCGCCATGGAAAAATATTTGCCGCCAATCAGCGGTTGCGGACAATGTTTCGGACAATATGCAAAATCAACAGTCCCAAAGCGCCTGAACCCAGTACAGAAATTACATAAACATAGCGCAAAATCACATACAGCATGTTCAATGTTCCGAAATTTAAGCTGCTCCAAGTCATGAAAACCGAAATAAAGCAATAAACCATCAACAGTAAAATGCAGCAAAAAATAAAAAACAGCTTATCTTCTTTCAAGTTAATAAAATAGCCGGATATTTTGGATGGCGTATCGGATGATTTGAATAAATAAAGCATAGCCGAAAACAGCCATATCTGCACGCCAATGGTTGCCATGCTTATGCAGATAAGCTGAGTGTGATAGTCAAAAATCCGCATGCGTCCGATTGTTATCGGAGAGGAAAAAGAGGCGGCGGCAAAAAGCAAAGAAAAGCAGATAAACAGCAAGCCACCGGCGGCTTCAAACAGCCGCGGACTTTCGGAGAGAATAAACAAAAGATGCCGCATTCCGTCATTCCAAGTATTAAGATGAGGTTTGCAGTCTCTTTTATCTACGCGCAGACCGGCGGGAATTTCTACAATTTTAGCCTTGTGCTTTAGGGCTTTTATCAGCAGTTCGCTGGCAAATTCCATACCGTTTGAGGCAGCTTGCCATTGTTCATAGGCGCTTCTTTTCATAAGGCGGAAGCCGGAGTTGCAGTCGCTTAATTTGCCGCGGAACAGCAAGTTGATTAAAAATGTTAAAATCGGAGTGCCTAAATAGCGGTGTAAAAACGGCATGGCGTTGGGTTCTATTTTGCCTTTCATACGCGAGGCGACAACCATATCGGCCTTGGTTTCTTCGGCGGTTTTATACATTTCCGGCAAAAACTCTAAAGGATAGCTGCCGTCTATGTCGGCAAAGGCTAGATATTTGCCTTGAGCGTGGGCAAAGCCGTTTTTGAGGGCGGCGCCGTAGCCGCGCTGCGGAGTATTTATAACTTTCACGCCAAAAGAATTTGCTATTTCAATAGATTTATCGGTGCTGCCGTTATCAGAAATGATAATTTCATACTTAAGCTTTGTTTGCTGCAAAACGCTTTTAAGCTCATTTAGGCAAAACGCGATAGTTTTTTCTTCATTAAGGCAAGGAAAAATAAAAGAAACGTCAATATCAGCCATAATAGTTCTCCTGTTATTTTATTTCAGCTGCTGTTTAATAAACATATTTCTAATACCGGCATCCACAAAATCGCAGCCTTTGCAAAACGGATAATTGCTGCGGCCTCCGGCAATTTTTTCTCTTAAATTTTGATAGGTTTTACCGGTCCAGACAGAAAAAATAGTTTCATTTTTTATATTGCCTAAGCAAGTCTTTTCGGTAGCGTCGCTGCAGCATAAACCGACATTTCCGTTTGGATAAATGGTAAAATCGGTAAAAGGCATAATGCAGATTTCATTATTATACATAAGTTCTTTTTTGTTGGGAGCCGCTCCGGAACGGTTGGTTAAAATTTCATTGATATAGCGGATTTGTATAGTTATGTCTTTATCCTGATATTCCTTAGTATTTTTAACAAAATCAAACAGCTTCTGCACATTTTCATGCAAGCTCATAGTTGTGGTATAATTATTGATAATCATTTTATCAATATACGGAATAATTTTGCGGAAACGCTCTTCAGTTAAAAGCGTGCCGTTTGTATATAACAGCATTTTGGCTTGGGGCAGCTGCTCTTTGGCGTAGCGGTACCAATCTTCTATTCTTTTATCCATAAAAGGCTCATTGTTTACATACAAATTCAGATATCCGGAGTAGTTTAATTCTTTTAGTTCGGCTATGATTTTTTTGAACAAGGCTTCATCCATTTTTTGAAAAGGGCGGGCTTCATTTTTTATATTGGCCGGACAAAAACTGCAGGAGCTGTTGCAGCGGTTAATGGTTTCCACAGAAATCAGGCAAGGCAAAAAACAGTTATTTTCCGCAGCTCGCTGATTAAACAGCTTTATATAATTTTTATAGAGCTTTCTTCTTAAGGCAAATTGTAATTTCAGATAGGCATAGCTGGTGTATTGTGAAAAATGTTTACGCAGAAACCAGCCGATTTTTCCGCCGTAAGTCGTGCATTTTATCTTGTAATTACTCATCAGTTTTCTCCGGAGTTTGTTTTATGATATAATTTTTAAATTCATTCGGGACGCAGATTTTGAGCTGAATATCCAGATTGTTTTTAAGTTTGCGGCAAGAATAATTCTGCCTTATTTCATCAATCAGGGCTTTGTGCTGTTCTGCGACTTTAATCTTGTCCAAGCCTAATTTATAGTTTTGTTTAGTAAGAATATTAAGGTCTAAGGAGCGTTTCAGCATCATTTTTTCATAGTCATAATTATTCTTGTCTATATTAAATTCTTCCAAGTTGAAAATATAGACAGCCGGACCGGTGTGCGCCTGTTCTATTTTGTCTCTTTCTGCTTTGAATTTGAAGTTTTCTACAAAATCCGAGCCGTTGCCGAACAGTCCGCAATATTCATTAAGACATTTAAGATAATAAGTTACAGAATTGAATTTATTGTTTTTTGCTAATTCAGGAATAATAAAAGAAGTCTGCGTGCCGTAAAGTTTTACCAAAGAACCTTGCGGAAGCTCAACTTGTTCTACATCTATAAATTTTTTGATTTTATCGCGGTAGCCGACGCCTTTATAGTATATCTCTCCATTTAAAAAGATAAAAATGCAGCAGCCGTAAAACGCCAGCAGCAAATAGGTTAAAATGTCTTTATTTTTGTGCAGTTTCAAAAAGATAAGCGCTAAAAACAGCGGAATTAACGCGCTGTAGACAATTAAATATCGCAGAGTGTAAAAAAGAAAACCCCAAGCAAACCAGTCGCAGATTAAGAAAACCGCCAAAGCAAAAAGCAGAGGGTCGCTTATGTTTTTGTGTTTCAGGCATTTGTTATAGACGGCAATACAGAAATATATAACTAAGACAGCATAGCCGAACACAAACATATAGTCCCTCAAATCAAAGGCGCAAAGCGCATTTTTGGCAACATAAAAGAAATAAGGCACAAATACATGATAGAGCTTAAAAGAAGTGCGGGTATCCTGAAACGGAATTTCCGGCGCATATTCAGACTGAAATATATTATTGAAAAACGGAAAAACCGGACTGCCGTATTCGCGGTATAAGTTCCACATAAAATAGCCGTTAATTGTCAAAAAGCCGGCAATTCCGCCGAGGGCAAAGCAAAAAATTAAGCGGATAGGATTTTGCTGCTGTTTATGGCATATAATCAGCATCAAGCCGGAGGCTAGGCAGACATGCAGGGAAGTTTGCTTAAATCCGAAACCGGCGCCGAGGATAAATCCGGCCAGTATAAATTTTTTGAGGTTTTGAGTTTGGGGATTTTTCAGCAAATCAAAAAGAATATACATTCCGCACAAGCCAAAAAACAGCATCGGCATTTCATTGGTGGAAGTTCCGATTTGTATCCAAACAGCTTGCCGGAAAGCGGCTAAAATCAAAATGAAAAAAATTAAAACAAAGTCTTTGCCGGTTTTAGGAGCTAAAAATAAAACGCATATTTTATAAAGGCAGAACAGCGAAAGCCCAAACCAAAGACCCTGCAGCGCATAAACTGCAGAGGGATAGTTATTAAAGTATTTAATAAAAAAGTACAGCGGCAGTTCTATAAGCGGGTTCAAAAAGGTGTTGACGCCTCCCGGAACCAAGTAATTTTGAAAAGAGTCATTTAAAAACGCGTAGGCTATATAGTAGTGATAGTTTGTGAAATCAACGATATTTTCAGCTTTCAACACGGCGCTCACAAGGCTTCCGGCTATCAATAATATAGTCAAAATGATATAATTATACGCTTTTCCCAAGCAAAAACTATGATTAGATTTTGCTGAATTTAATGCTTTTTCCATATAAACAGTATCCGTTTTTTCTTTATTTACAGCGATATTACATGAATAGGCTGCGGCAGACAATGAAAAAAGCTGAGTTATACCATATAAATATCTGTTATAAATTTCAGAAACAGCTTGTTTTTGGCGCGTGGTTTTATATACTTAACAGCATGAAAAAGTTAGATAAAACAGAAATTGTGCGCCGTCTGAAAGATGACGCCGGACAAGAAGAGCTTTTGAAAGAAGCCGATGAGGTTCGCCGCAGATATGTGGGCGATGAGGTGCATCTGCGCGGGCTTATAGAGTTTTCAAACATCTGCCGCAATAATTGCATGTATTGCGGAATCCGCCGCGATAACAAATGCTTAAACCGCTACCGTATGACAGAGGAAGAGCTGATAGAAACCGCCCGCCGCGGCGCGGAATTGGGCTTTAAGACCATTGTCATGCAGTCCGGCGAAGATATGTATTACAGCGCCGAGCGGATGTGCCGCATTGTGGAAGCCATCAAAAAGTTTGATGTTGCGATAACGCTTAGCATGGGTGAACGGAGCTATGAAGAATATAAAGCCTTCAAGGAAGCAGGCGCCGACCGCTATTTGATGCGCATAGAAACCACGGATAAGGATTTGTATCATAAACTTGACCCGGAAATGAGCTGGCAGCACCGCTATGAATGCTTGCTGATGCTTAAAGAACTTGGATATGAGCTGGGGTCGGGCAGCATGGTCGGACTGCCTGGGCAAAGCGTGGAATCTATTGCCGATGATTTGCTGTTTATGCAAAAATTGGATGTGGATATGGCCGGAATAGGTCCGTTTATTCCGCATCATCAGACGCCGCTTAAAGATGCCGCCGGAGGCACGCTGGATTTGGCGTTGCGGACAATGTCTTTGATGCGGATTATGCTGCCGGATATAAATATTCCGGCGACTACGGCAATGGAGAGCCTGCATCCGCAAGGTCGCATAAAAGCATTAAAATGCGGCGCAAACGTGGTGATGCCTAATATAACTGAAGGCGAATATCGCAAACTTTATGAGCTGTATCCGGGAAAAATCTGCGTGGACGATACACCGGCGCATTGCCGCAGCTGCATCGGGCTGAAAATTATGAGTATCGGGCGGACAATCGGGCAGGGCTACGGCAGCCATAAAAAAGTGTCTGAACAGAAAGGATGTTAAAAATGAAAAATTGGTGTTTTATTTTTGCTTTGTTATTTGCGGTTTCAGCGTCGGCGCAGCCGCTTTTGATTGATGAAGAGGCCGAGCCTGCAGCTGAAAACAACGGCAAGCCGGAAATGCTTTCGGCAGAAAACGGCGGAAATACCGAAAGCGGCGCGGAGGCTGCTCCGGCAGAGGGCGAAGCGGCGGCGGAAGAAAATGCCGATGAAAACGCCAATCCGGAAGAGCCGGAGCCGAAGCCGGTGGAATATCTCCCGAATCCGAGTAATTTTTCGGCGGATTTCATGAGTTCGCTTTATCAATGCCAGTCGGCAAAAGAACAGCAGAATTTAGCCGGTTTTGAAGAAGTTTCGGTTATCGGCAGCGTCAGCGGGCGCTGTCAGCTGAAGTATGATGATTTTATTTTGGCGATTCCGAGCGAGCTTTTGCCGAATATCCACAGCATGAGCGATATCCGTCAGCTGCTGCTGAACAATGACATTGCCCATTATCAGCCGCAATATGAATACGCAGGGCTGCTGCAGGAGCTGAATATCTGCAGCAAAAGCAGCGGCGGACACAGCGCCTATCTGCACCGCCAATCCCGCAACGACGTGGCAATTACCAAGGGCTTGACTTCTAAGGTAGAAAACGGCGGCTGCACGATTCGTCTGCTGAATCAGCTGAATATGAACGATAGTTTTCGCGATTACAGCGTTATCTGCCGCATTCCGGCAAACGATATGCAGCTGATTTTGGGCGCTTATTCCGATTTGCTGACAAATCCGAACGCCTCCGATGAAGCCTATAAAAAAGCCGATGCCGAAATTATGTTCCGCCTGCAGCAGGTGGGCTATTGCCAAAAGCCGAAGCTATAAAAACACAGTTTTTTTGCGTAAAATGCTTGACATTTTGTCATAAATATGTCAACCTATGGTTTATCAAAAAATTATGATGAATATTATTTAGGCTTATATGTAAATTAGGTTACTGATAAGCTGTTTTGAGTGTAAATTTTTATATGTCAAACTTAAACTTATAACATTATGGGTAAAAAAGTTGCGTGGCTGCTGGTTGCTTTAATAGTAATTATTGCAGCATGTGTAAGTGTTACTAAACATTCTTTTGTCAAGGTTGACCCTGGGCAGAGAGGTATTAAAAAGCAATGGGGACAAGTTGTGGATTCTTCCTATGTTCCGGGTCTGGTGTGGTATATTCCATATACTCAGGATATGGGAAACGAGGTTATAACTATGGATATCAAGCCTCATCGCTATGAATATACCTTTAAGGTCCGAACAAAAGGTTTGCAGCAGATATCCTTAAAATGCGCCGTATTGTGCGAAATGAACGATTCTAAAGTTCATAAGCTGTACGACAAATATCAGGGATATGACGCCTACGAGCAAAAGGTTATTAAAGATATGGTTAACAGTACAATGCTGACCTTGTCTTCCTTAACCGATATTTGGTCTTTTGTGGGGCGTGAAGAGTCTATGACTATGGATGCCGTAAAATACATTGTCAACGACCAGTTGATGGCTGACAATTTGGTAAAAGTTAAAACTTTCAGACTTTTGAATTATCAGGCTTCTGCTGAATTTGAAAAGCTGATAGAACAAACCGCGCAGACTCAGCAAGGAATTAAACTTGAGGAGTATAAAACTAAAATGGCTCAGCAGGCTACAGAGCGCGTCAAGCAAGAAGCTATACAGGCTTATGAGCGTTTGGCTGCCGAAGCAAAAGCTAAAGGTTTGGAAGTGCAGATTTTGGCTGAAGCTCTTAAAGGCAATCCGTTTGTGGCGCAGTATGAAATGGCAAAGGCTTTGCAAAAGTGGAACGGAAAGGTTTCATTGCCGCAGACTCTTACCATTATGAAAGGTGCTAACGACGGCAGCGGTTTTCCGGTCTTTCCTTTTATGAATGTCGGTAAGTAATTTGTTTAATTCTTAAAACTGATTTAATATGTTGTATTTAAGCATTGCAGCAGTCGTGATTATTTTGGCGATTGCTTATAAAAATGAGTTAAAGTCTTTTTTCGGCGAACTGAAGTCCCGAAAAAAAGAAGTTTCAACATTCCGCTCGGCGGTAAATGACAGCAAAAATAATAACAAAGGTATATCGTTTTGTTTTTGCGTTATAGCTGTTGTAATTAGTTTTATTTTAGGAACTCTGTTCGGAATTTTTGCTTTTGAAGCAAAGCCTGAATCTAAGCCTAAACTTAATGATGCAAAGTTGCCTCTTAAAGAAGTTGTGCTTACTGTCTCAAATACCGGAGAGGGCAATGACGGCTGCAAATATGTAAAATTCTCTGATGGACATACCATAAGAGCAGATGTTGGTTCTCAAGATTATACTAAATGGGTGTTTTTAGAAAAAGGCGATAAGGTTCGCAAGTTGATTTATGCAAACAAAGAGCCGGAGTATACGCCTGAATTTGATGATAAAATCAACAAAAACAGCATTGGCAAGTAACTGAACAAAAAAAAGGTTGTGTTATGTAAAAACACAGCCTTTTTTGTTTGACAATAAAAAATAATTTGTCTATATTAAAGGTGGATTTTAATTATTAAAACTTTATATTTATATGAAAATTTTGTATTATTTGAAACTGTTTATTTTGTCTTTAGTGAGCGGAATAGGCAAAACTGATTTGGAACGTTTGTGTGCCGAATGTGAGAAAAAACACAGCCTGTTCTTAAAATTCATACTTAAGAACCAATGGCGTTTTGCTCCTGTAGAACAAATTGTAAACGCTTTGCGGTTATTTAGCGGATATGTTTATAAACACAATGTTTGGGTAAACGGACGAAGGTATGATGGTTTTAGTCCTTTATGGGATGTGTATTTTGATTTAAAGAAGAACAAACCTTATGATTTTGAGGTTGAAAAGCTTTTAATTGAAAGCACATACTATGGCGAAACTGCTTATGCCAATCTTCCTCATTCGCTATCCGAAGCCGGAGAACTGTTTTTAATTGATGCGCGCTTTAACGATAAGATGGCAAGCTCAACGTTGGATGCGTACATAAAGCGTTTTTCTTTGTCGCAAAAAGCTTTGCAAAAGCTGATAGATATCGGTTTGGAACTAAGAGATTGGCCAAATTTGCCGACAGCGTTGGAATATCCGAACTGTTTGCTGACAGATGAAATGCGTATTAAGATTTTGCAGACTGAAGGACTCAGTTATGAGGTATATTCAGGGTGTTTCGCTCAGTATAATATGCTAAAGGCTCCGTCTATAGATGTAATAAATGCTCTTTTGCGGATTACTTTTTTCCCAAATAACATACCGTTATACTTAGAGGAATTGCTGTCCCATAGTTGGCTGGAAAACGGCAAAGACGAGGTATTGCAGCGATATCCGGAGCTTAAAGCGGTAATTTTGATATCTGAAATTTGCCACGAAGCCTGTATGGTTAACAAGCGAGAACGTAAGCGTATGTTTTCGGCAGATTATAAAGAATTGCTGGAAATAAACATTAGTTCTTATAACTATTACAAGCATCCTTGGTTAGCGAAAAACACACTTCCTGATGGTTCGTATTCTATGTTGGCTTTGTGTTACAGATTCTATCATAGGTATTCTTGTGATACTGTAGGTATTTTGCAGGCTGTTTTGAACTATTGCATATTTTACGGCGGACGTCTTAAAGAGTATGTTCCGCAGCTGCAGGAAGTTTTGCAGGAAAAAACAGAATAAGCAGTAATGTTAAAAAAGGTTGTGTTATAAAAACACAGCCTTTTTTGTTTGACAATGTATTAAAATTTGTCTAATATAACGGCAGATTTTAATTATTAAACTTTATATTTATGGAATTTTTTATTTTTGTTTTTGTTGCTCTGATTTTGGTCGGGCTGAGTATGTGGGCGTATGAGTGGTATATTTCTAAGCGCAAAAAGCAGCCTAAACCGGCGGAAGAATATGAAGCCGCGCAGCCTGAAACACAGGAATATATTGAAAAATGCTGTGAAAAAGGACGCAAAGCCTCATTTATCCTGAAGTATTGTTCGCCTAAAAAGCTTATGATAGTTTTAGGCGCCGGTGTTGTTATTTGTGCGGTAATGTACATTATTTATCAAAGTTTAGGCAATGGAGTTGATGTTCCGCACGATGAGACGACTGAAATTGTAGAAATACAAAATGAGGATAGGACTGTGTTTTTCAAACTTGCCAACGGCCATGTTTTGTCGCTTCATCTGTCAAAACCGGAAGATGCTATTAACGGAACAGACGGCAAGAGCATAACCATTAACCTCGGTGACACCTTGACAGCCTGGGATTCAGAAGAATTTATCTATGAATCGGCTCAGGAAAATGATGAGTTTAAATAAGCTTATCAGCTTAAAAAAAGACTGTGTTTTTTTATAAACACGGTCTTTTTTTGTTTGACAAACTAATGATATTTGTCTATACTTGCTGCGAATTTTGATTATTAACTAATTTATATTTTTATGGCAAAGTTAAATTATTTTGAGTTGATGACTGATGTAAACGACAAGTGCTTGTCTGAGGAGAATTTCGCGCTGCTTTGCGAGGATTATTGCTCCCGTAAGACCATTTCCGCGGCTCAAATCATCCAAAAGAAGTGGAAGCAATCTAAAGCCGGGCAAATTACCGAGTCGCTTGATAATTACGGCGGCGAGGTCTATAGCAGCAATTTGTGGAGTTTGTACTTTGAAGTAAAAGAGGATAGAGAATTTCACAAAGAAGTTGAAGATTTGCTTTTTGAACGCGCTTGCCGCGAGCAGCAGGTTTTTGACAAGCTGCCTCATTCTTTGAGCAGCAAAAGCGAAATACGGCTTGTCAGCCTGCGCACCGGCGATATTGTTCCGGATTTGGATTGGGCTGTTGCCGCCACGTCGTATGCTATTTTTGCTGATACTCCGAATGTGGGGGCAGGGAAGCTGAAAGATAATAAAGAAGATGAGCTGATTGCAATTCATCGTTTCCAGCTGGATGCGCTGTTTGGCAATCTTAAGTCTTATTTAGCTAAGTTTCCGCTTTCTAAGCCGGCCTTGCTGCAGCTGATTGAGATTGCGCAAAACGGACAGCGCGCACAGGCTCCGCATTTCAGCTATGATTATCTGAGCTTAGCGGTCAAAACCCTTGCTTTGTATGATGATTATGATGCGCTGGACAAGGAAGAAATTCAGCTCAAACTGCTGAATATCACTATCTGGAGCAAAGAGCGTAAATGCGCGGTTTATCCGCTGAAGCGCTTTGCTTTGGGGCGCTACAGTATGGAAGCTGCTTTGTCCGAAACAATGGTTAACATCTTGCTGAAGCATCAGGATGTGGACTTTATCCGTGAAGTGCTGTCGCACAGCTGGCTCGGTGTCGGACGTGAGGCGGTTTTGCGGAAGTATCCCGAGCTGAATGCCGAGGTTCTGCTTTCGGATTTGGCGCACGAGGCTTGTCTCTCTAATCCGGCCGAAAAAAGATATTCCGTATCTGCGGAGTATTGGAAGTTGGCGCTGGGCAACCGTGAAAGCAGCCGACGTGAATTGCAGCCGAATATTCCGCAGCGTGAGCTGTCAGTTTTGAATTTGTGCCTGCGTTTGTACAACACTTATTCAGACTGTCATTTTGACTCGGAAAACCGCAGTCAGATACTGAATGAAGCAATTCACTATTGCGAGGTTTTCGGAATTAGAACGCTTAAGTCCTATATTCCGCAGCTGCAAGAAGCGGCTAAAGAAGAAAAACACCGCATTTATTGCTTGTAAAATGTAAAAAAAAGACTCTGTATGCAAATACAGAGCCTTTTTTTGCGCGGAATCAGTTTTTGAAATCTGCTTCAAAATCTTCCATTTCCTGCTCATGCTCCAGTTCTTCTTTGAGAATTTTGCGGGAAATGCGGAAAGTTTCATAATCCTTGCCCTCGGTCATTTCGCAAAGGCGCTGATAACGCTCAACCGCGCAGCGCTCCGAAGCCAGATTTTCTTTAACCAGCGTATGCACATCCGTAACTTTCGGCGGCATATAGCGGCAGCGCGCCAAGCGTTCCCAGTCTTCCGGACTGAGCGCCGGAGTGCCGCCTAGCTGCAAAATGCGGTTAGCCAGCCAGTCGGCGTGTTTCAGCTCTTCTCCGGCATGCTCCTCAAATTCTTTTACCACGCTCGGACGTTCCGGACCATAAGCCAGCTTGGCGCCGAGCCAATATTGGTAGTAAGCCAGCCACTCTTCGGCATACGCTTCATTCAGAACTTTCAGCAGTTCGTCCAAGTCCAGTTTAATAATTTTTTTAGCCATTTCACCCATTTTATATCTCCTAAAATATTGCATCAGGACATACATAATCACTAAGCAAACAGAATCAACGTTTACGACTATTTAATATTTAGAGGTTAGACTTAAAGCTATGTAAAAGGAGAAATATTATGGTTTTGGCGGCTCCCAGCCTGTTGGCGGCAAATTTCAGATGTTTGGCAGACGAGGTGCAAAAGGTTGAACAAGCCGGCGCAGATTGGCTGCATTTAGACATTATGGACGGGCATTTTGTGCCTAATTTAAGCTTTGGCGCCGATGTCGTCAAACAGCTGCGTCCGGTCAGCAAGCTGTTTTTTGACGTGCATTTAATGGTGCAGGAGCCAAGCAATTTTTTGCCGCAGTTTTTGCCAAGCGGAGCCGATTTAATTACCGTGCATTATGAGGCGTGTTCCGATTTGCACGCGGTGCTGGCGCAAATCAAGGCTGCTGGCTTAAAGGCCGGAGTGTCACTCAAGCCAAAGACGCCTGCGGGTGTTTTGCAGCCGTATCTGGCGGAAATTGACAATATTTTAATTATGACGGTGGAGCCGGGGTTCGGTGGGCAGAAATTTATGGCAGAGATGCTGCCGAAAATCGCCGAGGCTTCTAAAATGGCGGCGGCGCGCGGCATAACCGTTGAAGTTGACGGCGGCATAAATCCGGAAACCGCCAAGCTTTGCGTAGAGCAGGGGGCGGAAGTTCTGGTTGCCGGCAGCGCTGTGTTTAAGAGCGATAATCCGTCGGAAGTTATCCGGCAGCTGCATAGTTTGGGAGAAAAATAATGGCAACGATTATGATTGTGGAAGACGAGCAGGCAATAGCGCTGCTGCTGAAATATAACTTAGAAAAAAACGGCTATGAAACAATTACCGTATCGCATGGCAATCGGGTGGTCGCCGCGGTTGAAAAATATCTGCCGTCGCTGATTCTGCTGGACTGGATGCTGCCGGAAATGTCGGGGCTGGAGCTGTGCAAAATCATCCGCAATAATCCGGAGCTGAAAAATATTCCGATTATTATGCTGACTGCCAAAAGTCAGGAAGAAGACAAGGTTATCGGGCTTTCGGCCGGCGCGGACGACTATGTGACCAAGCCGTTTTCGGTGCCGGAGCTGCTGGCGCGCATAAAGACCAATCTACGCCGCGTCAGCACCACCAGCCAGCCGGTAAAGAAAGAATACGTTTTTCAGGATATTCGTTTAGACGCGGTAGAAAAAAAGGTTTTCCGCGGCGAAAACTATGTGCGTCTGGGACCGACCGAGTTCCGGATTTTAAAGCTGCTGATAGCCAATCCGCGTCAGGTTTTTTCGCGTGAAGATTTGCTGAAAGAGGTTTGGGGCAACAGCGTATATGTGGAAATGCGCACGGTAGATGTGCATATACGCCGCCTGCGCAAAGCTTTAAACGAATTCGGCGCCGACTACATCCGCACCATCCGCGCCACCGGCTATTCCATTGACGACCACGAGGTAGAAGCGGAATAATAAAAACGGGCAGAGAATTTCTGCCCTGTATTTTATCTTGAGAACAAATTCGTAAGCTTATTCCATACGCCTTTTTCAATCGGCTTTTGCTGTTTTTTCTCGGAAGCCGGTTTCTGTTGGCTTTGGGCTGTTTTAATGCCGCGCAGTTCCGCCACGCGCTGAGCTGTAACCGGTTTTTGCTGCGGTTTTGGAGCTTGCGCCTTTTTAGCTTGTTCTGCAGCCTGCTGCTTTTTTGTCTCATTTATGGCTTGTTTGGTGTCGGCCACCGCCAGACCGCAGTCAATGCCGGTGCTGACAAGAGTTCCGACGCCCGGAACACAGCCGGCCGCGCCGGAGCATACCTCGCCGACGGCTTTGCCCCATTCGCCTTTTTTAGCGCGTTCATAGGCAAAGTATAAACCAGCGCCCAGACTAACCAGCGGAATTTTCTTCAAAACAGCCTTGCCGGCCGCTTTGCCTGCTGCTTTAGCGCCGGCTTTTACCGCAGCCTTGGTTGCAGCCTTTTCAGCAGCTTTGGCAGTAGCTTTTTGAGCGGCTTTTTTAGTCAAGTTATGCTCAGCAACTTTGGTTACGACTTTTTCCGTGCCTTTAGACAAGCCTTTTGCCGCCAGATTCATGCCGCCGGCAGTAGCCGCTCCCTGAATTGCGGCGTGGACGGTGCCTTTAGCCATGGTGGCGGCCGCGCCTTTTTTATCGCCGCTTTTATATTGCTCGTAGGCAGTTACACCGGTGGCGGCAATAGCTGCAGTCGGCACCACTCCGGCCGCGCCGACAACTTTTGCGCCGACTTTGTTTTTAGGACGCCAGCTGTCAATTTTGTTAATAGTCCGGCCGGCGGCGTTGTCGTTTAGAACTTTGCCGGCTTTTTCCAAAGTATTGTCAATGCTGTTGCTGACGGCAGAAACTTTGCTGCCTAAGCCGCTGCTTTCTTTTTGAGCTTTCAGGGTATTATGCAAATCTCCGTTGACAGCCGGAGTTTTTGCTGGAGCATTCTTTGCTTGCTGCGCAGTTTCCGTCTGCTGTTTTAAGGTTTCTTTCAGCTCCGGCGTATTTTCATTCGCAGCCGTTTTTACCGCAGGTTCAGGCTGCTCTGTAACTTTTTTATCTATATTTAGCCATTTATCATTTCTGGCTTTATCTAAATTTCTATATTGGTCGCATAATTGCTCTCCGTTGGATAACATTACGCCAAGTCCTACATCATTGCCTTTATAATATAATTTATCGGCAAGCTTTTCATCTTTAGAAATAATATAGACGTCATTGTCAAAATAAGCAGCTACAACACCATTATTTCTGCCATATACAACTTTGCTTTGCGTGTTTGCTATTTCTTTTGCTCCGTCTTCAAAGTAAGATTTAATACTTCGGGAACCATCATTGTATGTGGTATGTAAATTGTCATCTTTTGTAAACATCATATAGGAATCTTTATCAATTCCCCACGAAGTTAGCAGTTTTTCAGTTTCTTTGCATTTTTTGTAGGACTCAACAGAGTTAAATCTTGCAAGTTCTTTATTTTTCTCAGCTAACATTCTATGCAAAGTATTATTTTCATTATATAGAATAGCTTTGGGTTTGTTATTATCATCTGTTATAATAGTAAAATAACTGTCAGGAATTGTTGTTTTAGCTAGTGCTTCTTCAGATATGGTTATACTTTTTAGGTTTGGATAATAAGGGAGTTTTTCAGGTAGTTTGACATTTTTATCAAAAGTTACATCTCCCTTTAAAATCATATTAACATTTTCTAGATTTATATTACCTTTTATATCTGCATTATCAAAAGTGACGTTATCAGGTAATTTACAACCTTCTGAAAAGTGTGTTTTTCCAGATATTGTCAGATTTTTTACGTTTTCCAAGTTTACATTTTTAGGCATGTATGAATCTGAAATTTCACAATAGTTTCCTATTACATCAACATTGTTTGTAAATTCCATATTGTCTAAAGATATTTTACCTGAAGCATAAATATCTTTTACATCTAAAGGCTTATCAGACTTTAAATGTGCGTTTTTTAACTTTAAAGTTTCTAAAGAAACATGGTCTTTTAGATGTATATCTCCGGATAATGTGCCGTCATAGCTATTTACATTTTCTAATGCAGCATTTCTTAAAATCACATTATCGGAAAATTTATCTAAAATATCTTGGTTTACAGTACCTGTAAGCAGTACAGAGGGGAGATAGTCATGTTTTTTGGAAATATATTTATCATTATAATCTTCCGGAGATATTTGCTGAATATTATAATTTCTTTTTGTATAGGAGTTTGCTGTTTCATTTTTTTCAGCAAGTTCTAAAAGAGCGTTTTGCCTATCTCTTTCAACAGGATTTCTAACAGTAAACTCTAAAGTATGTAATTTAGCAAAATTTTCCCAATCTTTAGATAAGTAGCCGTTTTCATTTGCAATTTTGCAAATTTTACCGTCAACATTAAGATAAATTCCCTTTAATTTATTTCTGTGTTCATAAATAGGTGTCTCACAACCAATAGAAGCTCCGCTTATATCAAATCCTTTTATACCGTTTTCAATTTGATAGTCGTTATAATATTTTTGATTGGGAGCTGCTTCATATTCATAAAGAAAACCATATTGTTTACCGTCAACAGGTTTATAGCTTCTTAGTTCACCGGAATAACGTTTTGCAGTAGCAAAGTCTGATGAACCATAAAGAAAATCTTTTGTACATGCTCTGGATAAAACAGCATATGGGTTATTTCCTGTTGTACCGCCTCTGTAGATTGATTTTCCATAATTTTCTTTCGTATATTTATTTATGTCATCTTCTGAAATCACATTATTTTCAGCATTTTTCAGTTGCTTGCTTACAAAATCTTCAAAAGATTGATTACCTAAAATACTTTTGTCAGCATGCGAGGCTGAGTCTACATTGTCTCTATAATATCCGGTGTCTTCAACACATTTTACAAAACTGCTTTTTACCTTAGGATGAGCGTATCCATAAATATTTATATCATTAGCTTTTAATTCGTCAACAACATCGGACAGCATGGCTAAAGCTTCATCAGATTTTAAATATGGGAGCTTTAATCCGGTATCAGATATATATATTTTAGATGGGTCAGCTTCTGATAAAGTGACATCAAAATTGTGTGAAGATAAAATGTTAAATATTTTTTGCTTTTCTTTAGGGGATAATTGTAAACTTTCAGCATCCATATTCGGAGCAGGTCTTTCATCTGGATCTATTATTTCTAAAGAAATAGAACAAGGTTCGGACAAACCTAAAAAAGTTCCATAATCTTTGACAGCGCTGCCATCTTTTTCAATATTCAATATATGCTCAAGTTCATCCTGATACAAAGAATTTGAAAGAATGTTGTCTAAATAATCTTGTGTTATAGCCATGTTATTCTCCAATTTCCCTTAGTTTACCAGACCGGCGGGATGTTTGCAAGCGTTTTCGGAAAAATAGACGGGATTTGTCATATTTTTGCAACAAATCTGCGGCAGCGGGTTAAAATGCTTGACAAGCGACTATTTAAATTATATGTAGCCTTAAAATGTTTTGTAATCCTCATCGGAGGGCAAAAGCCGGATAAGGTGACTGGGTAAAACCAATTATTATGCCGGCCTTTTTTGTGTTTAAATTTTAACTTATGGTGATTTTATGAACTTTGGAACAGAAAAAATTTCAACGTTATTTCAAAAAATTTTTATTCCGACTTTGCTGGGGATGATTAGCCTTTGCGCCATTACCGCTGTGGACGGCATGTTCGTGGGACACAGCGTGGGCAGCGACGGCATTGCCGCTATCAACATCACGGCGCCGCTGTTTATGATTTTTACCGGTATCGGGCTGATGTCGGGCATCGGCAGCTCGGTTATTGCATCAATAGCTTTGGCAAAAGGCAAAATCAAAGCTGCGCGGCTTAATGTAACTCAGTCGCTGCTGTTTGTTTCAATCTTTGCTTTAATTTTATCGGTCTTAATGTTTGTTTTTGCAGATAAAACTTCTTATCTGCTTGGCTCGTCCGACTACTTGCTGCCCTATGTTAAAACTTATCTTTTGTGGATTTTGCCGTCGTTTCTTTTTTTGATGTGGTCATCGCTGGGGCTGTTTATTATCCGCCTAGACGGCGCGCCGAAACTCGCCATGTGGTTCACGGTAATAGACGCCGTTGCCAACACTTTTTTAGACTGGCTGTTTATGTTTCCGTTCGGCTGGGGGCTGATGGGCGCAGCGCTTGCCTCTACGATTGCCACAATCATCGGCGGAGTTTTAACTTTGGGCTATTTGCTGTATAAGGCCAAAACTCTGCGCTTATATCCGATTAAACTGGGACTGCGCGGTTTTTCGCTGTTTTTCAAAGGAATCGCCAACCAATGCCGTATCGGTTCTTCGGCCATGCTGGGCGAGGCGACAATGGCGGTTTTGATGTTTGTCGGAAATCACATTTTTATGCAATATCTGGGCGACAACGGAGTAGGGGCGTTCGGCGTCTGCTGCTACTATACGCCGTTTGTGTTTATGGTGGGCAATGCCATCGCGCAGTCCGCGCAGCCGATTATCAGCTATAATTTCGGCTTGGGCAGTTTTGAGCGCGTGAAAGAGTCCGTTAAAATTGCTTTAAGTACGGCGCTGGGGTTCGGCATTGCCACAACCTTTATTTTCAGCGTGTTTCCGCATTCTATGGTCGGATTGTTCCTTAAAGACGGCAATCCGGCGGCCGAATTGGCAATTTTCGGCTTCCCGTATTTTGCAATCGGTTTCAGTTTTTTTATTTTGAATCTGACGGTAATCGGTTATTTTCAAAGTTTGGAGTGCATAAAACCTGCAACATTTTTTGCGATATTGCGCGGATTTGTTTTTTTGGTTCCGTCATTTGTCTTGTTGCCAAAAGTTTTGGGTATACAAGGAATTTGGCTGGCGATGCCTATGTCAGAATGCTTGACTTTTGCTATGATTGCGCTGTATTATCTGAAACAGCATTATCAGCAGAGAACGGAGAAAAAATGAGGGTTTTGCTATCAATAAAACCTAAATATGCTGAAAAAATTTTCAGCGGTGTAAAACGTTACGAGTTTCGTAAACAGGCATTTAAAAAACCTGTGGATGTTGTTGTTTTATACGCGACTAAACCGGTTGGCAAAATTGTCGGAGAATTCAGGCTTAAAAGCATACTTCAAGGTTCTCCGGATGAAATTTGGCGGCTGACGGAACAATTTTCGGGTATCAGCCATGATTTTTACGCCGCTTATTACAAAAACCGCGGCAAGGCGTATGCTTTGGAAATTGCCGCGCCGAAACGCTATAAAAAGCCTATTGAGCCAACGGAATTTATGGCTGATTTTTCTGCCCCGCAGTCATTCCGCTATATTCCTTAAAATGGCTGTTGACGGCAGGCGCAAAATTTTGTAATATTCCAAAAAACGGAAGATTTATCATGGAAAAAATGCCGCATTTACATCAACACGAACATGAAGAGCATCTGCACGATGCGCCGGATGAAAAAGCTTTTGCCCGCACCGCTGAGACTTTTCAGCTGATTTCGGACGCGACGCGGCTGAAAATTTTGTGGCTGCTCTGTCATAATGAAATTTGCGTGAATAATATCGCGGTGTCGGTCAATATGAGTTCTCCGGCGGTTTCGCATCATTTGCGGTTGCTTAAACAAGCCGGACTTATTGAAAGCCGCCGCGAGGGCAAAGAAATGTATTATAAACTGGCCGAAACCGCCGAGGCTGCATTGCTGCATCGGGCTTTGGATGATATTTTAGATATTAAATGCCCGCTCTGAAACGCAAAAAAACTCCGGCTTTATGAGAAAGGCGGAGTCTTTATAAATTATCCTAAAAAGGAATTAGTATTCATAGCGTACTTCCCAGCGGAAAGGCGATGGCTCTTTCGGCTGAAAATAATAGCCTAAAGCCTGATGGTCTTCGGCTAAAATACGCCAGACCCCAGGAACAGTAGAAGTAATTTCCAGCACCAGAGCATTTTTGATAGACCAAACCGACTTGCTGCAGTATTTGCCGTTGAAAGTCATAGAATGGTTACTGTGGCTGACACGCTGTCCTTTTACGCATTTTAAAGGAATAACTTTGTTTTCCTTTAACTCATTAAGTTCAAATTTCTGTGCCATAATTATAAAATTTTAGTAAAACAAAATAATTGAAAATGTAATGACTATATAGCGCGGTAAAACTGAAAAGTAAAGAACTTTCAGTGAGTTTTTTCGGCATTTTTCTCTGCGCCGCGATGTACAAGATTTTGGGTAGTGTCTTTAGTTTTTTCCCAAGCTTCAGACGACATCTCTTTGCTTTTATCCCAGATTTCTTCGGATTTCTCAGAAATTTTATGGGCAGCTTTCTGCGAGTTTTCTTTAGTCTTGTCCCAAAGCTCTTCCGACTTTTCGGCTATATTGTCTTTTGCGGCATGCAGAGTTTCTTTGGCTTTGTTCAAATTGTGCTGAGTTTTGTGCAGCATTTTAATATCTCCTTGCTGATGATTTTGGGTTGCTTTGTTAATGGCTTCGGTTGTTTTTTGAGCTTGTAAAAGCGACTGTTCGGCGGTTGGAGCCGGGGATTTTTCCTGCAAATTCAGGCTTCGCCCCGTGTAACAGACCAAACCGGCCAAAACGGCAACCGTAAGCGCCTTATAAAAATTACGCATAATCTATTCTCCTTTTATTGTTCGGAAAAACATATAGATATGATTAAAAATCTTTTTTATCTGACAAATAGACTAGGTTTAGCCGGTTACAAATCTAAAAGCATCCCGTTTTTAGAAGCTTTTGGGGTTTATTTACTAAAACCTGTGCAAAAGTTGCAGGGAGGGTGTACTTTTATTTACTTTTTGTTAAGATATGCTTGTTTGATGTACTTTTTTTATAAAGGAGCGTAACATGAAAAAATTTTTAGGCACAATGGCAGTTTTATCTGTTGTATGTTTGGCCGGCACCGCTCACGCTGTTGACAGCACCGGCGGCTGCGGTTTAGGTTCTATGGCTTGGCGCGGTCAAAGCGGTGTAATTCCTCAGTCTTTGGCTATGACCACCAACTCTTGGTTTTCTAACACCATCGGCGTGACAATGGGAACTTCCGGCTGCGACCCTAACGGCCGTGTAACCGGCGGTACAGGCCGTATGACTCTGGCCTTTTTGCAGGATAATATGGAACAGTTTGCTATGGACGCAGCGGCAGGACGCGGCGAAACCATTGAAACTTTGGCCGGTATCTTGGATGTAGACAGCGAAACTTTGGGCAAAGAAGTTCAGCAGAAATTCGCTTATATTTTCCCTAACGACAATGTAGAAGCTGCTGACGTAGCTTTGAAAGTTATGGAAATCGCCAAGGCTTAATTGCTGAAATAAGGGAGAGCCGCTCGGTTGCCGAAAATGATTTTTTTAGGTAAGGAGCGGCTTTTTTATTTGTGTATGCGAAATGTTCTGATTTTTTTGAGTGCTTTATTGTGGTGCGGCGCGGCTATGGCGGCGGAAAATCCGGCGTATGGCACGGCATGGCTGAAGTTGCTGCATTATCATAAAACATTTAGCGGCTACCAAGGTTTGGTGGAAAATCAGGAGTTTTATATCAGTCCGGACGGGCGCGGCAATCCGCAGGCAGAGTTTGCGGCGGAAATAAAGGCTTTTGCTGAGGGCAGAGAAAAATGCCGTTTTCCAGCACGGTTTAACTATCTGAAACAGCTGGGAAAAGTGCAGGGGGATTTGAGTGATTGCAAAGAGTATCGGCAATTTATGCACGATGTGCGGCCGAACGGTATCACGATTTTGTTTACAAACGCATATATGAGCAATCCGGCCTCGCTGTTCGGGCATACGCTGGTGCGCATAGACACGGCGCGCAAGGGGACGCAAATGCTGGCGCACGGCTCAAATTTCGGGGCGGATTCCGGAACGGAACACGGCGTAATGTTCGCTCTTAAAGGCTTGTTTGGCGGATATCTCGGAGTATACAGCGTAAGTCCGTATTGGGAAATTATAAACACCTATAATAATATAGAAAATAGAGATATTTGGGAATATAATCTTAATTTAACAGATGAAGAAAAACAAAAATTCGTTGACCATCTTTATGAAATGCGTCAAGCCAAAATCCGCTACTATTTTTTGAGTAAAAACTGCTCATATCTGATTTTGGAATTGCTGGAGGCGGTGCGTCCGAGCTTGGAATTGACTAAGCAATATCCGGCGTGGGTGATTCCGTTGGATACGCTTAAAACTATCAATAACGAGCCGAATTTGGTTAAATCGCAAAACTATCGTCCGGCGCGCTATACGCAGATTCAAAACCTGCTAAAGGCGATGAATAACAAGCAATATCAGGCGTTTTTGCGTGGTGTGGAAGAGTATGATTTTTCGGCGGAAAATTTAAGTAATGAAGAAAAATCAGAAGTTTATGAAGCGGTTTATCAGTATTTTCAATATGAATATACAGCCGGAAATATGCCGCTGAAAGAATACCGTAAAGCCAGTTTCGGCGTGCTGCGCAAGCGCAGCGCTCTGCCGATTGTGGAAAAAGTTCAGCCGGTTGGAGAAAATCCGGCCTTGTCGCACGATTCTATGCAGATATCGTTCAGCGGCGGGGAAGAACGCCATAAGAGCTTTGAAGAAGTGGAAATCCGTCCGGCGTACACAGCTTTAACCGACAGCAGTTTCGGACTGGTTAAAGGGGCGGAAATCAGCGTAATGTCTAGCAAATGGCGGTATTATAACCAATCTCATAAAACGGTTTTGCAGAATTTTGCTCCGATAAAAATTAAATCATTAGTGCCGGCTGGCAGGGTGTTTAATCCGATTTCCTATGCTGTCGGCGCGGAAATTAAAAGCGACTATAATCCTCAGAATTATGATGAAGGATATGTTGGTTATGGTTACGGCGGAGTCGGCAAAGCCATTGCTTTGCCGGCAGATATTTGGCTTTATGGCTTGCTGAAAGTTAACGGCGCGTACGGCGGTTTTATTCCGCATAACAGTTGGGGCGGATTGGCTCCGGAAATCGGGGTTTTGAAAGATTTCGGCGCAGTGCGGCTGCATTTTAACGCCGAAAAGACTTGGGCAACCCGCAAATTTGGCGACAGGCTGATTTATAAAGCCGCTGCTTCGTTAGGTCTGACTGATAATTTATCGCTGGAAATCGGCTATGAGGGCAGCCATAACATCGGCCGCAACAGCGAAAGCTGGCAGCTCTGGCTGCGAAAAAGTTTCTGAAAATTCTTGACAAAAACTGCAAAATAAATTATCTCTTAAACAGATTTAATTATAATTTTGTTTAATTTTTAATTTTTTTTATTATGGTAGGACTTTTTAATTTTGTTATTAATAATCCTTGGAGTGCTTTCTTAGGAGGTGCGGTTTGTGTGAGTGGCATAATTTGTCTATTGTCGGCAGTTCTTAATCAGCACATTGTGTCGCAGCGTAAGCAACAGGAAGCAGCTCGCAAACAGCAAGAGGCAGAACGTCTTGAAGCTGAGCGTAAGAAGCAAGAGGCAGAACGTCTTGAAGCCGAACGCAAGAAGCAGGAGGCTGAACGTCTTGAGGCAGAACACCAGAAACAAGAGGCAGAGCGTCTTGAGGCAGAACGCCAGAAGCAAGAGGTGGAACGTCTTGAAGCTGAGCGTAAGAAGCAAGAGGCTGAACGACTTGAAGCCGAGCGCAAGAAGCAGGAAGCTGAACCTCTTGAAGCTGAGCGCAAGAAACAAGAGGCAGAACGTCTTGAGGCCGAGCGCCAGAAGCAAGAAGCTGAACGACTTGAAGCCGAGCGCAAGAAGCAAGTAGCCGAACGCAAGCAGCAAGTAGCCGAACGAAAAGCCAAAGCTGAGCTGACACCTCAAGAAATTAACAAATATTGGAATTTTGCTAAGACTGAATACGGCAAGTTTAAAGCGCATAATGGCGATGATGATGCAGATAGAGCTGTCCGCAGAGAGATTGCCATGAGAATCCTTAAACTGACAAACAGTTATTTTACTAAAACTGAACTGGATAAACAGTATCAGCTGATGCATGGTACTTATGTATTCCCTTTGCATAAGAGCGCTGAAGAAAGGTTTTCTTCATGGAAAGTGCTGAAAACAGCCTATGACGAACTGTGCGGCAGTGCAATTTAGAATGTTGCCTTAGCATTGTTTTATTAAAAAAACTGTGGAAGTATCAAAGCTTCCGCAGTTTTTTTTTGTATAAAATGATTGACAAAAATTGTAAAATAGGATAAATAAAAGACATAAATTTATTTTTATGTATAACTAAAATTATTAGCTTATGGAATCTGTTATAATTATCGCCGCATTTTTATTAATCTTGTCTGTTTTAGGTATAGCTGGAATTTTTATGGGGTATATTGATAAAAAGGACGACAAGTAAACCATAAAATGCGCGGAGGAGATAAATTTTTATAATTAAGTTTAATTTAAAACATTTAGTTATGGTTATAGCAAATTTTGTTATTGAAGTTTTTGAAGTTGCGCTTTTGGCGGCAGTTGTGGTTTGTTTATGGCAAATTAAGCAGAAACTATGAAAAAACTTGGCTGGATTTGCGGCTTTATGGCTGTTGTTATGCTGGGAATGATAATATGTTTTTCTTATTTTGATTCTATGGAAACGGAAGCATATCCGCCGGCAATTATGTTTGTGTTTTATATGTCTTTATTTGCATTTGTTTTTATTGGTAATTCAAAAAATGCAAAATGAGTAAGGAAAAAACTGCGGAATCTTAAAAAGGTTTCGCAGTTTTTTGCGTAAATATATTGACAAAAATTAAAAACATCGCTAAACTTAAAACGTAATTTTATTTTTATGTGTAACTTAAATTATTTGGCTTATGAATTTTTATCTTAATTTTATGGCTAAGCATGAGAAAAAAATTTCTGGCTTTGAAGTTCTTTTAATGCTTGTTATTACCGCATTTTTAGGAGAAATGTTTATTTTTTCCTTGTCTTTGGCGGATAGAACATCTAGCTTGGCTCTTTTTGTGATGCTTGTTTTAAGCTTGGCGTCTGTTCATTACTTTTTGGTGTTTTTGGCAAACCATAAACAGTTTGGCAAGGATATTGATGAAGCCTGTAAGCAAGCAGAAAAGAAATGGGGCGAGGCTAAGAAAAAATTTGAAAAGGAAAAGGATGCTGAATTTAGGATTACATTTAGAAAAATTAAGCTGGATGCGGCTAAGTTTTGTATCTGTTTTCTGCCAGTAGGTTTGCTTGGGTATAAAGTTGACTGGTTGCCGATTTTTCATAATGTAAAAGAATGGCTGAATGTACTGAGCAATATCTTTGTTGGAATTTTCAACTAAATTTAAAAACTGCGGAGATATAACAATTTCCGCGTTTTTTTATTTTAAAACTTGACAAAATATCAAAATATCTTAGAATACTCGACATAGTTTTATTTTTATGTTTAATTTAAATTATTAAGGTATGAAAAATGTTTTATATGTTTTATTTATTGGATGGCTTATATATTTAGGCATTCCTATGCTGTTTGTCACAAAATTCGGCATTATAGCATTGTTTATTTTTTCTTTTTGTCTTTCGATGTTTATCGTTAGGCTAATTAAAAATAATGAAAAGTACAAGCTATATTCGGATATTTATGATAAAATAGATGCTGCTCAAACTGATTGTATAGATTCAGAAACAAAGATTAAGAAAATTTTGGACGAATATAATCTTAATATTGACGCATTTAAAATTGTCAGTTTGGAAATATTGGACAGAAAGTCGGAGGCGCGTACTGCTTCTGTAGATGATGAACATGCGATTCTATATACTTTGTTACTTGGGGCATTATTTACACTTCCGACTATGATGGATGAGCCTTTTACGATTATAAATAAATTTTGGGAATCTGTGATATTTTAGAACAGAGTGATAAAAACCGTGAAAGCGATAAAGTTTTTGCCGTTTTTATATATAAATCCATGCAGAAAAGAGAGATTTATCAGTTTGGCTGAAAAATCTCTTTTTTTGTGCAATTATCTTGACAAAAAAACAAAGATATGTTTAATATAAAATGAATTTTGTATATTTATGTTTAATTTTTAATTCTTTTTTATTATGAGTGCAGAATTTTGGAATTATGTTACAAATCATCATTTAGATGTTTTTGTATTTGTTGCAATGTGTGTAATGTTTTTTTCATGTCTGCTGTTAACAATTTTATTTTTTGTTTTTAAACAAAATTATAAACGCAAGCAGCTGGAAACGGAAAGTAAACTTCTTGAAGCAGAGCGCAAGCAGCAGGAAATCGACCAGCAGTTTCAACAGACCAGAAAAAAATTTTTTGAGTCTGAAAAACTTCGCTTTAGCAGGGTTGGAATTCCCGGAGATGAATATTGGAGAAGCGCCATTTCTAAATACGAAATATTTAGAACGTATGACGATTTTAACGATGAAAGCAAAATGAAGCGCCAAGCTATCGCTCTCCAAATTTTTAAAATGCCGAACAAAGAGTTTACAAAGGCTGAATTGTACAAACAATTTAAGCAGTTGTATAAGGACTATATTGGCATTTTGCCTGGTTATGATGTCATGAAGTCTGCCAAAGAATATATATTGAAATCTATTTATACCGAATTGTACTTTAGTGTAAGTTAATACATTACTTAATAGATATCACCCCGGATTTACAAGTGAATATCTATAGAAAAGCCAGCTTTCAGGCTTTTTCTTATTGCTGCAATACGTTATATTGATTTTCAATAGTTCTTATTTTAAATTATTAAGCTTATGAAAAAGTATGTATATGTTTTTGGTATCTTATGGTTAATAGCTATAGGTGTACCATTATTATTTAATCCAACCATTGCTTTAGGAGTTGTGTTTTTTCTATCGTGCATCGGCGTTCCATTTTGGGCATCAGAATTGGAAAAAATTGAAAAATATGAGCTTTATTCTGAAGTGTATGATAAGTTATATGCTATTAAGGAAGAAAATTTTGATGTATATTATAAGACTCAAAAAATTTTAGCTTCATATAATCTTGATATTTGGACTAAGAATGCTTTAAATATCGTTAAAGATAAAAGAGATGCTGCTTTTGAGGAGTGTCAGGAAAATTATGTAACTTTTAGATATTCGCCTATAGTTATAACACTTTGGCTTATGTTACCATTGATTGGAAATGAGGCTCCTTTTGTAGTGGTTTGGGGATTTTGGAAAACAATGATACTTTAATGATAAAAAACTGTGAAGTCATTATGATTTCACAGTTTTTTTGTGTAACTAAGTTTTTGGGGTAAGTTAGTCTAGATATTGCCCAGCAGGCGGTTTTTAACTGTGTCGCCGATTTTGATATTGTTGGCTTTAACCTGACCGGCGTTCAGCTCCAGCACGGCGCGCGGGCGTTTTGTCGGATAAATACCCTCTGTAGAATACGGCTCAGCGTTTTCGTGCATATCAAAAATCACGCCGTTTTCATCAATAAACAGCATATCCAGCGGAATAATGGTGTCTTTCATCCACATGGCAACCTGCATATCCTGCGGAACAATCGTAACATCCAAAATCATTCCGGCATCTTCAGCCATAGAGCTGCGTCCCATTAAGCCGTGATACAGAGTTTCTTTGGTATCTGCCACTTCAACATTATATTCATATTGGTTTTCGCCGGATTGAATAATCAGCTTTTCGGCGGCGCCGTCATCTTTTTTTGAGCAGGCCGAAGCCATAACCAAAGCCGATAAAGCCATAACTTTTAATAACTTATACATAATCGCTCCTTAGTCAGCATTTAACATTACCATACAGTATAAAGAAATTTTTTATTAAATTCAATCATAAAATTTTGTTATAAAGTAAATTTTTAAGCTTGCCTAAAAAGCTGTTTTTTATTAAAATGCAGCAAATTAACAACGGTGGAGGTGTGCTATGAAAGCTCTTGGTTTATTGCTGCTCTCCGGCTTGATGCTGTCGGGGTGCGCGGATTTGTTAAGCGGACGTCCTTGCTCTTTTGCTCAAACCAAAATCAGTCCGGCTGTATATGTTAAAAAAACGCCGAAAGTCGTTAAACCGGCGGCTGTTATATATTTTGCCGACGGCAGCGCCAAACTGACAGCTGACGAAAAGCAGACCTTGGCGCAAGTGGCGCAGAAAGCTAAAAAGCTGAATGCTGACATAAAAATTGCCGGACACGCTTCATCCCGCACCCGGCCGGCGACTTTGGTTGAGCATACAATGATAAATCTGGGAATTTCCAGCCGCCGCGCCGAAGTTGTTTTAAAATCCTTGGCTCAGTCCGGCGTGCCTCTGCACAAAATGCGCTATGAAGCTTTAGCTGACAGCCAGCCGGCCGAGCCGGAAGTAAACGCCAAGGCAGCAGCGCTGAACCGCCGTGTTGAAGTGTTTTATATTTATCAGGAATAAAAATATTAAATGGATAGTCAGCAACTTTCTTTAGGCGGTAATATCTGGAAATCGGCAGCTGTAGATGAGGGAATGGCCGAGAGAATGTCTTTAGCCTATAACTTGTCTCCGGCGCTGGCGCATTTGCTGTGCGTGCGGAAAATTGCTTTTAACGAGGTCAATAACTTTATTAACCCCAAGCTGCAGAATCTGATGCCGGATCCTTATGTGCTTAAAGATATGCAGAAAGCGGCCGAGCGGGTGGCTCAAGCTGTGGAAAACGGCGAAAAAATCGCCATTATCGGCGATTATGACGTTGACGGCGCTACTTCTACTTCTGAACTGGTGCGTTTTTTTAAGGCAGTCGGCATAAATCCGCAGGTTCATATTCCCAGCCGCGAAGAGGGCTACGGACCGAGCGATTTGGCTTTCAGCGAGTTTGAAGCGGCGGGCGCTAAGCTGGTTATTACCATAGACTGCGGCACCACCGCTTTTGAGGTGCTGAATCGGGCGGCGGCTAAAGGCTTTGAAATTATCGTGATAGACCACCACGAGGCCGAAGCCAAGCTGCCGGATATTTATGCCGTTGTTAACCCCAAGCGCTTGGATGAAGATAATCAATATCCGTATTTAACCTATATGTCGGCAGTCGGCGTAGGGTTTATGTTTTTAGTGGCGCTGAACCGAAAGCTGCGCAATGACGGATTTTATGGCAATCATCCGGCGCCGGAGCTGAAAAATCTGCTGGATTTGGTGGCTTTGGGAACGGTGTGCGATGTGGTTCCGCTGCTGGGACTGAACCGCGCCTATGTGCGTCAGGGGCTGAAAATTATGGCGCAGCAGAATAACATAGGACTGAAAAGCCTGCTGAAAGCCGCTCAGGTAGAAAGCGCTCCGAATGCGTATCATTTAGGCTTTGTGCTGGGACCGCGCATAAATGCCTGCGGACGGGTAGGCGATGCGGTGCTGGGCAGCCGTCTGCTTTGCTGTGAAAATGAAACCGAAGCACAGTTGCTGGCCGATAAATTCAATGCGCTTAATGCCGAGCGCAAAGACATAGAAAATTATGTGCTGCTGAAAGCTATAGAACAGGTTGAGGGACAGACGCAGGAATATCCGATTGCTTTTGCTTATGGCGAAGATTGGCACCAAGGCGTAATCGGCATTGTGGCCGGAAAGCTTAAAGAACGCTATAATGTTCCGGCGTTTGTGATGTCGGTGGAGCCGGATGAGGTTAAAGGTTCGGCGCGTTCCATAGAGGGTGTGGACTTAGGAGCTTTGATAATTTCCGCTAAAGAAAAAGGCGTGATAACCGGCGGCGGGGGACACATTATGGCGGCGGGTTTCTCGCTGACTAAAGAGCAAATTCCGGCGTTTAAGAAGTTTGTAGGCGAATATGTGGAAGAACGCTTGGGCAAAGAAAAAATCGCACCGGTGCTGAATATTGACTTGGCGCTGGCTTTAAGCGGCGTTACCGAAGATTTTGCCGATAGTTTGGCAATGCTTGAGCCTTACGGCGCCGGTAATCCGGAACCGCTGGTGCTGATAAGAAATGTAAGCATAAGCCATCTGCGTCTGGTGGGCAGCGGCCATGTCAGCTGCTTTTTGAGTTCTCCCAGCGGCGGCAGTCTTAAAGCTATTGCCTTTCGCTGTGCCGACAACGATATCGGCAACGCCCTGCTGAATAATAACGGCGAGCTGTTTGACGCGGTCGGGCAGATAAAAACTGATGTATGGCAGGGACGCAAAACAATTCAGATGATTATTAACGATTTAAGAAGAGTGGAATAATGAAAGAAGAAAAAATAGAAGAAGCTTCCAAAAAAGTCGGCAGCAAAATTAAAAGCTATTTCTTTACCGGTATAGTGGTGACCGCTCCGGTGGCTATTACGGTTTATATGTCGTATCATTTGCTGATATGGATTAACGATGCTACCAGCCGCTTGGTGCCTAAGCAATGGTCAATCGGCGATTTTGTGCCGTACGCCGTGCCGGGGGCAGGTTTGCTGCTGTTGATTATTGCCATGATTGTGATTGGTATGCTCACAACCGGTTATGTTGGTAAATTTTTTGTGCGTTTATGGGAAGCGTTTGTGCGCAAAATGCCGATTGTTTCCAGCATTTATTCTTTGATGAAACAAATTTTTGAGACGTTTTTGTCGCAAAAAACACGTTCTTTCAGCGAAGTGGTGCTGGTGGAATATCCGCGCAAAGGGCTGTGGACAATCGCTTTTGTCAGCAAGGATGAAACCGGCGGCGAGGTGGATGAAAAAATACAAAATAAAACTCTCAGCATTTTTGTACCGACCACGCCGAACCCGACTTCCGGCTTTTTGATTTTTGTACCCGAAAATGATGTGGTTAAGTTGGATATGAGTGTTGAAGAAGGTATTAAATATGTGATATCTTGCGGTATTGTTACACCGACAGAATTAAAAAATAAGGTAAAAAAATAATGAAAAAAACAGGACTGTTAGCGCTATTACTGCTTTTGAGTGCAAAACCGGCAGCTGCCGGTACATTAGCCGATTGGGGAAATTTTTTAGTTGATGATATAAATTCTATCAGATGTATTCATAACTATGATGTCTATCTGCCGTTTTACGCTTGGCATAACCGCCTGACCTATGACCAAGAACATATTGATAAATATAATGAAAATGCTTGGGGCTTCGGCTTGGGCATTTCGCATACCAACGACGAGCAGACTTGGTCTGGAATATACGCCATGGGCTTTAAGGATTCAAATTCGTACTTGGAAACCTATTTCGGCTACGCCCGCCAATGGAACTGGACCGCAGGCGATGAAAATCAATGGCGAGCCGGCATCGGCTACACATTGGGACTGACACAGCGTCACGAATATGCCTATATTCCTGTGCCTTTACCTCTGCCATTATTTGGTGTCGGCTATCGCAATATCAATGTGCAAGCGGCGTATGTGCCTGGGGTTAAAAATGACGGCAACGTATTGTTTGTCTTTTCGCGTTTTAGTTTTTAGTTTATTACAAGGAGCCAAAATATGGAACAAAAAGTGATTAAAGTCGGTAGAGTTGAGCTGGGAAATAAATTGCCGTTGGCGATTATTGCCGGTCCATGTCAAATAGAAAGCCGTGAACACGCTATTTTTATTGCCGGTAAAATGGTGGAGATTACAAAAAAATTAGGTGTTCCATATATTTTCAAGGCTTCGTTTGATAAAGCTAACCGAACTTCAATAAACGGCGCCCGCGGTGTCGGATTGGATGAGGGGATGCGTACATTTGAAGAAATCCGCAAATTATATCCGGATTTACCGCTTTTGACCGATATTCACGAACGCGAACAATGTCCGATTGTGGCAAAATATGTTGATATGCTGCAAATTCCGGCGTTTTTGTGCCGTCAAACCGATTTGGTGGTGGCTGCGGCAAAAACCGGCAAGGTGGTTAATATTAAAAAAGGGCAGTTTTTAGCGCCGTGGGATGTGAAAAACATTGTTAAAAAAGTTGAAGATTCCGGCAACTTTAATATTTGCGTAACCGAGCGCGGCACCAGTTTCGGCTATAACACTTTGGTAACCGATATGCGGGCTTTTCCGCAAATAGCCAAGGATTGCGGCTATCCGCTGATTTTTGACGCAACTCACTCGGTTCAGCAGCCGGGAGGACTTGGCGGCTGTACCGGCGGTCAGCGGGAGTTTGCTCCGGTTTTGGCGCGTGCGGCTGTGGCTGTGGGCGTGGCGGCAGTATTTATCGAAACGCACGAAAATCCAGAAAAAGCTTTGTCTGACGGACCAAATTCAATTTATCTGTCGGATATGGAAAGAGTTATCAGCGAGCTTATGGCGTTTGACAAAGTTAATAAATCTATCATCCACGAGTATTAAGCTAAAATGCAGTTCAGCGGCGAGGGATATATAATAAAGCTGAAAAATCATGGCGAAAAATCTATGATTGCCACTTTAGTATGTCCTGAGCATGGTAAAATTGTCGGATTTATTAACGGCGCGCACAGCAAACACGGCTTGGGTATTTATCAGCTGGGCAATTATATTTCTTTCAATGCTTATGCGCGGGTGGAAGAAAATATGCTGAGCCTGAAAGGCGTGGAGCTTGTAGAATCTCATACGGCAGATTTTATGCTGGATACCGATAAAATCGGCGCGCTTTCTTCGCTTTGCCGCCTAACGGATGTATGTGTTGCAGAAAATGACAATTTAGGTCATTTATACAAAGTGATAAAAGATTTTTTTCAACATATACATGAAGATAACTGGCTGGTATATTATTCGTTTTTTGAATATTATCTTTTAGACTTTTTAGGCGTGGGGCTGGATGTCAGCGAGTGCGCCGTAACCGGTAAAACCAGCGATTTGTCATATATATCTCCCAAAACCGGACGCGCCGTCTGCGCTAAAGTCGGAGAGCCGTATAAAGACAGATTATATGCTTATCCGCACTACATTGTAGATAAAAACTACCGTCCGCAGCGCGCCGAAGTGGCTGATTTATTAAAGATGACCGGCGGATTTTTAACTAAAAATTTTTTAGCCGGACATAACTTGCAATTACCGGAAAAACGTGCTAATTTGCTGAACATTGTTAAAAAATATCAAATGAAAATGTAGGTGAAAAATGGTTGAAGAAAATGCCAAAATAAAAGATGTGCAACTGGGCGAGGAACTTAGCAAACGCTATTTGTCGTATGCCATGTCAACCATTGTTTCGCGTTCGCTGCCGGATGTCCGCGACGGTTTGAAACCGGTGCACCGCCGTTTGATGTATGCAATGCGTCAGCTGCACTTAGACCCGAAAAACGGCTTTAAGAAGTGCGCCCGCGTGGTCGGCGATGTTATCGGTAAATATCACCCGCACGGCGACACGGCGGTTTACGGCGCCATGGTGCGTTTGGCGCAGGATTTTTCGGTGCGCTATCCGCTGGTGGACGGGCAGGGCAATTTCGGCAATATTGACGGCGACGGCGCAGCGGCTATGCGTTATACCGAGGCTCGTCTGACTGAATTTGCCATGGATTTGATGGACGGCTTAAACGACGACGCCGTAGATTTTATGGATACTTACGACGGTGAAGACAGCGAACCGGTGGTAATGCCGGCGATGGTGCCGAACTTGCTGTGCAACGGTTCCATGGGTATCGCCGTGGGTATGGCCACCAATATTCCGCCGCATAATTTGAGCGAAATCAGCGACGCTTTATTGTATCTGATTGAAAATCCCGATTGCGATGACGAACCGCTGGTGCGCCGCTTAAAAGGTCCGGATTTTCCGACCGGAGGAGTGATTGTTGATTCTTTTGACACTATTTTGAATAACTATAAACAAGGCAAGGGAAGTTTTCGTATCCGCGCCAAGTGGACGACTGAGGATTTGGGACACGGGCAATATCAAATTGTTGTCACAGAAATCCCGTATCAGGTTATTAAATCTAAACTGATTGAAAAAATTGCTGAATTGCTGCTGAATAAAAAACTGCCGTTTTTGAGCGATGTACGCGATGAATCGGCGCAAGACGTGCGTATTGTGCTGGAACCGAAAAACCGCACGGTTGACGCCGCTATGCTGATGGAGCAATTATTCCGCCAAACCGACTTGGAAGCCAAATTCAATATGAATATGAACGTGCTGGATTTGGATTGCGTGCCGAGAGTTATGAGCATCAAAGAAGTGCTGCATGACTATTTGGTGCACCGCAATGCGGTTTTGCTGCGTAAAATCAAATTCCGCCTGAGCAAAATCAACGCCAGATTGGAGATTTTGGAAGGCTATTTAACCGCGTATTTGAATTTAGACGAGATTATCCGCATTATCCGCGAGGAAGACGAGCCGAAAAAAGTTATGATGGCAGAATTTAAGCTGACCGATAATCAAGCAGAAGCCATTTTGAATATGAAACTGCGCAACTTGCGCAAGCTTGATGAAGAGCAGATTAACGCCGAGCATTCGGATTTGCTGGAAGAAAAAGCCAAGCTGGAAATATTGCATAATGATGAGGCGCAGCGCTGGAAGGCTATTGCCGAAGAAATTAAAAAAACTAAAGAAAAATACAGCAAAAAGACGACTTTGGGGCGCCGCCGCACAGAATTTGCCGAAGCTCCGGCGGATATAGACGTTCCGGTGGAAGCGCTGATAGAAAAAGAGCCGATTACGGTTATTTTGTCGCAAAAAGGCTGGATACGCTGCATTAAAGGCCACGCGGATTTGAACGATGATTTTAAGTTCAAAGACGATGACGCCTTGCTTTATGCTTTGCACGCTCAGACCACAGATAAGATTGTGCTGCTGGATAATAAAGGCAAGTTTTTCAATATTGCCGCCCGAGATATTCCAAGCGGACGCGGTTTCGGTCAGCCGGTGCGTCTGATGATTGATTTAGCCAACAACGATGATGTTGTAGCAATGTTTGTTTACGAGCCGGGAACAAGCTATTTGATTGCTTCCGACAAAGGTTACGGCTTTATTGTTGATGAAAATCATTTGTTGGCGCAGACTCGCAACGGGCGCAAAATTATGAATGTCGCTGACAATGAAAATATGAAATTCTGCCTGCCGATGACCGGAGATTATGTGGCTGTGGTTGGCGAAAACCGCCGCTTGCTGGTGTTTAAGGCCGAGGAGATTCCGACAATGGCGCGCGGTCACGGCGTATTGCTGCAAAAGTATAAGGACGGCAATATCTCGGATATTCAAATTTTTAAGGGCGAGGACGGTTTCAGCTATAACCGCGCCGGCGGAATCAGCACCGAAAAAGAGCTTATCGGCTGGCTGGGTCACAGAGCGCAGATTGGTAAGGTTGTGCCGTTCGGCTTCCCGAAAAGCAATAAATTTTTCAAATAAAAATCAAAGTCTGCGCTTAGTCCGCAGATTTTTTTTGTTTACGCTTAAATCCTGACTTGACAAAAACAGTTAATCTCGCTACTCTGTTAGGCAGAAATTTTATTATTAACTTTATATTTTATTATTTATGGAACAGTTATCTAAATTTACGACTCCGCTGCCTTTGTCTTATGCAGCAGGCGGCAAGGTTGAAAATATCAAGGAGTTGGATTTGTCAATGAAAGACCAGCTTATCGGTATTCAAATGGACAGATTTATATTGTCTTTGACGCAGGATCGGGTTTCTTGGTACAATGCCTACTGGATGATAGAGCAAAATCATTTGTACCCCAAAACTCCGCGTCTGCCGGACGAAACCGACTGTCTTGAGCTGGTGCGCCATGCCGATAGAATCAATGCTACATTGCAGATTATAAAAGAGCAGGGGATAAGAGCTGATTTGCTTGATGTAAATGGTATTTATTGGCTTCGTAATGAGTTTTCTCATATTAAATCGTTTGCCTATATGATGAAAGAGAGACTTAAAACTTTGCGCGACAAGTTTGATGAAGATTCCTGCTGGGGCAGAGTAATTTGGTATAACAAATAAAAAAAACAGAGCTGTACATTTTGGGTACGGCTCTATTTTTTTGCAAGTGCCGCAAGGTTAAAATAAGATGTTAAAATTGCAGAGGTCTCCGGTTTTGCCGCAGGTGTCGCAGGCTTCGTTGATTTGCACCGGCGTGGCGTTGCTCATACATCTTTCGGTGTCTCCGACACAATATTTATCGCCAAAAAAAGAATAACCATGTTTTCCCGCTACATAAACGCTAGTCTCAGCCGCAGTCGCATGCAGAGGTAAAAACAAGTTTGTAAACAGCTCGCGGCAAAGAGCTACAGAGTTGTTTTCGGTAACAAGACCGCCTTTGTCATTGGCTGCAGGAGCGCTCAAATAAATATCTATGATTATATAGCCTTTATGCAGCCACACTCGGGCTTGGTTGTTATAGCTGTCTACAATGTTAAGGCTTAAGTTATTGTTTTTATTAACCCAGCTCTTAGGTATGGCGTTGATTGCCAGCAAAGTTTCAGTATCAATATTGGTTTCCGCAGCTGTGGATTTTCGTAGGTCTTCCAAGTGTTCTAACATACCATAGACCAGCATGCTGTACCCCTCAACAGTTTTGTTGATTTTCCATTTTTGCATGGCTTTGGAATAACCGGCGATGCCTCCAACGCTCAGCACCCCGATAATCGCCAGCACGCCCAGCATTTCAATCATACTGCGGCCAAAGAAATTTGCGTCTCTGCCGCTAGTCATCCTAGGTTGTGACGCACAGTCTGTACCTAGGATTTTGTGGCACCAAGGGCGGTGTAATCCCTCGCCCCGTGCGGGAGAGGGTGACGCCTTGGCGTCGGGTAAGGGGTATTTAAAGGACGTGCAAAAGACACTTAACAAGCGTTTCAAGCACCAACCCGAAACGTCATACTCGTCGCCACACCCCGCAGGCTGTGGCAGACGAGTATCCATGATTTTGTTGCAGAATGCAACGCTTCTTTGTTTACTTATTACCATAGAGAACCCGCGTCCCCAGCACCAGTCATTTTTGGGTTTATCCCAAGAATCTTGTGTGAACCAGTACTTATGCAATAATAAGGCTAATTTGTTGACTAGGTTAGAGACTCGTTGCAACAAGATTCTAGGCACAAGGCCTAGAATGACTGGTGCCGGAGATGCATGCTTAGTGTTGGTTAATAGATTGCCGCGCTGCGCTCGCAATGACGGCAGAGCAAGAGGCGAGCCTGTCAGTTTTGTTCTTAATTCGTTATTTCCGAAAGTATCATTTTTTCTGCAGAATCCTGCAAAAACGTGCTGAACGGCAGAAAAAGCGCCTATAATCAGATGTTCAGGATTCGCAGAGAGAGAGAGAGACCTTTGTTTAGCTTATTTTTCATCTTTCTTTCCTCTTATTTTAAGTTGTTTTACACCTTTATTCTATACCAGCCTCACTCCATAAGTCAACTACTAAAACAATGTGCTGTAATAAGAAAAACATCTTTACTTTTATGTAATATTTCGTTAAAATGACTTTTGGATAGGCAATAGTCTGTCTGGGGTGTCGTAGCCTCATTACTGTACGTCTTTAGGACGTTAAATTTTCTAGCTTTAACGGCTGGAAGGTAGCAAAATATGTTATCTTTTAGCTAATATGCTACACTATTTTACAGTAAGTAGTTACGGACTTCCAGCTGCCTTATCGGCGGCTTTTTTGTTGTAATTTCAATGTGAAAGGAAGTTATTATGAAATATAATCAAATAGGCCGTTCCATGATAGAAATGCTCGGCGTTTTGGCGATAATAGGTGTTCTCTCAGTCGCAGGGATTGCTGGATATTCCAAAGCCATGACAAAATGGAAAATAAACAAAGCTATTGAGCAATATAGTTATTTAATATATGGTTTGTTGGAGCATTTTGATGATATGCGTCCGCAAGCTTCCGGCACAGGTTTTGTTAAATTGGCGGAGTCTTTGAATTTACTTCCTAAGTCATGGACTGTGACGAGTGACAGCTTTGCGGTAGATGATCTTAATAATAATGTGCATATTTATTCAAGCTGGGTAGGGCGAGCCAGCGGACACCTAATTGGTTTTGAAGTTTATTTTGGGCAAGACGCCAATAAATATGAAAATAATCAGCAAAATAAAAATCTTTGCCGTGAATTGTTTAATAATTTGGCTTATCCTCTGCACGGCAGTTTATATGCTGCTTTTTTGTGGCGGCAAAATGCTGCAGTTGGAAACGCCATGTATTACGGCGATGAGGTGTGCGGACAAGGCCGAAAATGTCTAAACACAGTAAAACTAAGTGAAATAGACAGCCTGTGCAAGACTTGCACCGAAGATAATGACGGCAGCTGTTCGCTGATTTTGTATTTTTGAGGTTAAAATATCTTGCTTTTTGCGGCTATACTTATATAATAGCGCATATAATTGAAAAACGGGAGATAAGAATGTCTACAACTTTAATCATTCTTGGTGCTGTCGTCTTTATGATTTTATTTATAGTTTGGCAGCATGTATAACTGCAAAAATTTATAGCACAGAGAGTCAAAAAGTTATTGACTCTCTTTGTTTTTATGCTATTATCCGCCTAACTAAGACCAGATGTGTAAACATTTGGCCGTTAGTTTTGTGTAAAATTAATAACTTTTAAGGAAAATGTGATGCCTACAATTAATCAGTTAATTCGTAAATCACGAACACCAAAAGTGAAGAGAAACAAAGTTCCAGCTTTGAAATCTTGTCCACAAAAACGCGGTGTTTGTACAAGGGTTTATACAACAACCCCTAAAAAACCAAACTCAGCTTTGCGTAAAGTGGCTCGTATTCGTCTTACTAATGGCTTTGAAGTAATCAGCTATATCCCTGGTGAAGGTCACAATCTTCAAGAACACTCAGTGGTGCTGATTAGAGGAGGCCGTGTAAAAGACTTGCCAGGTGTTCGTTATCATATCATTCGTGGTACCTTGGATACTCAGGGTGTTTCTAAACGTCGTCAACGCCGTTCTTTGTACGGTGCTAAGAGACCTAAATAGGAGATATAATAATGTCACGTCGTCATAGTGCTGAAAAAAGAATCGTACTGCCTGATGCTAAATATGGTAACAAGGTAGTAGCAAAATTTATTAACAACATCATGGAAGATGGTAAAAAAGCCGTTGCAGAAAAAATCGTTTATTCGGCTTTTGATATCATGGCTGCCAAAACCAAACAAGACGCTTTGGAAGTTTTCACAACCGCTTTGGAAAATGTTAAGCCGGTTGTAGAAGTTCGTTCCCGTCGTGTTGGCGGCGCAACCTATCAAGTTCCTTGCGAAGTTCGCGCAGACCGTCGTCAGGCTTTGGCTATCCGTTGGATTATTGCCGCTGCTGCAAAACGCTCTGAAACAACAATGACAGATAGAGTTGCCAATGAATTGTTAGATGCATTTGCCAATAAGGGTGCCGCAATCAAAAAGCGTGAAGATACCCACAGAATGGCAGAAGCCAACAAAGCGTTCGCTCATTACAAGTTCTAATATAAGGAAATTGCAATGGCTAGAACACATAAATTGGAATTATACAGAAACATTGGTATCATGGCTCATATTGATGCCGGTAAAACAACAACAACCGAACGTATTCTGTTCTATACAGGTGTAAACCACAAAATTGGTGAAACCCACGATGGCGCTGCCACTATGGACTGGATGGAACAGGAACAGGAACGCGGTATTACCATTACCTCAGCAGCTACAACCTGCTATTGGAAAGGTCACCGTATTAACATCATTGATACTCCGGGACACGTTGACTTCACTGTTGAAGTAGAACGTTCTTTGCGTGTATTGGACGGTGCTGTTACCGTGTTTGATTCGGTTGCCGGTGTTGAACCGCAATCTGAAACAGTTTGGAGACAAGCTGATAAATATAACGTACCAAGAATTTGTTTCTGCAACAAAATGGACCGTATCGGTGCCAACTTCTATCGCTGCTTGGATATGATTGTTGACCGTCTGGGCGCCCGCCCGATGGCTATTCAGCTGCCAATCGGCGCAGAAGCCGACTTCAAAGGTATTGTAGATTTGGTTAGGATGAAAGCCATTATCTATACCGGCGACACAGCAGATGCTCCAATTGAAGAAAAAGAAATTCCGGCTGATTTGCAAGAAAAAGCTGCTGAATATCGTAACCAATTGGTAGAAATGGCTGTAGAACAAGACGAAGCCGCTATGGAAGACTATTTGGAAGGTAAAGAAATTTCAGAAGAAACCTTGAAAAAATGTATCCGCAAAGGTACATTGAGCCAAGATTTCGTACCTGTTCTTTGCGGTACAGCTTTCAAAAACAAAGGTGTTCAGCCTTTGCTGGATGCTGTAGTTGATTACTTGCCGTCTCCAATGGATATTCCGGCTATCCGCGGTGTTAAACCTGGTACGGATATTGAAGAAGACAGACATCCGAGCGATTCTGAACCTTTGTCTGCTTTGGCATTCAAAATCATGAACGATCCGTTTGTTGGGTCTTTGACCTTTACTCGTATTTATTCCGGAACAATGACAGCCGGTTCTTATGTTTACAACTCTGTAAAAGATAAGAAAGAAAGAATCGGCCGTATGCTGTTGATGCACGCTAACAAACGTGATGATATCAAAGAAGCTCATGCCGGTGATATTATCGCTTTGGCCGGCTTGAAAGATACCACCACCGGTGATACTTTGTGCGATGCAGATAAACCAATCGTTTTGGAAAACATGGTATTCCCAGACCCTGTTATTCAATTAGCCGTAGAACCAAAAACCAAAGCCGATGTAGAAAAAATGGGCTTGGCTCTTTCTCGCTTGGCTATGGAAGATCCGTCTTTCCGCGTTACATCTGATCCGGATAGTGGTCAAACCATTATTGCTGGTATGGGTGAATTGCACTTGGATATTATCGTAGACCGTTTGAGAAGAGAATTCAAAGTTGATGCTAACGTTGGTGACCCTCAAGTGGCTTACCGCGAAACCATTACCAAACCTTGTGATATTGAATATACTCACAAAAAACAATCTGGTGGTGCCGGTCAGTTCGCTAAAGTTAAAATCAAATTTGAACCAACTGAAGACCATACAGGCTTTGAATTTGTTAACACAGTTGTTGGCGGTAACGTTCCTAAGGAATATATCCCAGGTGTTGAAAAAGGTTTGCGCACAGCTATGGACACAGGTGTGTTGGCCGGTTATCCTGTAACTGGTGTTAAATGCACACTGTATGATGGTGCATACCATGAAGTAGACTCTAACGTTATGTGCTTTGAAATTGCCGCTCGTGCAGCCTTCCGTGAAGGTATGAAACAGGCTTCTCCAAAGCTGTTGGAACCTATTATGAAAGTTGAAGTTGTAACCCCAGAAGAATATATGGGTGATATCATCGGCGATTTGAACTCTCGCCGTGGTTTGGTAAACGGTATGGACCAGCGTGGTAATGCCCGCGTTGTGGATGCCTTTGTTCCGCTCGCCAATATGTTTGGTTACGTTAACACTCTTCGCTCACTTTCTCAAGGCCGCGCTCAGTTCACAATGATTTTTGATCATTATGCTGAAGTTCCAAGAGAAGTAGCAGAAACTATCAAAGCGAAAAACGCTTAGATAACTTAATGTTAAAGACTCCGAGGGGAGGTATGCCAACCTCCCTTTCGGAAAAATGAAAATCTGTATTTTATGGAGAAAATATAATGGCAAAAGAAAAATTTGAACGCAGCAAACCGCACTGCAACATTGGTACAATCGGGCACGTTGACCACGGTAAAACAACCTTGACAGCAGCCATTACCAAAGTATTGGCAGAAAAAGGCGAAGCACAATTCGTAGATTATGCAAATATTGATAAAGCGCCGGAAGAACGCGCGCGCGGTATTACCATTAACACCTCACACGTTGAGTATGAAACAGAAAACCGCCACTATGCACACGTAGACTGCCCGGGCCACGCCGACTATGTTAAAAACATGATTACCGGTGCCGCTCAGATGGATGGCGCAATCTTGGTAGTATCAGCAGCTGATGGTCCGATGCCGCAAACACGTGAACACATCTTGCTGGCTCGTCAAGTAGGCGTACCTGCAATCGTTGTATACATGAACAAAGTAGACCAAGTAGACGATCCGGAATTGTTGGAATTGGTGGAAATGGAAATCCGTGATTTGCTGTCTTCTTATGGTTTCCCAGGCGATGAAACACCAATCATTAAAGGTTCAGCCTTGGCAGTATTGGAAAACGGCGACCCGAAAATCGGCCACGATTCCATCATTGAATTGATGAAAGCTGTAGACTCTTACATTCCGCAGCCGGCACGTCCGATTGACCAGCCGTTCTTGATGCCGATTGAAGACGTATTCTCAATTTCTGGTCGTGGTACAGTGGTAACCGGTCGTGTAGAACGCGGTGTAATCCATGTAGGCGATGAAATTGAAATCGTAGGTATTAAACCAACTCAAAAAACAACATGTACCGGTATTGAAATGTTCCGTAAATTGTTGGATGAAGGCGAAGCCGGCGATAACATCGGTGTATTGCTGCGCGGTACAAAACGTGAAGAAGTAGAACGCGGTCAAGTATTGGCAGCTCCTGGTTCAATCACACCGCACACAGATTTCGTATCTGAATGCTATATTCTGACTAAAGAAGAAGGCGGCCGTCATACTCCGTTCTTCTCAAACTATCGTCCGCAATTCTATTTCCGTACAACAGATGTAACCGGAACAATTGAATTGCCGGAAGGCACCGAAATGGTAATGCCAGGCGATAACGTAAAAATTACCGTACAGCTGCTGCACCCAATCGCAATGAGCGAAGGCTTGCGTTTCGCTATTCGCGAAGGCGGTCACACAGTTGGTGCCGGCGTTGTTTCTAAAATTTTGAAATAATTAAGCCGAGTACGCATAGAAAACCTCTCTTGTTCTTCCGAACAGGGGAGGTTTTCTTTAATATTTTAATAAAATACTTTACTTTTCTGTTTAATTAAGTATACTTTAAACAGATATAGAGATATGTCAGGGGCGTCAGAAACCCCTTATACATTCAGTCGTTGAGCATAATACGACTTAAAATTTGTTATGCCGATTTCCGTGGGACGGATGTCGGCTAAATAAGGTTTCGGCCAAATAAGCCGAGCCGTTTGAATGTATACGGTTTCTGAACATCCGCCCGCCATTTTGGTGGGTTTTGTTTTATATACAACAAAATTAAACGGAGGTTAGAAATATGTATAAGAATTTAGAAAAAGGTCGTTCCATGATAGAAATGCTTGGCGTGCTGGCGATTATTGGAGTGCTGTCTGTCGGTGGAATTGCCGGATATTCCAAGGCTATAGAAATGTATAAAACCAGCAAGGCGGCGACGGAATACAGCTACATTATACAAGGCTTATTAGAGCATAAAGACAATATTATAAAAAATAATCCCAACACCCAGAATTTTTTGAATGAATTTATGATGTCTGCTCACATTGTTCCCGACAACTGGATATCATTCAAACAAGGAAATATAGATTTAGGTTTCCATGACCCTTATGGCAATGATGTCTATTTTTATACATCATACAAAGAAATGGCAATGGATATATATTTGGGTGGAGAATCAAGGGATAGCGACAATAAAAGATTGTCTCAAGGCTTTTCAGAAAAACTCTGCTTAACTCTTTATCAAAACTTTGTTCAGCCTTTGCACAATGCGGTGTATTATACAGGTGTTGGAGAGTGGAGTAGCGGCGCCTTTAAAACATTTTACGGCGATGCTTACTGTTCAGCAGAAAAACAATGCCTGCAATCCGCTGCTATTGCTGACCTGCAAAAGGCTTGCAAGCAATGTACATACGGTTACTGCGACTTATTTCTAAGATTCAAATAATAAATATTAGAATAAGTTTCTGATAGCAGGCAAGAAGATTATAAAATATAGTTGTTAGTTTAATTTATTAAAACTCCAAGCCAATGCAGCAGTAATCGCCTTTTACGCATAATTTGCAAGTGGCATCAATTTCGGATAAAGTTATTGCCTGCAAGCATTTTCTGTCAGCTCCGTTGCATGTTTTGTTACCCCAAAACTTAACTGGAACAGCCTCGTTAGCTCGGTATAGTCTGGCCCAATATAATGTATCGGCAATTGGTTGAACTAGGTTCAAAAATAATTCGCGGCATAGATTGGTTGAAAAGTTATCGGATACGAATTGACCTTTATCATTTATAGATATCGTTCCCATATATATGTCAAGAACAAGTCGGTTATTACGCGAGACAATATATAGCTGGTTGCCGTTGCTATCAGAAAAGCCGCCGTTTAATACCCAGTTTGGCGGAACACTTACTGTGTTGTTGATAGTGTTTGCTAAAGATATTTGTTTGCCGTCATCAACCTGAGTTAAATTTTGATAATCAGATAAATGCTCCAGCATTCCAAAAATGAAATTACTGTATTCGCTAACAGTTTTATTAACCTTAAACTTTTCCATCGCCTTAGAATATCCGGCAATGCCGCCGACACTTAAAACTCCTATAATCGCCAAAACGCCGAGCATTTCAATCATACTGCGGCCAAGCGGGTTTGTGCCTCTGCCGCCAGTCATACTAGGCCCTGTGCCTAGTATCTTGTCGCACCAAGGGTGGTGTAATCCCTCGCCGTTAGTTACGGCGTCATTGCGAGGAGTGTAACGACGAAGCAATCCAAAACCCTCGCCCCGTGCGGGAGAGGGCGACGCCTTGGCGTCGGGTGAATGGTACTTTAATAACGTGCAAAAGGCATTAAGTAAGCGTCCCCAGTACCAACCCGAAATGTCATACTTGTCGCCACACCCCGCAGGCTATGGCAGACGAGTATCCATGATTTTGTTGCAGAATGCAACGCTTCTTTGTTTACTTATTACCATAGAGAACCCGCGTCCCCAGCACTCGTCATTCTCTGATTTATTCCGAGAATCTTGTGTGAACCAGCACTTATGCAATAATAAGGCTAATTTATTGACTAGGTTAGTACCTTGTTGCCAGAAGATTCTAGGCACAAGGCCTAGAATGACTGGTGCTGGAGGCGTGAGCTTAGTACCTCCACCTACTTTTCCCCTGCACTTTCCGCTTAAAAAATTCATACTCTTCAACATCTTATTCCTCCTATTATGTGTAAAAAAAACGACCGTTATTTTTACACACTATAAACAAGACGCTGAAAAGTCTCACAAATCTGCAAAAAACATCGCAAATATAAAAAGTTATTGCAAATTTTAGCAACCTCTGTTACATTACTAAAAACAGCCTAAAAACTGTCCATTTTAAACGGTCGTTTTTTTTACACACTTTCGCATCTTCCAATGCTTTGATTTTATTAAACTAAAATTCTCTTTACATTCAAACAAGATTCAGTTAGAATAGTTTTTGGATAGGTAATCGTCTGTCTGAGGTGTCGAAACCTCTTAGATATACGTCTTATGCATAGACGGTAAATACTTGCATCTTCTAGCGAGAGCTGGAAGGTAGCAAAATATGCTATCTTTAGCTAATATGCTGCACTATTTTATATCTAGTAGTTTCGAACTTCCAGCTGCTTCATCCAAGCAGCTTTTTGTTGTATTTTCAATATGAAAGGAAGTTACCATGAAGCAAAATCAGTTCGGCAGAAGCATGATAGAAATGCTGGGCGTTCTGGCTATTATCGGTGTGTTAAGTGTCGGCGGTATCGCCGGATATTCCAAGGCCATGGAGAAATATAAGCTTAATAAAACAGTTGAGGAATACAGCTATGTTATACATGGTTTGCTGGAGCATTTGCCGGAACTTCAAAAACTAAATTCCAGCGATAGCCAATATATGCTTACAGATTTTCTTTTAGCTGCAAACATGGTGCCGCCGACTTGGAGCCGCCGCGGTACTGATTTATCCGATTCCTACGGAGGAGCAATAGCCATTTTTATTAGAAGCAACCATCTGAGTTTAGAGATTTATCATCACTATCCTTATGCCAGCGGCGGAGCGCTGTCATCGGTTGAATTTTGCAAAACGATGATTAAAGATATAGCTCAACCGCTTGCTTCTGCCATGTACGGTGTTGGCTTATATCAGTTTGACTATGCTGATGGAGCGGTTTACGGCGATGCTTATTGCGATGACGGAAAAATTTGCCTGCGTGATTTGACGGTTTCTGAAATCAATAAAATATGTCACTCTTACAAAGAAAGCGTAAGCTATAGCTCGGTTATTTTGTATTTTTAGATGCAGTATTTCCGGCAGCCGGCTAAGGCTGTGTACAACATATTTATTTTGTTGCATAAACAGCGTTAAATATAGAAAATATGCATATACATAAATATAATGGGAGAGCAAGATGCCGGAGATTAAATGCCCGAAGTGCGGAGAAGTTTTTACGGTTGATGAAAGCGGCTATGCGGCTATTGTCAGTCAAATCAAAGACGCGGAATTTCATAAAGATTTATGCGAACGCGTGGCTCAGATTGAAAAAGCTAAAAACGGCGAGCTTTCTCTCCTAAAAACTCAGGCAGAGGCTGAAAAAGCGCGGTCTGTCTCAGAATTGAATCAAGAAATTGAAAAATTAAAAGCTCAGCTTGCCTCCCAAGGCAAAGATTATGAGCTGGAAAAAGAGCGGGCTTTAAGTTCTTTGAAGCAGGAAAATGAGCAGCTGAAATCTAAAATCAGCTCCAGCGCGCAAGAGCGTGCCTTGGCGGTAACAACGGCGGTTTCAGCGCAAAAAGACACGATTGTTGAAAAAGAAAAGCAGATTATTTTGCTGGAAACTCAGCTTCAGGATGCGGCTAAAGACAAGCAGCTGCAGGAACAGAGCCTTAAAGAAAAATATGCTTTTCAGCTCAAGGAAAAAGACGACCTTATCGCTTATTATAAAGACCTGAAAACCAAAATGTCTACCAAAATGGTGGGCGAAACTCTGGAGCAGCATTGTGAAATTGAGTTTAACCGCTTGCGGGCTACCGGCTTCCAAAACGCCTATTTTGAAAAAGATAATGACGCCAGAACCGGCAGCAAGGGCGACTTTATTTTCAGAGATAAAACGGATGACGGTGTAGAATATATTTCCATTATGTTTGAGATGAAAAACGAAATGGACACTACCGCCGCCAAGCATAAAAATGAAGACTTTTTCAAGGAGCTGGATAAAGACCGCTGCGAAAAAGGCTGCGAATATGCGGTGTTGGTGTCGCTGCTGGAAGCCGACAGCGAATTTTATAATACCGGTATTGTGGATGTATCTTACAAATATCCTAAAATGTACGTTATCCGCCCGCAGTTTTTTATTCCGATAATTACCTTGTTGCGCAATGCGGCGGCTAATTCAATCCAGTATAAACGCCAGCTGGCTGAATACAGCAGCCAAAATATAGATGTGACTAACTTTGAAAATAAGCTTTTGGATTTTCAAGAGAAATTCAGCTATAACTACGGACTTGCCCAAAAGAAATTTGACGAGGCCATCAAAGATATAGACAAGACGATTGATACTCTGCAAAAGACCAAAGCAGCATTGCTCTCCTCTGAAAATAATCTGCGTTTGGCCAATGACAAGGCACAGGATATCACTATCAAAAAGCTGACGCGCGGCAATCCGACTATGCGTCAGAAATTTGAAGATTTAAAGACAAATGGAGACTGAAATTTCCGCGGCGGGCAGGGCGGTGCAAAATAAAATTTCCGGCCGCCGCACCGGCTTAAAACAGGCCGTTTTTCACAATATTTTTGCCGAATTTTTGCTCCAGCTCATCTAAAACTTTGCTGATTTTATCGTCCTGATATTCCGGTTCCGAAAACAGAAGCGGCTGAAATTCGCTGCGGCTGAGCAAATGTTCCAGCATAACGCCGCTGCTGCGGTACAAAACATTCGGCAGATAGATTTTCGGCAGCAGGCTCTGCGCCGCTTTAAACAGCTCTTGTTCGCCGTTGCAGGGCTGCGGCAGCTTGGCATAAGCGCTGTAAACCTGAAAATCTTTGGTTCGCAGCATAATCCCGACACTTTGGCAAAAACAATCTTCTTCACGCATTTTGCGTCCGGCACAATGAACATGATATTTTAGGGAAGCGCGCAAAACGGCCGTATCAGATGTAAATTTGCTCAAAAATGAGGTGCTTTGAATAGATTTCGGCAGGCTTTTCTCGGTTTTTATTTTGCTTACGGCATAGCCTTGCAGCTCATATTTTAGATTCAGCCCGCCGATGCCTAAATTTTTGCGTATCCAGCTGTCGCTTTGCTTAACAAATTCCAAGCAGTTGAAAATACCCGCCATTTTCATTTTTGCCGTATGCTGGCGTCCAAAACCGCATACATCTTCCAGCGAAGTTTTTTCTAAAACAGACAGCAAATTCGCTTGTCCGATTAAGCAAACTCCGCCGTTGTTTTTAGCCTTATCGCTGGCCAGCTTGGCCAATAATTTGGAGCTGCTGACGCCGATAGAAACCGGAATTCGGCATTTTTCCCAGACTGTCTGTCGGATATCTGCAGCAAGCGCGGCAAAATCTTTTTTATACAGCCTGTCCAAACCCTGTAAGTTTAAATAAGCCTCGTCAATAGAGCAAACTTCAACATCCGGCGTAAAGTCTTTTAAGCAAGCCATAACTTTGGCGGAATATTCTTCATAGCGGGTGTGGCGGCCTTTTAGATATATGGCTGACGGAAATTCTTTTTTTGCCATAAAATGCGGTTCGCCCATCTTTATGCCCAAAGCCTTGGCTTCGCGCGAGCGGGAAACTACGCAGCCGTTGCCACCGGATATTACGCATACGGCTTTGCCGCGCAAATCAGGATTATCCGCCTGTTCGCAAGAAACAAAAAAACTGTCGCAGTCTACCAATGCTATTTTTGACATTTTACACCATTGTTCTAATTTTGTTCTATAATAAACCGAAAAAGCAGACTGTCAAGTTATGTTTTGGTTATATAGAAGATATTTTTTTGAAAAAATTTCTTGACCTTGAGTATACTCTAACAAATATATCTCCGGCAAAACCGGAGATATATTTTAGAAAAGCTTATAAATTTTACACTTCTTTTACGTCTATGCGTTTTTTGGCGGGATTGTAAGAAATCGCCAATTTGCCGCGGCAGAGCTTTTGTGCGTCAGAACCGAAAACCTCAAAGCGCCAGCCCTGCATTGCCGGAGTGTTTTGCGGCTGGTTTAAGATGATATAGCGCAAATCGGCGTCTGAGGCAATCAGACGAGCCGAAACGCCGTGGCTTTGGCTTTTGATTTTCAGCAGCATGCGCAGCATTTCAAACAAGCTTTGCTCATGGTTTGGTACAGAGGTTTCTTTTTTACGGTCTTTGCGGCAGATTTCTGTCGGAATCGGATTCTGACGGGCAAACTGCAGGGTTTCCATAATCTCGGCGCCTAATTTGCCTTTAATAACATCTGATTTTATGTTGCGAACTTGTTTCAGCTCATCCAGCGTTTTCGGAAAAGTGCTGGCGATGTTCAGCAAGACATCGTCTTTTAGGATTCCCGAGCGCGGAGTATTGAATTTTTTAGCCCGTTCTTCACGCCACGCCGCCAAATATTTCAGCGCCGACAAAAAATGCTGGCTGTGAACATTGTGTTTAATACGCATCCAAGCGTCGTCCGGATTGACATTATAGCAATTTTTATCGCAGAGACAGGCGGTTTCTTCTTCTATCCAATCCAGACGTCCGGTCTCTTCCATTTTTTGGCGCAGATATTTGTAGCAATCCACCAGATAGGTCACATCGTGCAAAGCATAAACCAGCTGATTTTCATCCAGTGGACGGATGCTCCAGTCGGTCAGGCGGCAGGATTTATCCAGCTCCACGCCGGTAATGGCCTGCACTAAATTGCCGTAACCGATGTTGTCGGCAAAACCGCAGACCATGGCGGCAATCTGGGTGTCAAAAACATTAGCCGGAATTTTGCCGGTTAAGTTATAAAAAATTTCTATATCCTGACGTCCGGCGTGGAAAACTTTGACAATATCCGGATTATCTAAAATGGCAAAGAACGGCGTTAAATCCATGTTTTTAGCCAGCGGGTCAACTATAGCCGCGCCGCCGTCATAGCCGATTTGCAGCAGGCAGAGCTGCGGATAGTAGGTATGCTCGCGGATAAATTCCGAGTCTACGGTAATAAAAGGCTTAGTGCTTAAAATGTTGCAGAATTGGGTTAATTTTTCGGTTGTGTCTATTAAATTCATTATTATTTCTCCATAATGCACAGAATAGCGCCGATTGCTTAAGATTTTTTTAATTTGTGATTGATTTTATTTTTATTTAGTTTTAAAACAGTAGCAGTTTTAATAAATTTTAAGAGGATATAATGAACGAATATCGGACGCATACCTGCGGACAGCTTAGAGCCGCCGATGTCGGGCAACATGTTAAATTGGCCGGCTGGATTCATCGTAAACGCAACCTCGGCAATCTGTGCTTTGTGGATTTGCGCGACCACTACGGAATTACGCAATGTGTTTTTGACAGCTCATCGGATTTGTTTGCCAAAATTAAAGATATCAGAGTTGAAAGCGTTGTCGGCATAGAGGGCGAAGTTGTAGCGCGCGAGAGCGTAAACAAAAACATGCCGACCGGCGATATAGAAATTAAAGTTTCGGCGGTAGAAGTTTATTCTGAGGCTGAAGTTTTGCCGATTCAGGTTTTCGGTGAGGGCGACGAGCCGGAAGAAATGCGCTTAAAGTATCGTTTTTTGGATTTGCGCCGCGAACGTATTCACAACAACATTTTGCTGCGCTGCAAAGTGATTGCCGAAATGCGCCGCTTGATGACGGAGCAGGGCTTTAATGAATATCAGACTCCGATTTTGACGGCTTCTTCTCCTGAGGGCGCCCGCGACTTTTTGGTGCCGTCGCGTTTGAATCCGGGCAAGTTTTATGCTTTGCCGCAAGCTCCGCAGCAGTTTAAGCAGCTGCTGATGGTTTCGGGCTTTGACCGCTATTTCCAAATTGCTCCGTGTTTCCGCGATGAAGACCCGCGCGCCGATCGTTCTCCGGGCGAGTTCTATCAGCTGGATATGGAAATGTCTTTTGTGACGCAGGAAGATGTGTTTAAGGTTATTGAAACCACAATGGGCGGAATTTTCAACAAATTCGCCAACGGCCGCACCGTTACGCAGGCTCCGTTCCCGAGAATCGCTTTCCGCGACGCTATGCTGAAATACGGTAGCGATAAGCCGGATTTGCGCAATCCGCTGTTTATTGCGGACGCTACTCCGTTCTTTAATAACTCAGGTTTCGGCGTTTATGACGCTAAAGCAGCCGGCGGCGAGCAAATCCGCGCGATTAAAGCTCCGGCAGCCGGCAATAAGCCTCGTTCTTTCTTTGATAAACTTGACGGTTACGCCAAAGAAGAGGGTTTCGGCGGCATGGCTTATGTGGCTTTGTCTGACAATGGTGCTAAGGGTATTGCTAAATATTTCTCCGAAGAAAAAATGGCTGAACTCAAAGCTATGTTTGATATTAAAGACGGCGACGCGGTTCTGTTTATGGGCGGTTCGGCTAAAACAATCAATAAGTTTGCCGGCAAAGTCCGCAATAAATTGGGTGAAGAGCTGGATTTGTTTGAGAAAAATACCTTTAAGCTGTGCTGGGTGGTTGATTTTCCGTTTTATGAAGAAAATGAAGAAACCGGTGCTATTGAGTTTTCTCACAACCCGTTCTCTATGCCTCAGGGCGGCTTGGACGCTTTGAACAATAAAAATCCGCTGGACATTTTGGCTTATCAATATGACTTGGTGTGCAACGGGGTGGAATTGGCTTCGGGCGCTGTGCGCAACCACGTTCCAGAAATTATGTACCGTGCGTTTGAAATTGCCGGCTATGACCGCAGCGTTGTAGACAATAAATTCGGCGGCATGATTAGCGCGTTTAAGTACGGCGCTCCTCCGCACGCAGGCTGCGCTCCAGGTATTGACCGTACGGTTATGCTGCTTTTGGACGAGCCGATTATCCGCGATGTGATTTTGTTCCCGCTGAACGGCAAGGCTCAAGATTTGATGATGCAAGCGCCGAATACGGTTACAGAACAGCAGTTAAAAGAACTGCATATTCAAATTAAAGAGTAACAATATATAAGGCTCTGCTGCAAAAAGGCGGAGCCTTTATCTAAAAATGCTTGCAAAAGATAGAAAATTGTCTAAACTGAATTATTATTTGATTTTTGGAGATTATAAATCATGAAAAAATATTGGCTTTTGACTTGCGCTTTGCTGATGTCTGTTCCGGCGTATGCGACAACAGATGAACTGATTAACGGCGTAAAAAATAAAAACTTGCCGGCGGTTGAGGCTTTGCTGAATAAAGGCGAAAACGTAAACGGCGCTAATGCTCAGGGAAATACGGCTCTGCATTATGCGGTTGCTACCAACAACGCCGATATGGTAAAGCTTTTGCTGAAGCATAACGCAGACATGAATGCCAAAAATAATAAAGGCTGGTCTCCGCTTTCTATTGCCGAAAAGAAAAATGTCGGCGAAATTTATGATATTTTTGAGGCTGAAATTTCGGCCGAAGAGGCTGCAGCCAAGGCCAAGCAGGAGGCTGAACAAAAAGTAGCAGAGTTAAAAGCAAAGCAAGAAGCCGAAGCTAAGGCCGCTGCCGAAAAAATCGCCAAAGAAAAGGCAGACGCGGAAGCCCGCGCTAAAGCCATGGCCGCGTCTGAAGCTCAAAAAGCAAAAGAAGCCGCTGACGCCCAAGCGCAAAAAGTTAAGGAGGCTCAGGAAAAAATAAATGCCGAAAAAGCCGCTTTAACGCAGAAAGCCGCAGATACCGCCAAAGCGGCAGACGCTAAAAAATCAGAAAAAACAGTTGCAATTCCATTAAAGAAAAATGCAGCCAAAACTGCCAATACAGTAGCTAAGCCTGCAGCCAAACCGGCTAAAGCAGCTGCGCAGAAGCAGGCCTTTAAGGCTTCGGCTCTGTCTGCCAAAATCAATCAGGGCGCCGAAGAAGTGGTTTATTGCCTGCAATATTTAGGCTTGCAGGGCGAACAGAAAAATATGACGGTTGCCGCCGGATATTATGCGGTTGAAAACGGTGTGAGCAAAGCCCGTCATGATGTTGCTGTAGCCGAAGCGCAAAAGTATTATGAAAACGCCTCTGAAGCCGATATAAAGGCGCGGGCGGATTTGTGCGGCAAATATATCACTCCGAAAAATGCTGCAGAACAAAATAAAATTATCCGCAGTATCAACCGTTCTATCGGATTTTAGTTTGCTGTAATTTAAGTTTCGGCGCCGTCTTATTGCTTGTAAGGCGGCGCTGCTGTTTTTGAATAATATATTTTTTATTGACTTTTTTTGTTGACTTTTTGTAAAATTTGTCTATATTATGAAGTATTAACTTAATTATTAACTTAATATTATAGATTATGGCTAGTTTTGATTATTTTGAGTTTTTGAAGAATAGTGATAATTCTAAGTTTGATAAAGAACAGTTCAAACTTGTTCTTGATGAGTGTCCGGGGTATGGAAACATTGAAAGAGATGAATATTTTACTATTCTTGATAAAAAAGTTAGACGTCTGTATGGTTATCTTCAACGTAAAAGCAACGTCGATGTAATCCGTTTGTTGCTAGAAAAAGCTAAGCAGTTGCCGGACCCATCGCATGAAAATCTTTGGGGTTTGGATGTGGCTTTAGAATTTATGTTTGACGATGATTCAAACAAACTTCTTGATGATTGTGATTTGCAGTTGGACATTTTGAACCTTCAGAATGAAAGAGTTGCCATGAGGCTGCTTCGTCATTTTGACTATCTGAAATATCCGCAAGAACAGGTTATTGAAAAATTTGTTCAGCTGAAGATGATTAAACCTTTGCGCTATTTGCTTTCACATAGTATTGCAGGTACAAAAATCAAGGAGGTTTGTCAAGCTTTGCCTCAGCTTAAACTGGAGGTGTATTTAGCTGAATTGGCTCGTCTTACTCATCTTGTAAAGATTGGTCCATTTATGCTTTTAGACAATGAGAAGACCAGAATGATAGGTCTTGATGACGAAAAAAAATATCACGCTCTCAGGATTTCTGAATTTATAAAGCATATTGAAGATAGCCGGCATGCGCCGTGGTCTGACACAATGGAGGGAATTCATGTGAAGCTGTATCTTGAGGGGGATAACGAACAGGTTCGCCAAGAGTGCTTATATCACGCTAAAAAACTTTGCGATGTCTGGAAAAAAATACCAGAGATTGCATTTTTTAGAGATATTCTGCGTAACATTGAAGATTTCTAACTGACAAAAAAGTCTGATGTTTTGTAACATCAGGCTTTTTTTGTTTGACAATGCGCGGTAATTTGTCTATAAATTAAACAGTAGACATTATTATTAACTAAATTTTATATATTATGGCAAATTTTGATTATTCTGAGTTTTCGTGGGATGATGCTGAACAAGGTAAACTTATCCCTGAGCAAATTTTGAAACTTGTGACCCATGTGTGCAAAGCAAAAGATGCTCAGCAGGCAAAGCAGCTGTTGGTAGAGCAATTCTCACACATGCCGGATGAAAAAATGTTGAATTATATTAACTTAAATCCGGTCAAGCTGCTGGGAGTCGCTATTCATTCACGCCAAGAAATTCCGTACGGTGCTGAATTGGAACAGCTCATTTTGGACAGCGAATACACCTATATGATGGACCATGCGCTTAGTGCTGAAGCTGAACAAAAGTTGGTGGCTATGAGTTCCGGTTATGGTGAGTGCAAGCGTGATGATTACGGCGAGCCGCTGGAATCTAAATGCCGTAAACTATCGTATTATGTCGGTAGGTTCAGCAGTATTCGGCTTTTGCGTTTGTTGCTGAAACAGGCTAAAAATGCTGAAAATCCGGCTAAGGAAAAACTTTGGGCGCTGGAAAGAGCTATGCATTATTTACCGGATAACGTGGTAGCTCAAAAGCTGTTGCCGGATGTTGATTTGCAGTTGGATATTTTGGAGCTTCAAAATAAAAAAGTCAGCAAATGGCTGCTTAGTAAATTTACGTTCAAAAACTATCCGGCACCGGAAATTATTCAGCAGCTTATTAAAACGGATAGTGTGGATTTGCTGCGCTTTTTAATGGCATTCAGTACAGTCGGTACGGAAATGCCAGAAGTTTGCAAAGCTTATCCGCAGCTGAAAACTGAAGTGTTTTTGGCAGAACTGACACGTTTGGCTGCGTTTTTTGTCGGTATTACAACAATTTCGTACATTGTTAAGGATATCATTGAGGGAGAAAATACAGCCGGTATTTTTAGGTATATTGAGAACTATACGGGACATAAATTGACAGATACAATGGAGGCAATCTGTGTGCGTCTGTATTTGGCGGTAGATGTCAAAAAGGCGCGGAAAAAATGCTATCAGGATGCTTTGAATTTTTGCAAAGCTCACAACAATGTGGTGGAAATAGCCTTTTTTGAGAGCATGCTTCATCGTATTGAAGATTTCTAACTGACAAAAAAGTCTGATGTTTATAACATCAGGCTTTTTTGTTTGACAATGCGCGGTAATTTGTCTATAAATTAAACAGTAGACATTATTATTAACTAAATTTTATTCTTATGACAGAGTTTGAACAATTACTTTTAGCAAATGGCGATGCTAAATTGCTTAGAGCTTTTGTTAAAGATTATTATGAAATTATCAGCGATGATTTTAAAGCTTCTTTTGATAATTATCTTGCTGAAGTTAGAGAACAATCCGGCGTCAAAGGTAAAACATCTTTATCTGATTTAGAAAAAGTCGGACAAGATATTAAGCTAAAGGATATGAGTATTTCTGAGCTGTTGAAATATCATGATGGCGACAACAAATTGAAAACACGAATGTTGAATGCGTTGTCTAAGGATTTTTCTACAGTAGGGGAGTTATTGGCCTCTAATAAAAGCAATGTTTATGTCAGGCCGCAAATCGGAGCTAAGTCAATTTCTATTTTGGAAGAATGTTTAAGAAAAATTGATTATAAACTCAAAGATTAACCAACTGACTAAAAACTAAAAAAATCTCGTTATAATTAGATAACGGGATTTTTTTGCGGTTGACGCTAAAATAAAAGTATTGACAAAAAATATAAAACAGATAATATATTTTTAAAATTTATTATTCTATTCAATTAAATTGTCGCTTATGAGAAAGATTATTATCGTGATGTTAATCATTGTAGGATTTGCATCGTGTGGTGAAAAATCTTTAACAAAAAATGATGAAGTTTTTGTTATTGAAAATGTAACAGTTTCACCTACTACATTGACATTTAAATTTAGAGGTGTTGAAAAAACTCGAACGTATTCTCTTCTTGCTTGTCAAGACGAAGAAGGCAAATATCCGTCATATGAGACAGGAGAAGTAGTGAGAATTAGTAAAAATAGAGTTTCTCATATGGAATTTTGTAATGACTACGTATTTGATTTGTGTATGATAATTGCTTTAATATTCGGAGGTATTATAGGATTTTCCATAGCTTTTAACATTTATTCATAAATTTATATAAAAAGGGGTGTTGGAAAAATGCTCCTTTTTTGTTTTAAAATATATATAAAAATATAAACAAAAGTGTTGACAAAAAGCAATTAACTGGTACTATACTTTCAAAATTAATTATTTTGTTTAATTAAATTTCGCTTATGAAAAAGATTATTATCTTGATGTTAATCATTTTAGGATTTGCATCGTGTTCAGGAAATATTTTGCATCAAGATGGTAAAGTTTATACCATCGAAGATGTGACAGCTACTTCAACTGACATAACTTTCAAGTTTGAAGGTGTGACCGAGCCTCAAACATTTTCTGTTGAGGCTTGTCAAGACAGTGAAAACTATCCGGCTTACAAAAAAGGCGACGTGGTGGAGATTGAAAATTCTCGTCTTAGCCATGTGCATTCTCAGAATGTTTGGGATATTATTGTTCCTTTGTGGGTTGGCTTTGTTGTTGTTTGTATAGGTGGTTTTATTTTGTATCTTGGACGTTTAGCTAATAATAGTTAATTTTCTGTTTGCCAAAAAAAGGAGTGTTGAAAAATGCTCTTTTTTTGTTTTAAAAAGATGTTGACAAACATAGATTTTTTAAGTATAAACAAAGCAAATTTAGTGAATTTTTACCAAAAGAGTCGTAAAAAATTCAAGCTCCGAGGAGTCCGTCAGCCAGCGAGGTTTCGCACACTGACGTAAATTTGTTTGTATTAACATGGTGATAAAGGTAAAAACAGAAATGTTTGAAAATTTGACCGACAAGCTGAGTCAGGCTTTTTCTAAGATAACCTCCAGAGGAGTGCTGTCAGAAAAAGATATTGACGATGCTATGCGCGAAATTCGCGTGGCGCTGCTTGAAGCCGATGTTTCATTGCCGGTGGTTAAAAACTTTATTGCCAAAGTTAAAGAACAAGCCTTGGGCGAAAAGGTAGTTAAATCGGTGCAGCCGGGGCAAATGGTTGTTAAAATCGTGCATGATGAACTGGTTAAACTGCTGGGTGACGGTGATGAAAGTCTGAACTTTAACGCGCCGGCTCCTGTTTGTTTTTTAATGGTAGGTCTGCAAGGTTCGGGTAAAACTACCACAACCGCTAAAATTGCCGCTAAGCTGAAAAAAAATAAACGTATTTTACTGGCTTCATTGGACGTATACCGTCCGGCCGCTCAAGAGCAATTAGCTCAGCTCGGTAAACAAATCGGTGTTGATACATTGCCGATTGTTGCCGGTGAAAAGCCGCTTGAAATTACCAAGCGCGCGTTGGCCGAGGCCAAAAAAGGCGTATATGATTTGCTGATTTTGGATACGGCCGGCCGCTTGCAAATTGATGAAGTTTTAATGCAGGAAGTTGCCGAGGTTAAAAAGCTGGCGCAGCCGGTTGAAACTTTGTTGGTTGCCGATGCTTTAATCGGTCAGGAAGCCTGCAATGTGGCTAAAGAATTTAACGACAAAATTGGTATTACCGGTTTGGTTTTGACCCGTATAGACGGTTCGTCCCGTGCCGGTGCCGCTCTTTCTATGAAAATGATTTCCGGTGCGCCGGTAAAGTTTTTGGGAACGGGCGAAAAAATTGATGAATTGGAAGAGTTTCATGCTGACCGCATAGCCGGACGTATTTTGGGACAGGGCGACGTGGTTTCTTTGGTGGAAAAAGCCATTGAAAACGTGGATAAAGCCGAAGCCGAAAAAATGGCCGGAAAAATGCTGAAAGGTTCGTTTGATTTGAACGATATGTTAGAGCAAATGCGGCAGATAAAAAAATTGGGCAGTATCGGCAGCATTATCGGTATGCTTCCGGGACTGTCTAAATATAAATCTCAGATTGAAGAGTCCGGCATGTGCGACAATCTGATGAAAAAACAGGAAGCAATCATTTTGTCGATGACAAAAAAAGAACGCTTAAATCCTGATTTGATAAAAGCATCTCGCAAGAGAAGAATCGCACAGGGCGCCGGAGTAACTGTTCATGATGTGAATGTTTTGCTCAAATCATACGAGCAAATGTCCGGCATGATGAAAAAAATGGGCAAGTTCGGCTCTTTGTCGGCGATGTCTAAATTGTTTAAGGGAAATCCGATGGGCGGCATGCCGTTTGGCGGGTTTAACAAAAAGTTTCCGTTTTAAGCGGAAGTTATATTTTGTAACAAAGAAAGGAAATTTATAAAATGTCAGTACGTATCAGACTCTCTCGCAGTGGTTCTAAAAAACGTCCTTATTACCGTATCGTTGCAGCTGACCAAAGAGCTCCTCGTGATGGTAGATTTATTGAAAAATTGGGTTCTTACAATCCGTTGTTGCCTCAAGACCATGAAGCAAGATTGGTTGTAGACAAAGAAAAAGTTGCCGCTTGGTTGGCAAAAGGCGCTCAGCCGACAGATAGATTGCAAAAATTGTTTGCAAACTTGGGTTTGTGCGAAGCTCCGAAAATTGTTCCACAGCCTAAAAAATCTGCTCCAAAAGCAAAAGCTGTTGAAAGAATGAAAGAAAAAGAAGCTAAAGCTGCCGCTGCTGCCGAAGCTGCTTCTTCCGCTGAATAATTTTCAGCAATGTAACAATTAGGTAGTTATTTTGAGCCTTAGATTGGAACTTTGATGACTGAAAAACGCGTATGTCTTGGAAAAATTGTTGCCGCACATGGTTTGCGCGGCGAGGTGAAAGTTCACAGCTACACCGATAATCCGGCTGATATTGATAAATATGGCTTGGTAGAAGATAAAGAGGCTGCGCATAAATTCAAAATCAAAGCAGTTGGTCCGCACAAAGAGGTTATGCGCCTGAAAATTGAAGGCGTAAACGACCGCAACGCCGCCGAAGCCTTGATTGGCACCGAATTATATGTCAATCGCGATGTTTTGCCGCAGTTGCCGGAAGAAGAATATTATTTAAGCGATATCATCGGCTTAAAAGTATATCTTAACTCTTTGGATAAGGAAATTGGCACGGTTGCGCGTTTTAGCAACTTTGGCGCCGGCGAGATAATTGAAATAAAATTGCCGCACCGCAAAGAAACTGAAATGCTGCCGTTTACCAAGCAGTATGTGCCGACTATCAATCTGGAAGAAGGTTATATTATTGTTTCGTCTGCAACTATGATTTTTGCTGATGATGACAGCGAGGAAGAAAATGGCGCTGAATGTTAAAATTCTGACCATTTTTCCGGAAATTTTCCCTGGTTTTTTAGGTACATCTTTAACCGGACGCGCCTTAAAAGACGGAATTTGGAACATGGAAGCTGTCAACATTCGCGATTATGCGTTTGATAAGCATGGTTCGGTTGATGACACTCCATGCGGCGGCGGTGCCGGAATGATTATGCGTCCTGATGTGTTGGGCAATGCGATTGACAACAACTATAAGGGCGGAAAAATCATTTATATGAGTCCGAGAGGGCAGGTGCTGACGCAGCAAAAAGTGCATGAATTGAGCAAAGAAGATAATTTAACGATTATCTGCGGTCGGTTTGAGGGAATTGACGAGCGGGTTTTAGAAGAATACAACATTCAAGAACTCAGCATCGGTGACTATATTTTGACCGGCGGCGAGCAGGCGGCGATGATAATGCTTGACGCGGTTGTTCGGCTTTTGCCGAATGTGTTGGGTAACGCGGCGTCCACCGAAAACGAAAGTTTTGAAAACGGTTTGCTGGAATATCCGCAATACACACGTCCTATAGAATGGAAAAACCGCAAAGTACCGGACGTTCTCTTGAGTGGTCATCACGAAAACGTGGCAAAATGGCAAAAAGAGAAGGCTCTGCAAATAACTAAAGAAAGACGGCCGGACTTGTTAGAAAATACTTGATTTTAGACAGGTTTGGGTTTATAAGGTAACAAATTAACAAATAAAGGTAAAACTAATGAACATTCTTGAAAATATTGAAAAAGAGCAAATTGAAAAGCTCATGGAAGGCAAAAATATGCCGACATTTAAGCCGGGTGATACTTTGCGCGTTCATACAAAAGTAAAAGAAGGCGACCGCGAACGTATCCAAGTTTATGAAGGTGTTTGCATTGCTCGTAAAAACGACGGTTTGAACTCTTCTTTCACAGTTAGAAAAATTTCTTTCGGTGAAGGTGTAGAACGTGTGTTCCCGTTGTATTCTCCAAACGTAGCTAAAATTGAAGTATCTCGTATCGGTAAAGTTCGCCGTGCGAAATTGTACTTCTTGCGTGCTTTGCGTGGTCGTTCTGCTCGTATTGCCGACGATTTGTCAGTATCTGTTAAAGACGCTAACGCAGGTAAATAATTTTTTACGGTAAAATGTATAAAAACCTCCTGAAGTTGTTTTTGCTTCAGGAGGTTTTTATAATGCTTTATGTTAAAAGGCCAAAGATATTGCACATCTGGCAGCTTCTTTGTTGCACGAGTTGCATATTGTATCAATTTCATTAAGAGATAAGTCTTTAAGGCATTTTTTATTATTTTGACAATAGTAGTCTCCAAATAATGCAACACTATTTTTAGAACTAAACAAATTTCCGAATTTTAAAACTGAATGCAGAGGAATTACAAGTTTTCTATAAATATCAGTGCATAATTTTGCTGAAAAATTAGGGGATATCGTTAGGTTATCATCATTTTTTGTGTATCCGCCCAAAGCAATATCAAATACTATCAAGTCCGAAAAATTATATAAATTGTTTCTGTTTATATATAGCTGCAAATGGTTTCCTTGTCTATCTGAAAACCACTGTGTATTCATTTTTTTCCAATTATATGGTACTAAATTTGCATTTTTAGCAAAATCGACTAATCCGATTGCCTCTGATTTTTTTAACGATTGCTCATACTCTATCAAGCCATGAATTAAAAATGTATAATCATTAACAGTTTTGTTGATTTTAAATTGTTCCATAGCCTTGGAATAGCCGGCGATTCCGCCGACGCTTAGCACGCCGATAATGGCAAGGACTCCGAGCATTTCAATCATACTGCGGCCAGATTGAGAAAAAGTACCAAACCCGCGTCCACGACACCAACCATAAACGTCATACTTGTCGCCACACCCAGCAGGCTGTGGCAGACGAGTATCCATGACTTTGTTGCCAGCGGCAACGCTTCTTTGTTTACTTGCCACCAGAGAGAACCCGCGTCCCCGGCACCAGTCATTCTTGGGTTTATCCCAAGAATCTTCTCTCAACCGATATTTATGCAATAATAAGGCTAATTTATTGACTAGGTTAGAGACTCGCTGCAACAAGATTCTAGGCACGAGGCCTAGAATGACTGGTGCTAGAGGCGCTAGCTTAGTGCCACCTGTTATTTTTGTTCTAAGTGTATTATTACCGAATATGTCATTTTTTCTGCGAAACCCTGCAAAAACGTGCTGAACGGCAAAAAAAATGCCTCTAATTAGAGATATAGGATTTGCAGAGAGAGAGAGAGACCTTTGGATTGCTTATTTTTCATCTTTCTTTCCTCATTTTTAGGTTAATTACAGCGTTTATTTTACACCAGTCGCCCCCATAAGTCAACCGTAAAATCAAAGCGTTGGAATAGCCAAAAGTGTGTAAAAAAAACGACCGTTTAAAAGGGACAGTTTTTAGGCTGTTTTTAGTAATGTAGCAGAGGTTGTTAAG
>CAKQRZ010000003.1 GCA_934271715.1 uncultured Alphaproteobacteria bacterium
CTCTGAAAAATGCGAAATTGGCTGTAACAAAGGCACACGCTATAAATGTAAATCCGGCTACACCTATTCCGGCGGAAAATGCGTGGAGCAATGCGCAGCCAGCGGTTATACTTTGACAAGCGCCAAAAACGAGAATTGCTACTCTTGTACGCCTTGCCAGTATGACACTTCTAAGTATAAATGCACAGAAAATGTTCAGAGCAACTATCAGCTGGTAAACGGCGTATGCTCTAAAAAAACTACAGAATGTACCTACACATATTTTGAAGCTACCCCAAGCAACACTTGTGGAGCTAGCGGTAATTTGGATAAAAACGATTCCTGCAAGCGTGGTACTTGTTGCTTTGCTGGGCTGTCTGGAGTTGAATCCATAGATATAAGAGGCGGTACAGGTTCAGTTATGCCTATTTATAACAAAATCAGCAACAAATCTGATTCTTGTGTTAGAAGTGGAACAACCTATTATGAAACATTGTGTACAGGTACGCCGGAAGGTCAATGCAATAAAACTTTTACACCGAACGGCTGTGTAAGCAGCGGTTACAATCATGGTTATGAGGTAAAAGGCACAAGATGGGGAACCTGTGGCTGTGATACGACAAGTGGAAAATATGATACTGCAGATGCTTGTCGTAAAGCAACAGGAAAAGGCTGTACATCTGTGAACTTCTGCTACAGAACTTGCGAATCACAAGGTTACTACTCAACAGAAAGCGCATGTAAAGCAAATCTGCCTAGCGGATACAAATGTGCATCACCTGGTAGTGCAGGCAATTCAAACTGCTATACTCGTTATCAACCTGGATTTGCTATCCGTTATGCAAGTTATCCAAAGAGAGCTTGGTACTGCTCTTATAATGGCGGAGGCGCTTCAATACAACAAAGATTCAGTGCTTGGCTGGCAAAAGTTACAGTATCAAATGGTCACCATCAGCCGGGTGAAAGAGTTAAAACTATTGATGGTATCGACTATGGAGAATTATCTGATAAAGAACATCGTTATGAAGCCGGAACCTACTTTGTTTGTGCTTCAAACGGAGGTGGATATTCTACAGCAGTTGTTGGTGTAAGAAAAACTGTAGTGCAATCCACCAGAAGCGCAAACGGAGCAGACCCATCGAGACTCGTTTGCTTTGCTGATACAATATCTTCTCAATTTGACAACACAGAATGTCAAAAGTCTACAGCCTGGGGGGCAGGATATAGCTGCAGGGAAGTAACCTTTAATGAAGGTGGATTATACTTAGTAGCCATCTATGGAGATAATGGTTATCTCGGAACTACAACCAATAAGTATAATTGCCACAACCAATAAACAATCCGATTATTTTATAAGGAGGTATTAAATAACTTAGAAATATCAGAAAAGGCGGGGTGGATTTATCCCCGCCGAGCTGAAATAAATTTTAAGGAGGTGGTGTAACACTTAAAAAAATATAAATCGTAAAGTCTAAATTAAAGCCGCAGTTCTCCCCCAAGTTTACTGCGGTTTTTTGTTTGTGATAAAAATATAACCGCCGTACTTACAAAGTATAGCGGTTATACAAACGTCAGGCTGCCGGAAACTTATTTATTCCAACCGCGCAGGATATAGTCGCTCAGTTTTTCACTAAAGAACGAACTATCGCTAATCGCCTCGCCCTCAGATATTTTGGCTTGGTCAAGCAGCAAACGGCAAACTTCTTCCACCGTCGGACGTTCTTTGTCGTCAAACATACTGTCGGCTAATTTAATAATCAACGGATGGTATGGGTTTACTTCCAAAATACGCGAGCTGGCAAAGGCAGTCTGCTGCTGATGGTTACGCATTAAGCGCTCCAAGTGAATACTCATCTGTCCGCTTTCCACCGTCAAGCTAACCGGACTTTTAGTCAGTTTTTCAGTCGGAACAACTTTGCCGACTTCATCCTTGAACAATTCCGCCATAAAATCGGTCAATTTTTTCAAACTGCCCTCATCGGCTTTCGGCTCTTTGCGTTCAAACTTCAAATCAACATCAGCCTGCGAAACATGCTTAATCGGATAACCTTTGAAGTTAGTTAAGGTCTGAACCCAAAATTCATCAATCGGGTCTGTCAGCAGCAAAACTTCCAAACCTTTTTCTTTGAATGCCTCCAGCTGCGGATTGTTGCGCAAAGTCGGAATGTCATCGCCGGTAATATAATAAATGGTGGTCTGCCCCTCTTTAACGCGAGAGATGTACTCATCAAGCGAGGTCAGTTTATCCTCGGAATTGGTTGAATAAAAACGCGAAAGTTCGGCAATTTCCACACGATTTGTCGGGTCTTCATAAATTCCCTCTTTAAACGCCATACCAAAGTTTTTCCAAAACTTCATATAATCGTCATAATCTTCCGAGCGTTTTTTCAACTCTTTCAAAATACGAGAAACCGTTCCGCTGCGAATTTTGGCAATCAAAGCATTTTGCTGCAGCATTTCACGAGAAATATTCAGCGGCAAATCGGCGCTGTCAATAATTCCTTTCACAAAGCGCAGGTAGGCAGGCATCAAATCATCAACTTTATCCGAGATAAACACGCGGTTGACATAAAGTTTCAGGCTTTGCTGTCTGTCCGGCTGGAACAAGTCATAAGGAGCTTCGGACGGAATAAACAGCAATCCGGTGTATTCTATGCTTCCCTCCGCTTTGAAATGCAAACGCATCCACGGCGTATCAAAGTTGCGGGAAATATGGTGATAAAATTCGTTGTATTGGTCATCGGTAATTTCCGCTTTGTTCTTAGTCCACAGCGCCGAACCGGTATTTACAGTTTCTTCGCCGGCTTTGCCCAAGTCCAAAACAATCGGATAGTTTATATGGTCGGAATAGGTGCGGATGATATGGCGCAGATAAATCGTGTCGGTAAAGTCTTTGGCGTCATCTTTCAGAAACAGCTTGATATCCGTACCGCTCTTTTCTTTTTCCGCTTCTTCAATCTCAAAACCGTCAACGCCGTTGGAAATCCATTTATAAGCCTGCTCTTCCCCTGCTCTCTTGGTGGTAACTTCAACCTTGCTTGCCACCATAAAAGCGGAATAAAAGCCCACACCGAACTTGCCGATTAAATCAACAACCGAGCCGTTATCCTTAGCGTTGTTGACAAAGTCCGCCGTGCCGGATTTGGCGATTGTGCTTAAATGATTAACCAAATCTTCTTTATTCATACCAATACCGTTATCGCTGATGGTCAGAGTGTTTTCCTCGGCGTTAGGCGTGATGATAATCTTAAACTCGCCGTTATTTTTGGTAACTTCCGGTTTCATCAACGAATAATAGCGCAGCTTGTCGCACGCATCGCTGGCGTTGGAAATCAGTTCGCGCAGAAAAATATATTTTTCCGAATACAGCGAGTTAATCACAATATCCAGCAACTTGCTGACTTCGGTTTTAAACTTTTGTTTTTTACTCATGGTTATTTCTCCCTCTAAAACTACTTATTTATATGGGATTTTATAACCGCCGGCGCAAGAGGCAAATCTAAATTTTCTGCTGCGCCGGTTAAAAAACTAATCGCTTTCTTTTATACGTTCTATATTTGCCCCCACGGCTTTAAACTTTTCTTCCAGATGTTCGTAACCGCGATCAAGATGATATACACGGTTGACTATGGTCTCGCCCTCTGCCACCAAACCGGCCAAAATCAGAGCAAATGAAGCCCGTAAATCCGTTGACATCACCGGCGCGCCGGAAAGCTTTTTCACTCCGCGTACAATGGCTGAAGCGTGACCGTGAACATTGATGTTTGCGCCCATACGAATCAGCTCCGGAACGTGCATAAAGCGATTTTCCCAAATGCTTTCCGTAACCATAGCCGCGCCGTTGGCCACACACATCAAAGCCATAAACTGCGCCTGTAAATCGGTTGGAAACCCAGGATAATAGTCAGTATAAATATCCACACCCTGCAAATCCGCATGCTGAGCGTCTACAATAATGCCGCTTGCCATGCGTTCTACTGTTGCACCGGCTTTCTGCAAAATATCCAGCGGACATTGCAGATAGTCGGCGTTGGCGTTTACCAGCTCCAAGCGCCCATGAGTAATGGCTGCAGCGACAGCGTATGAACCGGCTTCAATCCGGTCATTGATAATTTCATGAGTTACACCATGCAATTTATCCACGCCATGAATAGTCAGAGTAGATGTATTTGCGCCCTCAATATTTGCCCCCATTTTATTCAAAATATCAATAAGGTCGGCAATTTCCGGCTCTTTGGCGGCGTTTTCAATAACGGTTTCGCCCTCGGCTAAAGTCGCTGCCATCAAAATGTTGCAAGTTGCGCCGACAGAGGCTGAATGAAAAGTGATGTGCGCGCCTTTTAAGCGGTCTTTAACATCGGCAATAACATAGCCGTTTTTAATTTCTATATGCGCGCCCATCTGCTCAAGCGAACTCAAATGAATATCCATCGGACGAGCGCCGATAGCGCACCCCCCCGGCAAAGAAAGTTCAACATGACGGTATTTTGTCAGCAACGGACCTAAAACATAATACGATGCCCGCATTTTCCGCACATAATCATAAGGTGCAACAAGGCTGGTCGGCTTTGGAGTATAATAGGTAAAAGTCTGGGTAATATGCCCATTCAACTCTTCTTGCTTGCCCTCAATCTGCGTGCCGATTTGCTGCAGCAGCAAATTAAGCGAGGCAATATCCGAAAGAATCGGTAAATTACGCAAAGTCACCGGCTCATCGGTCAGCAGCGAAGCGCAAATAATCGGCAATGCAGTATTTTTGGCGCCGCTGATAAAAACTTTGCCAAACAGCGGATTTCCGCCGATAATCTTGATTTTATCCATTGTTTTGCTCCTTTTCCTGTTTGCGGCGATTTAATTCTTCTTGCTGTTTTTTGCGCTTTTGCAGATTCTTTTGCAAAGCTTTGGCTTCTTTTTCAAAACGCAGCTGCTGCGCCGATTTTTTTGGGTTCTTAGACGCTGACATGGTAACTCTCCTTAAAATGATTATGCTTAATCATAAAAAATTAAACTCAAAAAGCCTAGTAAAATCTTGTTTTATAAACATCTTAAAAATTATTTGAAATTTTTTTACAAAAATATGAAAAAAGTTCTTGCATTTTATTTTTTTATGGGTTATTAAATAACCTGTTCGTAGATGATGCGGGTATAGCTCAGGGGTAGAGCGCAACCTTGCCAAGGTTGATGTCGTGGGTCCGAATCCCATTGCCCGCTCCAATTTATTTAGTGAAATCAAACACTTATAAAAATGATTTTTAGAGAGGAATTCGCATCCTCTCTTTTTTTGTGCAAAAAGTTTTTACACACTTACTATTCTTTTATTTCAAAGACTTAAAGCCTATTAACACAACGACACCAACCTATGTTTTGCACACTTTTTTACACACTTTTGTGTAAAAATCCGTAATTTTTTTTACACAACCTTCATTTGAAGGCAATTTGTTGTTCATATTTGACCGCCTTTGCGCATAAAAAAAGGCTCCTAAAAAAGGAGTCGCTAACATTGTTTTGACTATTTGTGTAAAATGCTTTTTTACACAGCAACCTGTATCGGTTTGATAAACAATTGCTTCATATCCGCCAAATGCGATGATTGGTCGTAATATTGCTCAATCATTTTAGCACTTGTTCCGCATTGCTTGGCTATTGTCAAAGTCGGAGTTTCATTTTGAACCAAAGATGTGATGTAATAATGGCGGAACGAATACAGTACTTTGTTGTTGATATGTTTTATACCGCAACGGTCAAGCAATCTTCTAAAACCATTGTCAAACTCTTTAACCGCCTTAATTTCATAGTGATTTTTCGTTTCATTGCCATTGCAAAGGCTAATAATGTTTATGTCTTCATCATTGAACGGCAAATTATGCTGACGACAAAATTCTTTTTGCTGCTGATAAAGATTGTTCAGCAACTTAACCAAATTCGGCGATAATGCAATGTTGCGCTTGTTGTTCTGTTTGCGGCTGTACACATTGACAAACAAACCGCCTTCTCCATAATCAGCGACATAGTTTTTCCAAGTCAGCGCACGCAATTCCACCGGACGAATACCTGTTTCGTACAGAATGCTGATATAATTATAAAGTAGTTCTTTACGCCGTCTGTTGTGCTGATTAACCTCGTTTTTAATCTCTTGCTGCAAGGTACTGAAAATCAACTTTACTTCATCAGATGTGAAAGCGTCTCGTTTGCCTGACAGGTCTTCAAATATTGGATTTCCATCGTCATCATAACGGTTTTCTTTGCTTTTGATTGTCGGCAAAGTCAGTTGTTTTTTAATTCTTCCGGTTGTGTAGCACCAATTCAAAAACGCCCGGAGCGTGTTATTTTCACGGATTATGGTTGCGGGTTTTGCGTATTGATGAGTTCTCGTGGATTTTTTCTCACGGCGATATTCCACATATTTAATCAAGTCCAAATTGGTAAGTTCACTAATATCCCTAATTTTGCGGCGATTGCCGATAGTTTCGCTAAAATACGGAATAAACAGCCGATTCATATATTCTTTGTGCTGCGGATTGTTTGTCATTGCAATAAAGTCTTCGGCGTTCTTTTTGAAACTCTTTTTATCTAAACCGTTGGGCGTATAATCCGCCAAATATCCCAAGTATAACTCTCTTGCTCGTTTCAAAGCAGTTTTTTCATCATAGGTCTTCAAAGATTGGCGGACAATCTCACCAGTCAAATCTTTGCTCATATAATACTGATAACTGTTGCCTCTTTTAATAACGGTATAACCGTCAAATTTCATTTTTTCTTGCTGATTTTTTACCCTTTCTTTCATATTAAATTAAACCTCATTCACTAATTGTTGTAGAATAATTCTCGCGTCTCATTCTATGCCTAAATTATACAGCAAATCCGGCAAAAAGTCAAACTAAATATCTGATTCAAGAAGGAAAAAACATTTTTAATTAAAAGTGAAAACATATATATAGTCAATTATTAGAAGCAAAAAGCATTTAGTAAAAATTGCAAAATAACTGGATGTTATGATAAGATGATAAATAGAAATGACATACCAATTGCAGCAAAACTGCATTGCAAAAACGGGGAAACAGGCTCTTTTATGAGCACTCTCAAGCAGAGAACGAACTGAAAACCTACGAAGTCTAATCCATTGGTATTAGCACCGCAAAATAACCCCTCCAAAGGCGGCCGGCGGAATATAAATAGGGCACGGCTGATGATGTCAGTTAGAAATATGAGGCTCTGTCTGTGCTCATTGACAACCTCGGCTTGATATGGTTTAGTTCTTGTTTGGACTATATCAAGTGCCAACCGAAAAAGCAGGAATGAAGGCACGTATCGGCGGTTTTGCGTGTTGTAAGGCATTATACTTACTATATCCGAAACAAGAAAGCAAACTCAGGCTGAAATGCTGTTGTTCTTTATTTTACCTCGGCTTTGAGGTAAAAAGAGCAAATCTAAACTGAAATACTCAAAATATTGCATTAAACAATTGTTTTCCCAAACAATAAAAAAAAATTCATAGCAGCCAATCTCTGATTGGTGCTATTCGCTGAAATGCTGATTTCAGCGTTAAATCCATTAAAAATATTGCAAAAACAAAACCTAACAAGTTGTTATAATAAATAATTGTATAACAAATTTAAGGATAAGAAGATGCTGAAAAAATACAATCCGGAACATAATGAATATGTTAACTACATACCGCTGGAAAGTTATGCGGAAATGAAAGAGGAAATAGATAAACTGAACGAAAGGCTGAAAAATACGCCGGTGATGGAAAAATTGCCATTTGATGACGAGCAAGCCGAAGTCATTGACATAAACAACTTGGCGGAAATTGAACCATATTTTGCCGATAAAAACATCAATATGGATGCGCCGGTTAATAACCGAATGGCGAGTTTTTTGCTGGTGGCGGCTTATTTTTGCAAGAATATTGAGGTCATCAAATTTTTGGTAAAACGAGGCTCATCCATCAACAAAACCGATGTGTTCGGCTTTAACGCCGTTATGTCGGTGGTTCTGAATGAAAATATGGAAGTTGATACCAAAATAAAAACTATTGAATTTTTGGCAGACAGCGGCTGTGATATCAATTGGATGACCTGTTTGGGCGAAACGGCTTTGACAATGGCGTTAGCCAAAGCGGATGTAAAAATTGCCAACTTTTTATTAGATAAAGGAGCGGTTTTGTATAAGAAATAGATAAATACTTATGTTGAAAAACAAATTGAAGTCTTTTGCAAATGTTGTATGAAACAGCGCAGAAATGTGCTGTTTTTTGTTATTTCCTACTTTTATTTCCCATCAACGCCGCTTTTTAGATTTTTAATCATAAAATGAACAAAAAAAATAAAATTTTAACACATAGTATATAATATATTTCAAAAGTTGTAATAATGAAAGTTTAGTAATGAAAAAAGAAGTTAAAACAGATTTGTGGGTTTATGAACTGTTAAAAGAAGCAGATATTAAACTTGATGCGCAAGGAAGTTCCATAAAGGAAATCAATGATGCTCTAAAAACGGCTTCAAAGAAAGGAACTGGCAAAGTTGGTTTTCCTGAGTATGTTGGCGTTATTAAAGATTTTTTATTGGTTATTGAGGATAAAGCCAATTTAAACAACCATATTAACAAAATGGGTGATGTTATATGCGAAGACACAAAATCAATAACGGATTATGCTGTAAATGGCGCATTATTTTATGCTAAACATTTAATTAAAAATACTAATTATAAGAAATGTTTTGCTTTCGGCGTATCAGGTAATGAGAAAAAACACCGTATATCACCGGTATTTGTTGATACCACGGAATATTATAGAGAACTACCTGAAATTGAATCTTTTATCGGTTTTAATGATAAAAACATATGTGAATATTATACTCATGAAGTGTTGAAAGAGGCAACAAGTTATGAAAAAGATGTTGAGGAAATTTTAGCCGATGCCAAAACTTTACATGAAGATTTACGAAACTATGGTAATCTTAAAGATACTGATAAGCCATTAGTTGTGTCTGGGATTTTACTTGCATTAAATGAGGCTGACCAAGGAAATTTTTCTATTGCTAACTTAACCGGCGATACAGTTAAAACTGATGGTCAGAAAATATATGAGGCAATTCAAGATAATTTAAAGCGAGTTCGTGTTTCTCCAGATGTAAAACGAGATAAAATACTTAGTCAATTCTCTATTATTAAAGATACAACTATATTGAATGAAGTAAATGATACATTAGGCAAAACTCCATTAAGATATTATACTGAATTCTTAGATAACAAAATATTTAAAAGTATTAAATATACGCGGTCGGCTGAAGACCATATCGGACGTTTCTATGGCGAATTTATGAGTTATAGCGGTGGAGATGGTCAAAGTTTGGGGATTGTTTTAACACCAAAGCATATAACACAATTATTCTGTGATTTACTAGATTTGCAGGTTGATGATTGTGTGCTTGACCCTTGTTGCGGAACTGCTGGATTTTTAATTGCTGCAATGCATAATATGTTTGCAAAAGCAAAAAATGATGCACAAATAAATCATATTCGCCAAGAACAATTACATGGCTTTGAATTGCAGTCATATATGTTCGCTATTGCAACAACAAATATGATTTTACGAGGTGATGGAAAGAGCAATTTGCTTTGTGAAGATTTTCTCAAGCAAGATACCCGTAAATTACAGTTAGATGGCTGTAATATTGGTATGATGAATCCACCATATAGTCAAGGCTCAAAAAAGAATCCGTTGCTTTATGAAATATCATTTACAGAGCATCTTTTAGATTCTTTAGTTAAGGGCGGGCGTTGTGCTGTAATTATTCCTCAATCTTCAATGACGGGAAAAACGACAGAAGAACAAACAATTAAGACCAATATTTTAAAACATCATACTTTAGAAGGTGTAATAACCTTAAATAAAGATACTTTTTATGGGGTTGGAACAATGCCTTGTATTGCAATATTCACAGCGGGAGTTCCACATCCAAAAGATAAAATATGTAAGTTTATAAATTTTGAAAATGATGGTTTTAAAGTAGCGCCACATGTTGGATTAGTTGAAACAGAAACTGCAAAGGATAGAAAACAACATTTATTAGATGTTTGGTTTGACAGAATTGAGGCGGATAATAAGTTTTGTGTTAAGACAACTATTGAAGATACAGATGAGTGGTTGCATAGTTTTTATTACTTCAATGATGAAATACCAACAGATGCAGATTTTGAAAAAACAATAGGTGATTATTTGTCATTTGAGTTTTCTATGATTATGCAAGGCAGGAAATATCTGTTTGAGGAGAGTACAGATGAAACTAACAGATAGAGAGTGGAAAGAGTTTTTTATTGGTGGTAAACAAGGGATTTTTGATTTAAGAGCATCTTATAGCGGAATAGATAAAAATAAATTGCTTATTGAGCAGGAAGATATTGTTCCATATATTACTCGTACAGATATAAATAATGGAATAAGTGGTTTTGTTGGAAAAAAACAACAAACAAAATATTGCATTGATGAACCAAATGTTATTACTATTGGATTAGATACACAAACGGTATTTTATCAACCATACAAATTTTACACAGGGCAAAACATACAAGTTCTATCTAATGCTTTTTTAAATGGTAAAAACGCACTATTTATTATTCAACTTCTAAAAATACAACTTAAAAAATTCAATTGGGGTGGAAATGGTGCAACTCTAGGAAGACTTAAAAAAACAAAGATTCTACTTCCTTCTAATTCTAAAGGTGAACCCGACTATCAATTTATGGAAGATTACGTAAAAGAAATAATGCATAGAAAACGGCAAGAATACATAGATTATGTTCAGAAAATACTCGCGGGGGGGGGTAAAACAGAAGTAATACAGTCTTTGATGAATAAAAAATGGAAAGCATTTAAGATTACTGATATTTTTACAGATATTCAAAGAGGAAAAAGGCTTGTTAAGGAAAAACAAAAGAGTGGAAAAATGCCTTATGTTTCATCTACCGCTATGAATAATGGTATTGATAACTTTATTCAGTACGATATCCTGAAAATGAGAAAGTACAAAAATTGTTTAAGTATGGCTAATAGCGGAAGTGTTGGTTCAACATTTTATGAACCATTTTCGTTTGTAGCAAGTGACCATGTTACACATTTAAAAAATGATGACTTCTCGCAAAATATTTATCTTTTTATTGCAACTCTAGGAAATCGTCTATCACAAAAATATAATTTTAATAGAGAAATCAATGATACTCGTATATCGCGTGAAAAGTTAATGCTTCCTGTCGACGATAAAGGTAATCCTGATTATGAGTATATGGAGCACTACACGCAAAACAAAATGCTCACAAAATATAATGACTATTTGCAATATGCAAATAATCTTGAGTAATTAACTTCTTATTCTCCCAACTGTTCCTTATACCTGTAATAAGTTGGTTTGGTAATGTCATATTTTTTGAGGATTTCGCAGACACGAACTTTGTTGGCAATATCCGCTTTCAACTCATCCATTTGCGACAATGATAGTTTTTTGCAACGTTCTTTAGAGTACACGCCCTTGGCTTTGGCAATAGCAATCCCCTCTTTCTGACGCATTTTAATCATATTGCGCTCAAACTCTGCGATACTGCCAATCAGATGCAGCATAAGTTTATTGAACGGGTTGTTTTCATCATCGGTAAAGCGCAGATTTTCTTTGATGAAAAATATCTCGGCGTGTCGTTCATCGGTAATGGTTTTGACAATCTGCAAAAGGTCGTTAATGTTGCGGGCAAGTCGGTCAATGCTGTGGACTTCCACCACATCACCCTTGCGCACCCATTTCAGCATTTCCTGCAATTTAGGACGATTAGTGGAGCCGCCGGAAGCATAGTCTATAAACACTTCGTCGTATTTTTCCGCCTCAATGGTTTGCCGGTCAATATGCTGACTGCCGTCTGCACTTGAAACTCTCGCATACAAAAACTTCATCTCTCACGCTCCTAAAAAAGTAATATTATAATCTAAGAATATTATTTACTTTTCTAAAGTCAAGAAAAATATTACCTTAATATTACCATATTCCCCATCGCTTTAGAGGTAATACTTAAGTACGCTTAAATATAACCAAGTTTTTATCCAGCAGATTCATAATATTTTAAATTGCCGGTTGTATTATAATATAAATTATAAAGGAATCGAATTATGGACGAAATCACAGACTTATTATCCGAAAAACGGTTGGCAAAATACAAAGGAATAGCCAAAGAAGATGCTTTTAAATGCCACTTATTCAACTCGGAATTGGCAGAGTCATTTTATTCGTCATTGTCCTATTTTGAGATAATATTAAGAAATAAAATTGATATTGTATTCTCTAAATATTTGGGCGAGGACTGGATTTTTCAACCGCAATATCTTATCGGACGTAATAGAGAAAACATGGTATCGGCATTATCACATATCAAAGATACAAAGAAAAGTCCGACAGAAAAAAATCATATCATTTCTGAATTGAGTTTAGGTTTTTGGGTTTATCTGTTTTTACCAGCATACAATGACGTATTATGGAATAAATACCCACAGATGTTAAATGAAATTTTTGATAACAGTAAAAATAAAGTTGTTTTGCAAGTTATCTTCAGCAAATTGAACATTATAAGAATGTATAGAAACAAAGTGTTTCATTATGGTTCAGTGTTAGCGGATATCAAAAATCCACCGGCAAGAATGCACAACCTTATATATAACACAATTAAAGAGATGAATGCTCAAAAGTTGCTAAAACAACTTAAAAACATAGACACTTTTAATGAAAAATATCAACGTGGCAAAAAACTTGGAATATTTTAAAACAATAAAGAAGGGTCTCACTCATAACCAGATAAAATCCTGCATAAAGATGCTTAATATGAGATATACCCCTTCTATCTGTAAAAAGATATAACATTAAAAGGACTAAAAGTCAAGATGAATTGTATGAAAGGCCTATTTAAAACCATTAAAGAAGGCATCACCTATAATCAGACAAAAGTCCTGCACAAAAATGCTTAATATAGGATATATCCTTCCCTTCTACAAAGGAATATAGCAATACTGGGTCTAATTGTCAAATATATAGTGTACAAAAGTCTAAAATATACTGAAACCTATACCAAAGTTGATAATGTCTACGATGTGCGAAAACATACCAATATCCGTAAAAATAACGTGATAAAATGCCCATAACAGCCACATTTGGGTTGATTTTTGGAGTTGCCAAGGTTGATGTCGTGGGTCCGAATCCCATTACCCGCTCCAATTTATAAGCCTTGATTTTCAAGGCTTTTTTGCTTTTAAAGACTGAAAAGTTTAGTCCGCTCCAAAAATTCAAAAGCGTTACAAATCAAGCACTTACACTTAAACCGTCGTCAAAATAACGTATGGAGGCTGAAATGCTTAAAAAGTGTGATGCAAACTGTGATGCAAAAGTACCCCATTTGTGGTTGCGCAATAATATTTTTTATTATAGAGTCGAGCTTGAACGTGTTGGTTGTAAACGCCGATATAAGCGTATATCGTTACACACAGACAATTTTTTCGAAGCAAGAGAGAAATTACGCGCAATGACAACAGATAAAAATTGGCCTTTTGATGAATTACGTCGCCTTTTCAATAACTTAATCTTTGATACAGACTTAGGACAAGGTTTAGGCAACGGCAACTATGGTATGCTGTCGCAATTACAGATACAAAAGCGATTATCAAAGCGTAATAAGCGTGAAAATATTGAAAAATTAAATCTATTGGGAAGTATAGCTGTGCAATCCAATCAGATGAATTTAAGCCAAGAAGACCGGTTGTTAATAAAGCAATTTGTTGAGATGCGCCCGATGATTGAGGCATTTTTAGCTAATCAACCGACATCTTCAAAGCCTACATCGGCTCCATCGCGTAAAATTTCAGAAGTTTTGAACATGATGCTGTTGAAAGCCAACAACTGTGATGATGAAAAACGGCGGAAGAAAAATACCATTACCAAGCTTTTGCAAGCTGTCGGCATATCGCTTGATGATGATTATGCAAAGTTTCACAATGCCGACACAATCAGTGCAATTTCCAAAGTTGTGGTTGATCAGGCTGATGCCAAAGGTGATTATAAAAGAAAGCAGTTGCGTTATATCAAAGAGTTAGCGACTTGCGGAAGCAATATCGATTCGGATTTTTACAAGCTTAGCGTAATTAACAACCTGCCAAACGTTGAAAAAACAAAAAAATCTGAGAAAAAACCGCATCTACCATATAGTGATGCGCAGTTGCTTGAGATGTTTAATCCGAAACATACTTATTTTAAAAAGCATCCGGATGCCTTTTGGGTGTGCATGATTGCTTTGTTTACCGGAGCACGAGCGAACAGTGCCATTACATTACAATATAATGATATTACTGAAAAAGATGGTATTTGGTGCATTAACTTTATTGAAAATCATCCGATTAAGCACTTGAAAAATGAAGCTTCAGAGCGAATTGTGCCGATACATCCGCAACTTTTGGATTTAGGCTTTGTGGATTATGTTAAACGTCGTCAAACAGCACTTAATGCTAAAGGAACGGATTTTATCTTTCCGAAGTGCCAAACCAAAAGCGGAACATACAACAGTAGATACACTGTGCGGATGATTCTTAACTTTTTGCAGAAAATCGGAGTAAAATCAGGCACTAAAGACAGTTACGATTTTCACTCTTTCCGCAAAAATGCCAGTATAGCTATGCAAAATGCCGGTATTATTGCAACTTTTATCAATGATATTATCGGTTGGGAAGGCAAAAACACAATGGAACAGTCATATTCTAACCATAGCTTGCAACAGATAAAGACAGAGATGTCAAAGTTTAATTATGATTTCCTGTCCGGTCACTTTGCAAAATGGAAAGAGATTATGAAAAAAGCAAAGTAATCCCCTGTTTTGCTATATAATCACATTATCCTTTGTGAAATGTAACTCTATTCTGTCTGTATCCCTGAATGGCTCTAGTTTATGTGTCTATGAACATTTATTGTATTCGTTTTGGGAATAAAATACCACCGCGAATTTGCCTCTATTATGTTTTATATAGTCAAGCAATTGATTAAAGAATTTTTCTTCATCGGATTTAATTCCGGATGTGTCGAAAAACATATCAACGACACGTAAATTCTTCTTTTTACAATACTTCGGCATATCTGCGAATTCTCCGGCTATATCACGAAGACGCCCATATTCCTATATAATGGTTTATTATATAGAATTGTAATTCATTGATATTAAGGGCAAAACATGATTATTTTATGCAATGAACTTTTATTATTCTATTGTTTATAAAATCTTTTTCAGGGATGTGAATAAAATTAATTCTCGCCAAATAGTTTCTTATATTTTTCTTCTAAACTATCTAATTCCTTAAAATCATTATAATAAGCAACTATTGATAAAAAGCAAACCACTTCAGCCACATCTTTTTCTTGAGGAAAAAAAGATAGAAAATTATTATGTTTAAAACAACAATATGACAAATAAAAATTATGTAATAAATAATCTATCTTTCTGTAATTAGTTACAAATTTTTTCATAACCTTTTTTATGTGATTAATAAAATCATCAATACTATTTTGAATGGGCTTGCCTTTGTATTCCACAACAAGAATTCGTCCATCCTTAAGCATTGCGACAAAATTTTTACTTACATTTTATAGATTCTATGATTTTAGCAATACTTTCTAAACCATCTACTGTTGCCGGAACTTTTTTCTCATCTGAAATAATGTTGCTGAAAATAAGTTGTTCAAATAAATCTACCGTATTATCTTTGTTATTTTTCTTAAATTCCATATAGCTTTCAATAAATGCACATAAACTATACCGTAAATTCAGCTGTAATAATTCTGATTTAACAAATAGATATTGTTGATATAGCAGTCTAAAACCATATAATACTAATAATTCTATAGTAACTACAGGTAAACTTAAATAATAATTTGGCACAAAAACCATCCAAATATATAAAACAGCAAACATAGGTATACAACACATAATAGCAAAAACCCAAGACAAATCACGTTCTATTTTATTTTTAACTTCTGTTTTTTCTTCAATCAATTGTTTAAATGCTGCGCTTAATCCTACAAAATTCAAATTAGTCTGCTGATCTTTGATAAATTGCTTTATTTCATCTGCTCTATTTTGATATTCTGATAATTTTTTATCTATTAGAGCCTTTTCATTATTCAAATCTTCTTTCATACTATTAAATAAAGAGGTTGGCTCGGTTAATTCTTTTGATAATGTATTTATTTTTTCCTTATTCAATAAATATGATAGCTTATACGATATAAAATCTTTTTGATATCGTTCTAATTCAAAAGTTTTATCTTCCAAGTTACGACCATTCTTAATTTTTAAAGAAAGACCATTATTTAGTAATTCCATAAAATAACCATGATCTTTACTGCTACTTGAAATAAGAAATTTTTCATACAACATTGATGTTAGCACCCATACCATAAAAATAATATCATCATCTTCACCGGCTGAAACATCACCGATATTTATCATTCCTTGATAGAAATAAGATATAGAAAAATACGGATTATCAATCTCTGGCTCTAACAAATTTATGATGCTATCAATATCCATTCTCGCGATATACGTTTTTCCCATTTCTGGTTCTAAATTATCTATTATAGACTTTAATTGAGCAATACGTTTATGAAACAGATTCAATTTATCTTCATACGTTACTTCTACCATATCTTTATCTTTCAAATTTCACTAATTTTTCAAACTTTCTTCAATTATTTTTATTTCATCATCTGTAAGTCCATAAAGCTGATAAACAAGTTTATCTATTTTAATCTCTAGTTGTGACGTATCCGCATTTATATCATTTTGTTTCAATGAAATTATTTGGTTAACAATGTTAATCAGAGATTTTTTTGACTCCTCTGAGACTATGGGTATAGGAAACTCTTTTACAAAATTATTAATCCACCTTGTTGTTCCAACTCCACTTGTTTCGGCAATTAAATTTAAATAAAACCGAATGATCTTTGAATTCAAGATTCCTAATAAGTATCTTGCATCCACTCCTTTAGGAGGTAATAAAAAATAAGCACTATTTAGTAAATAGATTTCATCACTACATAAAGAGAATTTCCCTTCATCAGTTAACTCTATCCAAATAATCTTCTCTTTTTTAAAATCATCTAGAAATGAACAAGCTCTTAAGTTACTCCAATGTTTTCCTTTGGCTCCTCTTTTTTTAAACTTATCACCTAATCCATCTAAATAATTATATATAGATGGATATTGCAGCTCCACATCAATTCCATTTTTTGTTAATATTACATATAAATCGGAAAATACGTATCCGTATTTCTTAATATCTCTTCCCCGTAAAATAGGCTTGATTATTTCGTTATTATGTACATCTTGAGAAATTAGTTCTTTCCGTTTTGCCTCATCTATAACAAAAGCATTGTTATCACCTGTTGCTATTCCTAATCTTATTTTTGTGTTCAATTCTTCTAAAGATTTACCTATCTTATTCATTTTATTTTTAATAGCTAATAGTTCAGGACGAAACAATGACCAACTAGATGCGTTAAATGCCCCATGAGGATACTCAAACATATTTTCTCTTATAAAATCATTAAACTGAGTTTTTGCCGACATTTTCTTATTTACTACATATGCGGAACATCTATCTATATCGAGCGACGATATAATAATAGCAGTATTAACTGTTGCGGAGTCGAAAACTTGAAAATCTTCAATATTAATTAATATTCTTATACAATTCTTCTCATAGATAAGTTTTCTCAAAGACCTTCCATAATCGGCTTTCAAATAAGAATTTGATGTAATTTGGCATAAAATTCCACTTTCTTTTTGTAATTTTATTGCTCTTTCTATAAAATAACAATACAAATCAGAAAAAGGACTATATGAAACATAATGCTTTTTATAATATAATTTTTCGTCATGAGAAAACTTATCATGACTAATATATGGAGGATTACCTATAACAACGTCAAATCCCTGAAATTTTCCATCTTCATCAAGAATTTCAGGAAATTCAAGCATCCATTCCATAGAGTTTTTATATATAGAATCGTCAAAACTATCACCCCAAACTAAAGATTGACAGTGATTATTTTTCTTTAATTGCTCAATTTGATTATCCAAATTAACATGTTCTTGAAGAGTCTTTACTTGTTTTTTTAATTTTTCAAGCTTCTGAATTTCTTTATTAAGATTTTTCTGTTCTTCTGTCTCGGCGACTAAAACATCTTCAACCACAGAATACAGCTTATTCTTTATATCTCTGAGTGTTTCATTTATTTTCTTTTTGGTTTCTTTATCACCGGAATTTTTATATTCAGCAACTAATTGTTTGTACTCTTTAATATATTCTTTTTGTTCTTTAGAACCTTGTTGAGTAATAGCTTTGCCAATTTGCACAGGATACTTACTAACTAATGAATTACCTGTTTTAATATTAATATCAATGTTAGGTAACACTTCCATATTATTTGTATTATCAATATAATATGTATTCTTCAATAACTCTATCCATAAACGCAATTGGCATATATAAACAGATTTTGGGTTAATATCTACTGCAAATAGACAGTTTTCAATTATGGTACGTTTTTCTTTGAATAAGGCTTTTTGAACTTGATGTGTCGACTTATCTTTACGTTTATAGACATACGGTACGTCATTTTGGTTGAAAACAACTAAAGTATCATCAAAGATTTCGATATTATTGTTTATCTTATTTCCTTCATCATCAAATAATATCCCTAAATATGACTTGAGATAGATGATATGGTTTAGAACAGACACCAAAAAGTGTCCAGAACCAACAGCAGGATCACAAATACGCAGAGAGTTTATAATATCATTATATTTTTGAGCAGCATCTGCTGAATATACATTGCCGATATAATTTCTAATTTCCTGAATGTTTTTAGCATTTAAATCATCAAAAGCATCATTAAACTTGTCTACAACAGCTCTTTCAATGCATTCTTTAGCCATATATTCTGTAATAAATCCGGGAGTATAGAAAGAACCGTCTTTGTAGCCGTTCAATTTTTCAAAAATCAATCCCAACACGGCAGAATTGATAATATCCCTGTTTTCCTCAGTAATTAAGCTTTCTCCGGCACCTGATGAAAAGTCATAACTATCTAAGAAATCCAGCAAATATTTTAATATCTTTTCGTCGGTTTTATTTTTATATTCAGACCAATGCTTTAGATTTGAAGATTTATATAATGCCAATTTGCGATTGTTATTTAATGCTGTCGTATTGATGTATTTCAGCTCCATTTCGCTTTTTTCAAACAATGAACTGTTTAAATATGGAATATTGACAGTTTCATTTGCATTGTCGCGATCCTCTATTTTTTTGCCTAATATGGAGAAAAATAGTTTATTCAATTCATCAAAATCGATAACTTTATCTGATGTTATAAATTTGAAATTCTTATTGTCATTAAAAGAAACAAGTTGCGATTCAAAGAGTTTAAGAAATAAAATTCTGTTCAGCCATGTAATCACAAGCTCGAATGCTATATTTACAGCTTTTTCTCCGGTTATATCTTTTTGATCTTCCAGTTGTTTAATTGTTTCGTTGATTAAACCGTTAGAATTTGGATTTGGTTTAATTAGTTTCTTATTGTTTTCACTAACTTCTTCTAAACCCAAAATATAAAGCAATTCGTCATAAAATTTCTTATTTAATTGGTTAGAATCTTTTGGACTGTATTCATTTAATAAAAAATCTGGGTGAAAAAGCTTATAAACGTAGAGTAAAGTCCGAATAGCTTTATCATTGATATCAACATTATTCAAATCAAAGTCTTTAATACGCTTTTCTAAATACGTTAAATCAAACCAAGCAAATTCGAAGGTTATCTTCTCTCTAGTAATAATATTGGCAATTCCCTTGTATATTTCACTTGTCCTTTGAAGATACAAATCACCTTCAATGCTATCATAACATAACTTTTCTAAGGATTTATGCTGAAATTGTAAGGGATTGAATATAAAATAGCTTATACCATCGCTAATGATGATATTTTTAATATGATAATTTCCTTTATGCTTTTCATCGTAAAAATATTTAATTGCCTCATGAAGTGCTTTTTTATTTAAGTTATCACAAGTTATCATTTCAGCCTTATTTGAAGGCTTTTTAAACTCCATTATAACTTCAATATTATCATTTTTCTTTATTGCATAGTCAATTCGCTCAAAAGCGTTTATTTGTATGTCTTTACGATCTGAATAAAATGTATCTTTAATAAAGTTGACAACAATATTTTTAATATTTTCTTCAGTTGCATTGGTTTTTACAGCTTCTGATATTTGAGAATAGGCAACTCGTAAATTTTGGAGATATTTTACAAAATCAGCTCTTTCAATTTTATGGCTGATATATGATTTGTGATGAGTCTTTAAATAATCCTTTAATTTGATATTAGCCATGTCATTTCCTTTATTTAAATCATGCAATGATGATTACACTCAATACATTGAAAAGCAAGTGATAATTATCAATGTCTAACACTTTAGGCTTAATTTTATGTAAATTCAGCTGATAATTAATGTTTCCCGTCTGTTTGTTAGCAATCCTGTCTAAATCGTAACAAAATGTCGTTGGTAACGTGTGTTTTCGTGGCTCCCGACATCCCTAAAATAGGTTATACTATTTAGTGTAAATAGTTAATAACTCGTTTTAAGGAGAAAAATCATGTATCAGATTAAAATTAATGGAATTCTAATGCCTTATTTATACTGGAGTCTAAGAGAAGCCATCGAGGCTTGTGAAGCTGAAAAAGCTCGCGGTTGTGCTGTAATGACTGAAATTGTGCACGTTGATTAAAATTAACTTTATTATGAAAGGAAAATACCATGCAAATGTTGTTTGAAGCTTGGCTTTTAGATAATAATTATAAACCAACGACGGCTGTTGACTACCCTGATCGTTTGAGACGTCTGTGTGCAAGAGAAAAAATATCTTATGAATATCTAGCAGAACACCTTTCGGAAATTATACCGCAATATGATAAAACCGGTAGAAAATCAAGCTATGCCAAGACGTCTCATTATTCTGTATGGAACGCTCTTTGTCGGTTTAAGGAATTTTTAGGTGAATTAAGTATAGAAAGTGCCGGTTAAGGATATTCACAAATACAGAAGCTTATTTTTTTACCCCATAACAATGAGTTGAAGTCAGGTATATATTTTATTACAAAATTCAAAATCGCTTGTTATGGGGTTGATTATTGGCCAATTTAGTAAACATTTGATTTTATGGAAATTTCAAATTTTAGTTTTTTTAATGAGATAGAATAGAGAGAAAATTGGGCAATAAAGCCAATTATCACTTGCTTTTCAAAGCTTTTTGGATAGAATCCGAGTATATAGGCACAAAAATAGGCCATAATACAGAATTGAAATTGGTTAAATGCAGAGATAGTCAATAAAAGAAAATGAAGAGAATGTCACAAAAGAAAACTGTAAAGTATATTGATTTATTTGCTGGTCTTGGCGGAATTAGACTTGGATTTGTTCAGGCTTTCGAAGATGCCGGATACCAAACTGAATGCGTGTTGACTTCTGAAATAAAACCATCAGCAGTAAAAGCTCTAACAACTAATTTTAAAGAAAAAACAATACAGGGCGATATAACAACCATAGATAGTGTTGAAATACCTGATTTTGATTTTTTATTAGCAGGTTTTCCTTGTCAAGCTTTTAGTGTGGCGGGAAAACAGCGAGGTTTTCTAGATACGCGTGGCACCTTATTTTTTGAAGTTGAGAGAATACTGAGAGAAAAAAAGCCCTATGGTTTTATATTGGAGAATGTAGAGGGACTAGTTACTCACGATAAAGAGAATAGCGATGATGAAATTGGACGGACACTTAAAACTATTCTCTATAAGCTTGGAGAAGAGCTCAAATACAAGGTAAGTTGGAAAGTCCTTGATGCTCAAAAATTTGGTCTCGCTCAAAGTCGAAAGCGCATATATATTGTCGGAACATTAAAAGATAAAATCCATTTACCTAGTTCCAAAAAAACAAAAGCAGTTTTTAAGGATGTGATGGAAACTGGACTTAAAACACTAGATAGTAAATTTACTAGACAGTTGTTTGAGAAATATACTCCAGAAGAACTATATGGTAAGGCAATTAAAGATAAACGTGGAGGGATAGACAATATTCATAGTTGGGATGTCGAATTGCGAGGTCATGTAACAGAACAAGAAAAAGATTTGTTGAATACCTTATTGAAAGAACGGAGAAAAAAGCATTGGGCAACTGTAATAGGAATTGAGTGGATGGATGGGATGCCTCTAACGGCTAATCAAATTAGAACTTTTTTTAATTCAGAGAATCTTGAAGAAATGCTTGATGATTTAGTGGATAAAGGATACCTGGTTCTTGAATACCCTAAAAAAAGAGTGGTTGTTGAAGAAGATAAAGAATCCGGAAGGAAAGCGTACGAACGTATTCCAGATGAGAATAAACCTAAAGGCTATAATATTGTTTCTGGAAAGTTAAGTTTTGATTTTACACGCATACTTTCTCCCAACGATGTAACTCCAACTCTTGTTGCTATGGATATGGCAACACTTGGAGTAATTGACAATGGTGGTTTGAGACATTTATCTTTAAGAGAGGGATTAAGATTGTTCGGTTACCCAGATTGGTATTCTTTAGATGATTTTGGGAAAACTCAAAAAGGTTTGGATTTAGGCTATGATTTATTGGGTAATACCGTCTGTGTGCCAGTAATTAGAAGCATTGCAGAAAAACTCGTAACATCTTATGGAGAAAAGAAAAATGGATAAGCCCATTCGAATTACGTATGAAGAATTAGTAAAAACGATCACAATGTTCCTGATTGATAGAAATTGGGAAGATGCTGCTAGGAATGAGGTTGTAAAATATGTTGATACAATGCAGAATAACTTAACAGGCATTAACACCAAAGAAGGCTTGATGGCATGTATAGCAAATGATAAATCTTCTTTAACTAGTATTCTGATGCTTATGGAAATCCCTGAAGAAAAGTTTAAACGCATTATATCCATGCTTCGACGTGAACATAGATATGTATTTTCTTCGGAATGGTCCTTAGAGAAAACGAGAAGTGTTTTATTGGAAAATAAAACACTCATGGATGATGTTTGTGAACTTTTATTGAATGGTGCTGATTCTGAAAGATTTAAGAGAAAAATTCCGGATTTTTATAGAGATGGTTTTAAAATTGACAAAGATACTATTGCTAAGCTGCAAAATCGCGAAGAATTAACAAAACTAGCAAAACGTCAAATGGACGCAAAATATACAGCGGGAGTTTCTCTCGCTTTTGTGAGAAAAGTAGAAGAAGCAATTAAACTGACATGCGATCTTGAAGGATTAACTTATGTTAAAAATAAATCAGTTGATGGTCTTGAAAGAAATTATAGTTTTATAATTCCAGATAATAAACAACCCAAAATACTGATAAATTGTTCTTATAATATTACAACATCAAGCACTCAGTCGAGATTTAGCGAGTCTGTTTTAAGAACGAGGGAAAAAATCAGAAAAGATGGAAAGAAAATATTAACCATCAATATTCTCGAGGGTGCTGGATGGATTGGCCGCCAATCTGATCTAAAGGTAATATATGAGAATTCAGATTATACATTAAATCTTGCAAACATAGGTTTGCTTGATCAAATCATTAGATATGGTATGGAGGATTAAGCCATGAATGCTCAAGAAAGAAAAGCGGCTCTTGCAAACTTACAAAATGAGGCAAAACCTTGCATGACGGGAATTCCACTTTTGTATCATGGGGAAAGACGAACCTTTGATGCTTATGAAATTCCTTTGGATTATTTAGTTTATAATAAATTGAATGGCAGAATAGGCAGTGCTGTTAAATCTTTTGAAAGGCAAAACCATACTCTAAATTCTGAAGATGAAAAGGATGTGAAAATTATCGAAGAATTTCTTTGGGAATCGAAGAAAGATGCTAATAAAAAGACGAGACAAAGTTTATTGGATGAGCATCAACAGAAATATGGTATAGTCACTGCTGAAGGAATTATTATTGATGGAAATAGACGGGCATCTTTGCTCAATAGCTTGCGTCGTGATGAAGCAATAAACCCAAATAAAAAGCAACATTGCAATTATTTTATTGCGATTATTCTCCCTGTTGACGCTGATAGAAAAGAAATACTTCGCTTAGAGACCACTTATCAGATGGGAGAAGATGCAAAAGTTGATTATAATCCTATTGAAAAATATTTGAAATGTAAGGATTTGTCTGATGAGGGCTTTACTCGAGAGGAAATTGCAAGTTTTATGGGGGATACAAAGGCAAATATAGATATGTACCTCGGCGTTCTCAAACTTATGGATGAGTATCTTCAGAGCTATCATTATGATGGTATGTATACTCTTTTGGACAAGAATGAAGACTCTTTTCAAAAATTGTATTCTGCCTTAAAAGGATATTCCTCAGGAAGTGTTGCAAGTATGTGGGATTTTGACCCTGAAACTGACACAAATGACTTAAAAATGATAGCATTTGATTATATTAGATGTGGATTTGATCAGACAGATTTCCGCGATATTATAATTAAACCTTCTACATCCAATCCTAATAGAAGTTTTTTTGCGTGTAAAGATATTTGGGAAGTTTTTAGAGATGAACATTTTAAGAATGTTGATCCAGTAACTAATGAGGAAGAAGCGGTCGATAGTATTATTCAAAATGCGCATGGTGATGATATAACTAGATTACTTCGAGCAAGAGATAACCATTGGAAATCTCGTGTCTTGGCCTCTATGAAAAATAACTACTATAGAAGTAAAGATAAGTTAAACAATAAGCAAGAGGCTGATAATCCTCTTAAGCTTTTACAAAAAGCTCTTGATGTCTTAAAAAGTATTGATACAGAACAATCATCATTTAAGAGTGATGCAAATGTAAAACAATGCGTTAAAGAAATCAATTCACTAATTTGGGAATATAAGAAGATGTTAGAATAATGACTAATAAGATTTACATTGAAACAATAGATGATACAACAGTTGTGTTAACAGGATGCATTAGTTCATTGGTTGATAATCGCCGAGCTAATAGTTTATTGCGCAATTCTTTTGATTGTTTGATTGATAGCGACAGAATTGTTATTTCTCATGTTCATGATTTTCACCATTGCTTTGATCGTATAAATTATTTATCAAAACTTTGTTCTGCAGAAATAGAATATTCTAATAAATCTAATGAAGTGGTATCAAGGTATCTCTCGGAAGAAGAAAAATTTTCAGATTTTTCACAAAAAGCCTTATCTATAAGGAACAATGAATGTAATCTAAAAGATCTAAATGCCTTTAAGAACGCGCTCATCGACAATATGCCACATCGAACACTATATGATTTACAATTACTCTCTGCGTACCATCTAGCTTTTTCGCAAAATGCATGTAATTTTTCTGTTCCTGGAGCGGGTAAAACAAGTGTTGTTTATGGAGCATATGCATATTTGCATAATCTTTCCGATGATGACGTAAAAAAAATAGATAAACTTTTAATTATAGGGCCATTAAGTTCTTTTGCACCATGGGAAAATGAATATGAAGAGTGTTTTGGAATAAAGGCCAAATCCAAAAGACTATCAGGAATATCTCTAGAAGCTAAAAAACAATATCTTTATGATATTGATCCTGCGGAAATTACTTTATTAGCCTATCAATCCGTAGCACCTATTGTGGATGAATTAAAACACTTTTTGCGAAAATATCGTGTTATGGTGGTACTAGATGAAGCGCATAAAATTAAAAATACATCTGAAAACAGTGTGTATGCTCAAGCAGTAATGTCTTTAGCTCAAGATAGTAGTGCTCGCGTCGTACTTACTGGAACTCCGGCTCCAAATGGATATGAAGATTTATATAATCTGTTTAAATTCATTTGGCCGACAAAGAAAGTTATCCGTTATCAAATAGGGCAACTAAAAGATATGTCTAGACGAGAAAGTGATTATCGTGTGGACGGATTAATAAGCCAGATTTCGCCATACTTTATCCGTGTTAAGAAATCAGATCTAAAAATTCCAGAAGCTACAATTCACCCGCCGATTATAGTCCCGATGGGTGATAAACAACGTAAAATTTATGATTTTATTGAGCGAAAGTATATTAATGATATCACAAATACAGATGATAAATTATTTAAATCTTCTGTAACCAAAGCCAGGATTATCAGATTAATGCAGGCTGCGACAAATCCTCTTTTGCTGAGACAACCTCTTTCTGATTTTGCAAAATCAGAAGGAATAAATATATCTGAGGTTGAAGAAGATGACAGTATTCTGCAAACTGTTTTGAAGTATTCTCATCATGAAATTCCTGCTAAGTTTAAAAAAGCTAAAGAACTGGTTGATCAAATTGTATCATCTGGTGGAAAGGTAGTTATATGGGCGTGCTACATTAAAACAATTGAATATTTTAGCCAATTCTTGTCTTCCGAAGGAATTTATAATAAAATCCTTTATGGAGATACTCCTGTCGCAACTGATGATATTGATCCTGAAACAGAGGAATATTCTCTAACTCGTGAAGCAATCATTAAGGAGTTCAACAATCTACATTCAGGCTTAAATGTATTGATTGCAAATCCATTTGCTGTGGCTGAATCAATATCATTACACAAAGCATGTCATAATGCTATTTATCTCGAACGTTCTTTTAATGCCGCACACTTTATTCAATCAAAAGATAGAATTCATAGATATGGCCTCCCAAATGGCACTCAAACGAATTATTATTATTTAGTTTCACAAGATTCAATTGATGAAACGATAAATGAGCGACTTGATATAAAAGAGCAGAGATTAATCGAAATTATGGAAAATATGCCAATTCCTCTATTTTCAAATGTTTCAGATACTGGAGGAGATGAAGATGTTAAGGCGGTACTAAGAGATTATGCGAGAAGAATTAAAACATAGTACTTCTATAGGAAGTTTATCAGGAATCAAATTATTCATCTCCCTTTTGCTTGATGAAAAGGTTGCTACGCGTTCTGCATTTAGTAGTCTCTGTTCATATATATCTTCTACAGAACTCAATTATTTAGTCGCTTTGTACTTATTAGATGATTTACAAATCATACAATTTAGTGGTAGCAAATTACACCTTACCAAACTTGGAACTTCTTTAATTGAAGGGAATGAGAGTGAACGCATACTAAATATTGGTAAAATTGTTATGCAATACATCATTGATAATAATTTGTTGAATTGTAATGAAATTAAGTATGCTATAGATGAGGATGTTATTGAAATACCTATAAATGCATTCTCTCTTTCTGCTGCTATATATAGAAACCTCTTGATAACGCTAAATGTCGTTTCAATATCAAACAATAGATTAATTGTTTCAAGAACATTTAACGATTGTTTTGAATCTATTTGCTCTAAAGCGATAAGAAAAATCACCCAAGACGATCTCCTCAAACGCCTTGAAAATCAACAGGAAGAAGGTGACAAAGGTGAACTTTTTGTTGTTAATTACGAGAATAAACGGCTTATTTCATCTGGTAAAAAAGCAAAAAGGATATCCCAAATTGATGTTACTGCCGGCTATGATATACTTTCTTATAATGATGAGAATTCTACAGAATATGATTGTTTCATTGAAGTTAAAGCGTATCATGGAAATCCTCATTTTTACTGGAGCGATAACGAGCGCAACACCAGTATGGTATTAAAAGAAAAATACTACCTTTTTCTTGTAGATATTGATCAGATTTCGGATGAGCATTATAAACCGATTATTATTTGTGATCCCTATAATAACTTACCAGATGATAATTGGTTAATAGAAGCCAAAACCTATTATGTATGTAAAATATAAATATTGTTTATCGTTACATTTACTTAAAATTTCCCAATATAAGCTTGCGATTTTTAAAACCAAAACCTAAGTATATGAAATAAGATATAAATTTAGTAAAAAGGGAACAAAAAGTATGAGATTCACGTTACATAGATTAATTAATTTGGATGAGAGAAGCCCTATTAACTATGCAGAATTCCATTCAGCGTTTGGGGAAAGTAAGATAATTCCATATTCTAGAAACAATATTGATTATGTGTTCAGTGTACATATAACGGAAGATTATTGCTTTATAGAAGTAAAATATGGAAGTACGGAAGCAAATGATTGTTTTGATAAGACTGAAAATCTTTTTAAAAAAGATATATTGAGCAAAAATGTAACGCATACAGATGAACAATTTTTTATTTTTACCAATTTTAATAGTGATGTTGTATTGCTCTCTGATAATGAAAAAAAAGGCGTGTTGGTTTCATATCTGAAAGATCATGGATATCGTATCAAAGCGTACGATATAGCTAACGATATTAATAAATTTTCAGATAATATAAAGAAATTCTCAAGTGTAAAATTAAAACTTACAAATAATATATTTCTTCAAGATTATTTTTCAACAAAGTTCAATGATGATTGGGATAATACTCTACCAGAAACATGCGACATTAAGTTACATTTCAATTGTAAATTAGAGAAAGATACTATTAAAAGAAAATTTAACGATTTTAAATCAGACTGTAGTATAGACGAGTTTGAGTTTGAGGGCGAAGATGATGAAAATAGAGTATTAGTTATTAATAAAAAAGCTTTTATAATGAAACAAGATGTTGAGGTTATTAAATCAAATGATGGTTATTATGATGCCAAAGAAGTCGAGAGAAAATTATTGGAGATAAATAAATGAAACATAAATATATTTTTTTATTAGGTATAATATGCATATATTTTTTATTTAATGAAATAAAAAATGATATGATCAATTGTGCCATGACTTCACTATCTATTATATTTGGTTTTAATATGGCATATATGAGTGCAATTTATACAAACGAAAAATTCAATAAAATTTTGAAGCAGAATAAACAGTTAACTCCATTTTTAACTAACAACAAAAAGTTTCTATATTCAATTATTTATGTATTGATAGGTGTATTTGTATGTAGCATGATAGGAAACGCAACCTATAATATAAGGATTGAAAAAACACTATTTGAAAATATAACAGTTAATATTAAATTACAAATACAACTCTATCTAATAGCGGTTATAGGAACATTGTATATTTTTATGCAAACAAAAAAAAGTATAGATGATTTTATAATTGTTTATAAAAATTCGTATTCAGACTATCTGGAAAAGAAACTAAAGAAATAACCAGTAATTAAAATGAATATAATATGTATTATTAAAATAGCTGTAGCACAGCAACAACAATTTCAATTAGTCACAAAAACATATTTAATAATTATAGCTCAAACAATATATTAGAAGGAATTATGCGGTCATACCAATCTGTCTTATCGAATGTCTTTATATCTTTTAAACAGTAGTATATAACTTCATTATCCTTAACTTCTTCAATATAATATGTTTCCAGTGATAGTGATAAATTTAAGCACGCGTTATTTAATGCTTTTGTTATTGGTTCATTACCATATCCGCTACAGTTCAATAATATATGAAAATGATAATTATAACCATCATGACGACCTTTTTCGGCAAAAGCATAGAAAGGGATATGTTTTCCGGTCCATCGCGATCCAACAAGATATTGTTCAAACCTAGCCATAAATCGACGTAAATGATTTTTTGATACGTTAAGATTATCACTTCTCATATTTGTAGGAAATTGTATTGTCAAAAAATGCGTTGGTTTACTCGAGGCTATCCATTCATAAATTTGTTTACGTTTTAACTTATACTTATTTTCATGCTTTAATTCATTTGGAGTATCAGAAACGTAAGAATCACTGCCATAAGTAGTGTTAAAATCGCATGTCTCAGTATTCGCAATATTATCATCTTTTTTATATCCATTATTATTCTTAAATTTAGATATTAGTAGAAGTTTATGATTGTTTACTTGTTGTTGATGCCAACGTATATTTTGCAATATTAATTTTATTATTTTTTTCATTATATTTAACCTTTTAATTAGATATTATTTCGGGATAGGAACAACTTGCATCTGTTCCATTGGAAATTGTTGCTAAATGGAAAGCACTCAACCTTTCACAACTTACTCGGTTTTATATCTCTCCAATTTTTAGAACATGAAAATTTGAGAGAGTCGTAATATGTGAATTTTTAAAAATGAAAATGTTGAATCATTTATGGGTAGAAGACGTTATTTACCATACAAATCGTATAGTTTATATTTGTTAGCTATTTATTATGAATGGTGAATCGTACTAAAAAATGTACTTGTCATTTATCACACGCGCGTAATAAGCGTTTCAATTGGCTATTCACTAGTAATTTACTTGTTTTTCTCCGATATTATATTGCAAAAATAAAAAAATAATTTGACTAATCGTAACAAAAATGTTACGATTCAGATATAAAAATGTTACGATTGGAGCAAAATATGTATAATAAGCGTCAGGAACTGATTTTGGATTTTATCAAAGATAATCCGTTATGCAAACGTGATGATATTGAAAAATTTTTATCCGCGATGCATCAAGATGTTACGAAAATGACCATAACTCGCGATTTGAAACTATTAATCGGTGACGGATTGGTTGAAAAATCGGGTTCAGCAAAAGCTACGGTTTATAAAGCTCTGCAGCGTCTTAATGTTTTGGAAAATATCGACGTTGAAACTTATTTTCTGAAAGATCAGGACGAGCGTGCGCCTCAAGACATTCATTTTAACTTTGATATATATGCCGGTCTGAAAACTCTCTTGAATGACAAGGAAAAAGCGGAGTTAAGCGCCTTAAATGATACATACAGACAGAAAAAATCCGGACTTTCTCCGAAATTATTACAAAAAGAATTTGAGCGTTTGACGGTTGAACTTGCTTGGAAATCATCAAAAATCGAAGGAAATACCTACACTTTATTGGATACAGAGCGCTTGTTGAAAGAGCATGTATCGGCTAAAGGTAAGACTTTGGAAGAAACCAACATGGTGTTAAACCACAAAAAAGCTTTGGATTTTGTGTTGCAGGCACCGGAGCAGTATAAACAGTTGAATATTGCGAAAATTGAGGGCATCCATCGCTTGCTCGTTTCTGATTTGAATGTTGCAACCGGAATTCGTAACGGCAAGGTTGGAATCGTTGGAACGAATTACAAGCCGTTGGACAATGCTTACCAGATTAAAGATGCATTACAAGCTTTGATTGAAGTGATTAACCGGACGGAAAATCCGATTGAAAAAGCTTTGATTGCGGTTTTGATGATTGCTTATATACAACCATTTGAAGATGGGAACAAACGAACTTCCCGAATCTTAGGTAATGCCTTGTTGCTTGGTTCTGATTGGTGTCCGTTGTCGTATCGTAGCGTTGATGAAGTTGAGTACAAAAAAGCAATCATCATGTTTTATGAGCAAAATAACGCAACATACTTTAAAAAGTTATTCTTGGAGCAATATCGACAGGCTGTAAAGAAATATTTTTAAGCTTGAATAACGATCTAATCCGGTTTTGAGTGTTTTTTATTTGTCGGATGTGTTCTTATATTTGCAGGCATGTCATAATAAAAGGTGCCGATACCCAAAAATACCGACACCTTTAACTTGATTTAAGTTATGATTAGTCGAAAAGACCTTTCATGATAGCGAGAACATGAAAACTTGCAAAACATTCACCAAGCGCATCCCGAATGAGTTTATCACTTGCCCATTCTGGAATAGGATAATTGTCTGGGAGACCTGTTATTCGCAGTAATTCAAGCACAGTTAAAGGTCTCGAATCGCTCCAACAGGACCCGCCTAGAGGCCTTCCCGGATGGCATGTTCGAAAACCTGAAATGCTTTTGGAGTCGCAGAGTATCGTATTACATGGTTCATCCCATGCTTTACGTTGAAAACTGCAACGAAACCGGGCTTTACTCGGACTGCCATCAACATTAACGGGTTTCCATACCTGATTATCATGTGCAGAGCATCCGGTCGGAGTGTGTTTCATTACTTCGATTTGGGGGAATGCCCACATCGGAGCCACATGGTACTTTAGATGACTTCTATGCCCACATTCAAGCGATGGAAGGTCTCCGATGGCATCTTGCAGGGTAAGAACTTCATCAAAAGGCTTAGGCAACTCCCATGCCTTAGCTTTACGAGCCAAAATGACAGCTCTTCTGCGGTTTTGAGGAACGAAAAAATTTGCTGCATTCTGTACACCATAATGTACGATATAGCCCATTTTTTCAAGTTCTTTGACGATATATTTACCCACTACACGACCATCATAAAGTTTGACGGTTAACATTTGTGGTACGTTCTCAATCATCACCCATTCCGGATCTGTTCGACGAACAAATTCAAGTGTCGGCTCAAAAAGGTGACCTCGCTTGTCAGATGGATTACGTTTTGAATTGCTCAATGTATATGATTGGCACGCAGGACTTGCCATAACACCGGTACAACCTTTTTCTTTATGAAGTTGTACGAGTTTTTCGAAGACATCTTTATCCCAAATGTCGCCACAAACGACGTTACATTCGGGATAAAGTTCTTGCGCCCATTTAGCTCTTTGAGGCAACAGCTCGTTGCTTACTGCTCCAACTAAACCAAGATTTTCTTTCAAATAGTACTCTCCGATTCCACAAGACTGGAAAAGAGAAGTGTAATAAATCGGTCTTTTCGGTTTTTTGAAATCCCCGATTATTTTTTTCACTGGATTTAACATTGTATGTTATTCCTTATAAAAAATTTTTTGAACAAAATTTATTACTCGCCTCATTGCGAGAGGAGATGAAAAAACAAATCCTGAATACTGGAACCTAAAAAAATCAGGGCTTTTAAAATTTTTTTTAAAAATTTAGTATGTATAACGATTAACATTTTGAATCTTCGAAAGAAAAAAATTACATTTTTAAAACCATATTTTTTGCACGACGTTGAATAAAAACGTGTACATTTTATAAAATTCGCGTTATAATTTATTTAAATTTAAGTGTGATGCAATTTGTGATGCATTTGGTTAAAACCAAGCCCCAAGCAAAATGCAAAAGCAAGTAAAATCAATGCTTTTATAAAAAATGGAGTGGACCCCATTGCCCGCTCCAATTTTATTGATGAAAATCAAGTAGTTACAAAGTCGCTAATTTAGCGGCTTTTTTTGTTTTAAATCTCAAGTCAACAATAAGTCAACAAAGAGAATAAATAGTGAGAAAAAAAGCAACTTCTTATTGCGAATCGCCTCTGATAAAATTAGTTGATTTTTTAATTTTTATTGTATATCATCGTAATGAATGCAGGATTCTGTATTCTGAGTGCCTTTAAGGTGCAAGAGAGCTGTCGTAAGCTCAATATTAGCGTCGGTGTTAGGATATAACATCGTTATATTTCTCAGCTGGTTGTAATAGCTGAGAATAAATATATCCCCGATTCATAGAGATATGGTCGGGGAGCTCTTAGCAAATGTTCAAGAGCCGTGACTTATCTCTGAAATACACGGCTTTAAAGGCTAAGAGAATCATTTACGCTAATATGATTTACGAACTCTCCGACCGCCTAAAAAGGTGGTCATTGTTTTATCTAACAATAGGAGAATTCGCATGTGGAAAATTATAAAAGAAATTGCCGGCATTATATTTTTAATTTGTATTTTAATAAATATTGGGCAATATTATTATAAAAAATTTAATCCAACTTGTACCGATTCAGAAATTATAGAAGGCGCTATTGATACTCTTAATTCCATCGAATCAATGTCTGAACTTAAGCTGAAAGTTACAGGATTAAATAATATAGAAGAAACTTATTACAACAGAAGTACAAGAGCTCTTTCATGCAAGGCAGATGCTGTTTTAAGCAATAAAAATGTCGTACCAGTTACATATAATGTAAATAGAAAAAAAGATATGTATTACTTTGAAGCTAGTTTTGTAACAGAAGAAGATGAGGAAGATAACGAAGTAGATGACGAAAATGATGAGGAGGAAAATGATGAGGATTAACAAAATAAAAGTATATCTATTCTCATTTGCATCATTATTTTTGTCTGCTTGTGAAACAGTTCCCCAAGTTGTTGTAGAAAGTCAATCCCTTTATACCAATAGAGAAATTTATTTCATCGGTGGGGGAAAATGTCTCCAGCCTAAGGTATATTCTAGCGCTTCCGTACAGCCTTTATTTCCAAGATATGATACAGTAGATTGTAATCATACCAAAGGTGCTAAATATGTTATTGAAAAGGTTGCATATTTATCTTGTGAGTATGATGGGGAACGACATTGTAATAGTGGGGGAGAAGGTAAATATTATCTCCAATTACAACCAAATGTTCGCGTTGTAATTACACCTGCTCAACTTAGAAATGGTCAACTTCCCGATGGATTTGTCGATAAGCAAGGCTTATCTGAACATAATAAAAAGGTAGAGGCAGATAAAAAAGCTGTCGAAATTGCAAAAGATAGAGCTGAACAAATACAGGCAAAAAAACGCTGCTTTACAGAGAAAAGTTATCGCTGACTTCAAGAAAGATAGCGCAACTCAGATAAACAATGTGTGTCAAAATATAACAAGTAATTCATTCGATTTATATCGTTGTAAAGATACCTTAACACATCAAATGAAACGGGAAAAATCAGGTCAATTACCAAGTTGTTGGGATATGAGTAGCCTCTCAGCAGAGTGTCAAGCAATAATTTATTCTACATTCAGCAACCAACTTATTTTATTAGGACAAGAAACTACGGAATTCAAAATTAAAGCCGGTATAGCATTGCTTTATAAGGCAGGCGCCGAATGTAATTGTTCTATGAATAAGGCTTTTTGATAACTCAATTAAATATCTAGAGGGCGGTAAATAACCACCCTCTAAATATATCATCTTAACGGCGATATTTAGAAACAAAACGTTTCAATGCTAGCCCTATATGAGGTGTAGAAATACACAAAATAGAACTTTTTCGCGGTGTTTTTTTGCTTACTAATCCACGTGTTTAAGTCAGAATGATTTTTCTAGGGCAGTCTCAATGAAATCGCCACCAATAAATTCATTCTTTAATAAAGCATGTACTTTACGGATTAGCTAAATATTATAATGCTGACGGCTCGCTAAAGGATACTGACTATTTATACGCTCTTCATTTTTATGCTTACACAGATGCATCAACAATTTTAGATCCGTCATTGCAAGATTATTGCATAAGTCTGGTAGAAGCGGCTAAGTCTTTGGGCAAAGAATACATCTCTACAGGTTATAGTCTTAAAGGTCAAAACGGAAAAATGTATTTATTATTTAACTATACAACTTTACAAAAAGCAACTCTTAGCGATGTCTATAAAAAGTGCAAAATAGCGTTTGAAGATAAGCAAACCGGTTTTTCACATTTTACCACACACATAAAACCCTATTAAAAATAGTGCAGATAAAATATTTTATCTTGTTACTAAAAATATATTTGTTACAATAATAAATAACAAAGGCTGATAATATGAAACTATACCATTATATTCCAAAAGATAATACAATTAAGACTGACGGATTGCAATCATTTGCCAAAAGCAAAACGGTTAATCTTAAAAGCTATTTGTGGAGAGATGAAAATCTAAAGACTCAAGAAGATGTTATAGAATGGCTGGAAAAATGTTTTACCGGCCGCAGCCGTGGAATTAGATTTTTTACTGAACCCATTAAGTGGAACGAACAATCAGTTGATTTATTAAAAAATTTTGCAGAAAACAATGTACTTATATCTGTAGATGTTGATAAATTGGATGCCGATGGTTTAATTGAAAGCATTTATGTTTCGCCGCAGCTAGGCGATAAATATCCGGAAAGCATTGAACATCCTGAGCTTATGTGTAAATGCGACGAGTTTTATGAAAAGCTGGATTCTGTAAAAGATATTGATTTTTCTCCGGTTGATTGGAGCATTTGCAACGACAAAGCCGGACGGAGATTTGCCTATGTCCGCTACTATCTTCTTGTTATAAAAGGCGGTGTAATTCCTCCTCAGTATATCACTATAGAAAAATAGCTCTTTGCTTAACTTAGCGCATATAAAACAGCAAAAAGGCTGCCGATAAAGGCAGCCTTTTCATTACAGCAATTTTTGAAAAATTACTTTTCCAAATCTGCGCCGGTTTCTTGGTTAACGCGTTTTGCCGACAATTTAATTTTGCCGCGGTTATCAGAACCCATGCATTTAACCCAGATTGTATCGCCCTCTTTATAGAAATCGGAAACCGAAGCAATGCGCTCGTTTTTAATTTCTGAAATATGAACCAAACCCTCAGTTTGTCCCAAGAAGCGAACAAATGCGCCAAAGTCCATAATTTTTGTAATTACGCCTTTGTAGATTTTGCCCTCTTCCGGCACAGCGATAATACCATTGATGATATCAATAGCGGCTTCGCAGTTTTCATTGTTGTTAGAAGCAATGGTTACAACGCCGTCATCGGTAATATCAATTTTAGTATTGGTTTTTTCAATAATTTCACGGATAACTTTACCGCCGGTGCCGATAACTTCACGGATTTTATCTACAGGAATCTTCATAGAGTAAATGCGCGGAGCTTTAGGCGAAACCTGCGGACGAGGCTCGGCAATAGCTTTAGCCATTTCGCCCAAAATGTGAATACGTCCCTCATGAGCCTGAGCCAGAGCGTTTTTCATAATATCTTTGGTAATGGAGATAATTTTAATATCCATTTGCAAAGCGGTTACACCGTCTTTTGTACCGGCAACTTTAAAATCCATATCGCCCAAGTGGTCTTCATCGCCCAAAATATCGGTCAAAATAGCCACACGGCCGTCATTTTCTTTAATCAAGCCCATAGCGATACCGGCAACAGGCTTTTTCATTGGAACACCAGCATCCATCAAAGATAAGCAAGTTCCGCATACCGTAGCCATTGAGGATGAACCGTTAGATTCCATAATATCGGAAACAACACGGATTGTATAAGGAAATTCATCTTTATCTTTTGGAAGCATCGGATGAATAGCGCGCCATGCCAATTTTCCGTGTCCGATTTCTCGGCGGCCCGGAGTACCCAAACGACCGCATTCGCCGACTGAGAACGGAGGAAAGTTGTAAAACAGCATAAAGTCTTGGTCGTATTCGGCAAGCAAGCCGTCAACCAGCTGAGCATCATCCGGAGTACCCAAAGTTGTAGCAACCAAAGCCTGAGTTTCGCCGCGGGTAAACAAAGCAGAGCCGTGAGCTTCCGGCAGCAAACCAACTTCGCATTGAATCGGGCGGACGGTTTTGGTGTCGCGGCCGTCAATACGGTGGCCGGTAGACAGAACTTTTTCACGCATTGTATGGTGCATAACGTTTTCAATAGCATCGCCGACAAAAGCGTTTTCAACTTCATTTTCTGGGTCAATGGAAGCCTTAACTTCTTCAGCCAGCTGACCTAAAACCGTGCCGCGCTCCTGCTTATCGGTAATTGAAAAAGCAGCATTGTAGCGGTCGCCGTAATCTTTCATAATGCGCTGGCTTAAAGCTTCGTATTCCGGCGGAAATTCAGGAACAGCCCATTTTTCTTTACCGGCTTCGGCAGCCAATTCTTTAATCATGGCAATAACCGGCTGGAAGCTGTCAAAACCAAACATAACGGCGCCGAGCATAGTTTCTTCCGAAAGCTCGTTAGCTTCTGATTCAACCATCAAAACACCCTCTTCGGTACCGGCAACAGTCAGTTCCAATTCAGATGTTTTTTGTTCATCAACGCTCGGGTTCAAAATATACATGCCGTCTTTGTAGCCGACTTTAGCCGCGCCGATCGGGCCCATAAACGGAATGCCGGAAACAGCCAAAGCGGCAGATGCGGCAACCATTGCCAAAACATCGGAATCATTCTTTTGGTCATGCGAAACAACGGTGCAGATAATCTGCACTTCATTTTTGAAAGCATCCGGAAACAGCGGACGAATCGGACGGTCAATCAAACGAGAAATCAAAATTTCGCGCTCAGACGGCTTGCCCTCGCGTTTATTAAATCCGCCCGGAATTTTACCGGTAGCATAGTATTTTTCTTGATAGTTTACTGTTAAAGGAAAGAAATCCTGGTCTGCTTTCACTTCTTTTGCGGCAACAACAGTAGCAACTACTTTTGTATCGCCATAGGTTGCAACCACGGCACCGGTAGCCTGTCTGGCAATTTTACCGGTTTCCAACTCTAACTTACGTCCACCCCATTCCATTTCTTTGCGGCACACTTTAAAATCTATCATATATTCTTTCCTTTCTCTTCATCTTTTATCATCTTTATAAAACCTCACCTGCCCAGAAACAGGATTTTTTAGGGGCTGCAGACACGGCCGCAGCCCCTTTTTGCCGGATATTACTTACGCAAATCCAACTTTCTAATGATATTCTGGTATCTTTCTTCGCTTGTTCTCTTTAAGTGGTCAAGCAAGTGACGACGGCGGCTAACCATCTTCATCAAGCCCAAACGAGAATGCAAGTCTTTTTTATGAACATTGAAGTGTTCAATTAAAGCGTTAATACGATAAGTCCAAATAGCAATCTGAACTTCCGGAGAACCGGTGTCATCTGCAGATGTACCGTATTTGGCAATAATTTCTTTTTTAACTTCACTAGTAATCGACATCTTTATAATTCCTTTACTTTAATCTAAATTAAACACGCGAATCGGCGAAATCTTCCGCTCATCAATCCGCACCAACGCAATCAAACAACCACAGGAATAGGCAGCCGCGCAATCTGACGCTTTAACGCCGTAATTTTTAGGCGAAATACCCTGTCCCATGCTTAATTTTTTTGCATCTTCTTCCGAAACAGCAATCTCCGCGATGCCGCGCAGAGACGTTTCTATCGGCAGAAGCAGCTTACGCCGTTCTTCTACATACTCCATTTTTTCTAAATTTTCCAGTAAAATCGTATGCTTAGTATCAAAAATTCCGCATTTTGTGCGCCGCAGCATAATCAAATGCCCCAATGTGCCTAAAAACTGCGCTAAATCTTTGCCTAAAGTGCGGACATAAGTTCCTTTAGAGCATTCAACCCTAAACTTTGCCGAATCGGCAGACTCTTCCAGCAGCTCCAGACTATAAATTTCTATCTCGCGCGGCGGAATAGCCACTTCCTGCCCTTTGCGCGCCAATTTATACGCCGGCTGCCCGTTGATTTTTATTGCAGAATAAGCAGGCGGAATCTGGGTTATTTTACCTATAAAATGCGGTATGGCCGCTATAATTTCCTCATGCGGCGGAACTTTATCGCAGCGGGCAATCACTTCGCTGTCGGTGTCGTCAGTCACAGTTTGCTCGCCCCATTTTATGATAAATTCATATTCCTTTCTGCCGTCGGTCACAAACGGCACCAGCTTAGTCGCCTCGCCGAAAGCAATAGGCAGAACCCCGCTGGCAAACGGGTCTAAAGTTCCGGTATGGCCGTTTTTATTGGCGTGCATCAGCCACCGCGTTTTGCCCACCACTTCTGTAGAACCCATACCGCACGGCTTATCCACAATCAGCCAGCCATGCACATTATCAGCTTTAGTATGTTTCATCTGGTCATTTCCAAAAATTCATCTTCTGTTAAAATTTTTATACCAAGTTCCTGCGCCTTTTTGGCTTTGGAACCTGCGTCTTCGCCCATTATCACATAATCGGTATGTCCGGAAACTGCTCCAGCTACTTTAGCGCCGCATTTTTGGGCGATAGCTTTGGCTTCGGCACGGGCTAAACCGGCCAGCGTGCCGGTAAACACCACCGTCTTGCCATTGAGCGGCGAATCGGAATTGATGTCTGAGACATACTCTTCCACCGTCACAAATTTCAACAGTTCGGCAATAGTTTTTTGGTTATGCTCCTCGCAGAAAAATTCCACAATATCCGTCCCCATAGAGGCACCGATACCGTCTATCGTTACCAGTTTTTCGGTTTCGCGGTTTTCCATTTCCTGCTGCAGAGCCGCAAAAGTTCCGTAGTTTTTAGCCAAAGTCAGCGCCGTTGCCGCACCGACCTGAGGAATCCCCAGAGCATAGATAAAACGCGGCAAGGAAATAGTACGCCGGCTGTTTATGGCACTAAACAAATTTTTAACCGACAGCCTGCCCCAACCTGCTTTTTTTTCTAAATTCAGCGCTTTGGACGGACTGAATAAATCATCCTCAGGTGCATGGTTGCGTTCTTCTAAAGTAAAAATATCGGCCGGACTATGCAGAAATCCCTCGTCAAAAAATTCTTCTATGACTCGTTCTCCCAATCCGACGATATCAAACGCTTCTTTGGAAACAAAGTGTTTCAGACGTTCTTTAGCCTGCGCCGGACAAGTTAAACCACCCGTACAGCGGCGAATCGCTTCATTTTCTTCGCGAATGGCATGCGCGCCGCATTCCGGACAAACAGTCGGAAATTCATATGGCTGCGAATCCGCCGGACGCTTATCCAAAATCACTTCCACAACCTGCGGAATCACATCACCGGCGCGCTGAATCACCACCATATCGCCAATGCGAAAATCTTTGCGTTTGATTTCATCTTCATTATGCAAAGTAGCATGCGAAACCAGCACTCCGCCCACGTTTATCGGCTCTAAATCGGCGACCGGAGTCAAAGCTCCCGTGCGTCCAACCTGCACGCGGATATTATTGATTCTGGTTATAGCCTGCTCTGCCGGAAACTTATGTGCAATCGCCCAGCGCGGCGTGCGGGTTAAAAAGCCAAGACGCTCCTGCAATTCTATGGAATTAACCTTATAGACCAAACCGTCTATATCATACGGCAAATCCGCGCGAATCTCCATCACATGCGCAAAATTCTTTTCTATCTCAGCAATAGAATTACAAACTTTGTTGTTAGGATTTATCGGAAAACCCCATTCACTCAATTTAGCAAAAAATTCTTCCTGCGTCTGCCATTGCCGCTGCGAAACCTCACCCCAAGTATACGCCCAAATACTTAATTTACGTTCCGCCGTAATTTTAGGATTCAACTGACGCAGCGAACCGGCGGCGGCATTGCGGGGATTGGCAAATATTTTCTTTTTTTCTGCCGTATTTTTTTCATTCAGCGCCAAAAAATCTTTCTTAGCCATATAGACTTCGCCACGGACTTCCAGCACTTCAGGCACTCCGTCCGGCAGCTGCAGCGGAAGTTGGCGAATCGTCTTTAAATTTTCGGTTATATCTTCACCCACAACTCCGTCGCCGCGAGTTGCCCCTGAAACGAATCGCCCGTTTTCATAACGAGCCGTAAAAGACAAACCATCAATTTTCAGCTCCGCCATAAACGGAATATTTTCTGCCGTATTCAAAAAGCGCTTTACTCCCTGAACAAAATCTTCAACCTCTTCAATAGAAAAAACATCGGCTAAAGACAGCATCGGGAAACGGTGTTCTATTTTATTGAATTTGCTTTGCACCGCGGCGCCGACGCGCTTAGACGGACTGTCGGCACGCACTAAATCCGGATAGATTTTTTCGATTGCCGTATTGCGGTGTTTCAGCTTATCGTATTCGGCATCCGTCAAATACGGCTCGTCATTTTGATAATAAGCGTTATCTGAGCGGGCAATTTCCGCCGCCAAATAAGCCAGTTCAGCCGCCGCTTCTTCACGACTCAATTCTGCAGGTTCTTTCATTTTTTCTCCTTTGCTTTTAATATAAAGCCAAAGGCCGTAATGTCAATTTTTTATAAGTTTTATCTAAAGAAAAAGCGGCATTGCTGCCGCCCAAGCTTAAACATTAAACAAGAAATTCATCAAATCGCCGTCCTGAACGACATATTCTTTGCCCTCAGAGCGCATTTTTCCGGCGTCTTTACAGCCTTGCTCGCCGCCGAATTTTACATAATCGTCATACGAGATTGTCTCGGCGCGGATGAAGCCGCGTTCAAAATCAGTATGAATAATTCCGGCGCATTGCGGGGCTTTCATGCCTTTAACAAAAGTCCAAGCGCGGACTTCTTTCGGTCCTGCCGTAAAATAGGTCTGCAAACCCAAAAGATTGTAGCCGGCGCGGATAATTTTTGCCAATCCGGTTTCTTCCAAACCCAAAGCGCTCAAAAATTCTTGTTTTTCGCTTTCGGATTCCAGTTGCGCCACTTCCGACTCAATTTCGGCTGAAATAATAACTGATTCAGCGCCTTCATCAGCCGCCATTTTCTGCACAGCTTTTGAAAATTCATTACCGGTTGCCGCCGAATCCTCGTCAACATTGCAAACATACAAAACCGGTTTAGAGGTCAGCAGCTGCAGCATTTTATAGCACTTTACCGCTTCTTTATCCTGAGCATCCGGCGCGGCAGAACGCGCAGGCTTACCGGCTTGCAAAGCGGCAATAATCGGCTCCATAACTCTTACGTTTACGGCAGCGTCCTTATCTCCGGCCGTAGCTTTTTTACGCAGCTGATCAATTCTTTTTTGCAGCGAATCTAAATCGGCAATCATCAATTCTGTTTTCACAATATCCGCATCACGCACTGGGTCAACATTACCCTCAACGTGAGTAATATTATCATTTTCAAAACAGCGTAAAACGTGGATTACAGCATCTGTTTCCCGAATATTAGCCAAAAACTGATTTCCCAAACCCTCGCCTTTTGACGCGCCTTTTACCAAACCGGCAATATCCACAAACTCCAGTTGTGTCGGCACCACGTTTTTAGGCTGAACCATTTCAACCAATTTATCCAAACGTTTATCCGGAACAGCGACACGGCCGGTGTTTGGCTCAATTGTACAAAACGGAAAATTCGCAGCCTGAGCGGCAATTGTTTGTGTTAAAGCATTAAAAAGCGTAGACTTGCCAACATTCGGCAAACCAACGATACCACAGTTAAATCCCATAATCAAAACTCCTAACGGGCTGTATTTCTTAAAATTTTATTTGTTATAGACAATTAGCCGCCGCTTTGCAAGCACTATTTATACTCATTATGATAAATGAATTTTTAAAGAAAAAAAACAGCAGTTTTTATATCTGCTGTTTTTTTACAAACAAAATCGCTTTAGAAGTTGTAATTATAGTTATGACTGTGAAGATATTTCAAAAATTCGTCGTCATACTTTGACATAAAACCAAAAATGCGCAAAAATTCTTCAGCAATATTCTTACAACCTAGTTCAAACAAAGCAATTATCTGTTTTCCGTTCAAATAGAAATCCGCTTTATCAAAATATTTTTCTATGTAGGCTTTATTTTTCGTATAAATAGCGACCTTAAAAACATAACCTCTTAAAGTGCTTTTTGATAAAAGCCGGCAGATTCTACTATCTTGCTTAGCAAGCAATGCTGCAACAAACGCTTCGGAAGGAAAATAGCAAGCATCTTCGTCTTGAGACGGATAGCTAAACGAATCAATCATAACATAAAATATCATAAATACAGTTATTAAAAATAAGGTTATACCATTTATTACCCAATAACAAATCCGAGCCAGCCATTTAAAAAATAATATAGCCAACTGCACTTTTTTATTTTCAAGAATTTTGCTCATACAGCCTCCTTATTTCAGGATTGGAACACCATCCAGGTTCAAATAAACATCTTTCACGTTCTAAAATTTCCTGAATTTCCTGGTTTATTGACACAAAAAGAATGAGAAAAATCAGAGGCGAGCTAAAAAATAAAACATTTCTTTTGTTTAATGGCAAAAACACAAAGAAAATTAAACAGATAGCAGTCAATCCCAGCAAAATTCTTTCAAAATATATTGATAAGGTTATATTTTCGGCAAAGCTCTCTATTTCATATTGCAAAATGCAAAGCATTAACAGAATAAAACCAGCCAACAGACCTTTTGCAGATATTTTCATAAACTTACTCATTGTCATCAGTTTGAGTTCCTGTTCTTTTCAGCAAAACATTAACATAATCAGGGCAATAATTATCTTCCATGCAATACTGAATATCTGCAAGCTTATGACTTGCCGGATTGCTTTGCGATATATGTAAAACCGCAATACACAAAATCATTAAAGCCAGCATTTCATATTTATAAAAAACTGAGTATTTTTCGCCTAATTTATGCCATAGTAAAATACCAAGCACGCATACAGCTACTTTGCTTTGCATAGAAAAAAGCGATAATTCATCCGATGTAAAATATTGCTGCAAACCGCTTAAATAAAACTCATTGCCAAAGGGAAGAGAAAAACATATAAAAAAGCCCATGACAGCAATCGCAAAAAGCAATTTATAAATTATATTTCCTATTTTTTTAATCATTTTCAGCCTTTTGCTTCATTCAACTTTAGATTGTTTTTAACAAATCATAAATATACACTAATGTCAACAAAAAAGTAAAGCGGCGGCAAATTTTCTTTCACCGCCGTTGAACTGTTTTAACCTGCAAAATTAGATTTATTTTTCTTTAAATTCCAGAACTTTGCCGTCGGAGGTTGTCAGAGTCAGAACATCATTCTGCAAAGTAAAATTTCTAACTTTATCCAAATCGGCAAAATAACGTCCTTCGGCTTCCATTTCTTCACGCGGTCCCATCATCATAGTTGTTCCGCCGGCGCTAAAAGTTATTCTATCATTAAATATTTTATAGCTGCCAAAATAATTGTTGACCACTTGTCCGTAATAATCATTTCCGCTGTCGGCAAATTCCAAAGTAATTGTTGTTCCGGCTTCGGAATTTTGCATAACAAACTTTTTACCGGCCAAAGAAATTTGTTCGCCGGCATTGCTGCAACCTACAAACAGACAAATTCCGGCAAGTATGCTAAACAATTTTTTCATTTTTATCTCCTTATGTTTGAAAAACAAATCCCCACTCAAGCGGGCGGGGACTTATCATTAAAGTATTCTAAAAAACTAGAAACCTTCGGTATCTAAGCGTTTGCGCATCTGCTTACGAGCGCGTCTGATAGCTTCTGCTTTGCGACGAGCTTTCTTTTCAGAATTCTTTTCATGGCAACGGCGCAGTTTCATTTCGCGGAAATCGCCTTCTCTTTGCATTTTCTTTTTCAAGATTTTCAAAGACTGGTTTACATCGTTTCCGATAACTGTTACTTGTACCACTTAAATCACCTCTTTCCAAAATTTTCTAAAGTTTAACAACAAATTTAGCCTTATTTAACACATACTTTTTTATTTTTCAAGCAAAAAATAGCATTAGACAGAGCGAGTCGCGAAAAAAATTAAAGCGCTGCCCTTTTAATAAGAGCAACGCTTTAATTTAATCAGTCAGACGAGTTTTGACAAGTACTTCATTTTAGATTGCAGAAGCGTTTTCACATCCTTATCCAAAGAAGCCAAGTCCTTGAACATCGGCTCATTGTCAACAATCTCTTTGAAAAGAGAAAGAGACATATTGTCTGAAGACAACATCTTCTTAACCGTTTCGGCTTTTAGAGAATATCCGCAGTCATGATAGATTTTATAAGTTGTTTCATCAAGATACATCTCAACACAAGAATCAAAACCCTCAAACTCCGGATTCAGCTTTTTGCAGCTTTCCAAAATAGCCGACAAGTTATAATTTACCGACGACTTCAACATAACTATGTATTCATAGTTTGTGTTAGCAGCAATAAGAATATGAGCATCCTCGCTATCTTTTTTAGCCAGCAAATCAGCAATTACAGCCTGAGGCAATCCGTTTCTAAGCACAACCGCCTTCGCAATCTTGCAAGGGTATTCAAAACCTTTGAGAGCAACAGATACAAGCGCGTTTACAGCTTTGCTTGAACGGCATTGATTCATAAACCAATCATCTACAAGCGACCAATTTACATTTTCACCGCGCAAAAGCTCCAAAAAAGCCGTCTCTGGAAGTTTAGTCCACATAAGTTTAGCCAGAGTATTCTGAATACCATCTCTGTTCCACATTTTCATAAATGCGTCTAAAGACAGCTTGCAGAGAACATTTCCATCCCCATTATGCAGAGTTTTATACCAGCGAATCTGATTTTCATCAGGCCAAATGTAAAGCTCCGTTTCTTCAACAAAATACGGATTAAATCTGAACTCAGCAGACTCTGTCCAAGATGTCAGAAACATAAAGACTTCTTTTGCCACCGGATAATGCCACTCAAATTCATAATTGTTGAGATAGAAGACAATTGTATCTCCCATACCCTTACAACCACGTCTTTTTTGCCATCTGCTCCAGCATTTAGCCGCAGAAACATGGAAAACAAAGACCCATGCCGGCATCAACAACGCCTCGACAACGGCAACCGGAGTTGCAATCAAAGCTGTTACAACAAATCCGCAAGCGATAAACGCCGAGAACACAAACAAGACAACACCTGACAATACTTTTAACAAAAGATTCCAGGCTTTTTCGCCAAAGTTGCAAACCTTGCAAACAAAAACATTCTTCATACTGAAAAAGATTTTTGACAACATAATCTCCCATGTCATCGTGAATAAAATACATAAGCTGTTTCAGAGATTTCGGTAAAAACTATTTTAGCCGAGAAACAACGCCTTACGCAAAATTTTCAAACATTCAGACAAAGTTAATCAGTTATATGAGCAAAACTCTCCAACCAACAATTTATATCCTAATAATTTTACATAATTTTTTATAAAGCAATTTGAGTATACCACATTTTTTATTTTTTGTCAAATATAACAATAAAGCCCGCCAAACAGCGAGCCATATAATTTTATCAAAAAATTGAATTAAGCTATAATATTAGGATTTATAGAACTTTCCACTTTACTGATTTTTTTTGCCAATCCGACTTTTTGCCCTGCCAACTGTTTTGCCTGATAAAAATCAACGGTTTTACCCTGTTTCAGCAATCTTGACATATCGGTATTCACATGTCTTTGCTCAAGTTTCAGCTCACACAACAACAGTTGAAGTTTAGCCGTTTTATCATTACCTATCATCAGTAAAATAACCCTTTCTGCATTTTTTTTGTAACAAAATCCATTTTTTTGTGGATTTTTTCGTTCAAAGTTGTAAAGAGTATACATTATTTTTTGACTGATTGCAATAATTTTAAACGGAGTTTTTATAGAATGAACAACATCAAAAAAATTGGTATTTTAACCAGCGGCGGTGACTGCGCCGGACTTAATGCTGTTATTATGGCCGTAGTGAACGCCGCCGCCAAACAAGGCTGGGAAGTTTATGGCATTCATGACGGCACCGACGGCTTAACCAATCGTCCGCTTTCGTATGAAATTTTGACTGAAGAAAATTTCAGCAGCTCACCGTGGCCAAGAATGGCCGGTTCATATTTAGGTTCGCTCAACACCGGCGTAAAAGAATCGCAAGAAGTTTTGGCTCAGCGTTTTGGCGAAGGCGTTCGCGAACTGGGTTTGGACGCTGTTGTAGTTGTCGGCGGCGACGGCAGTATGAATATTGTCAGCACCTATTGCAAAATGGCAGGTGTAAAAATGATTGGTATTCCAAAGACCATTGACAACGATACACCGCTGACAGAATTTTCGGTTGGTTTCAATACAGCTTGTCAGGTTTGCACCAACGCTTTGGACGATTTGATGACAACAGCACGTTCACACCACCGCGCTCTGATTTTGGAAGTTATGGGACGCGACGCCGGACACCTGGCAATGCATTCCGCCATTGCCGGTTTTGCCGATATTTGTTTGGTGCCGGAAATTCCATATACTTTAGATGGTATTGTTAAAAAGCTTGAAGCAGTAAAAGCCAGCGGACGCACCAGCGCTTTGATTGTGGTTTCCGAAGGTGTTAAAACCGAAAAAGGCGAAGCTGTTACCAGCGCCGTAAACATGGTCGGCGAAAAAATCAACGGCGGTATCGGTGATTATCTGAGCAGTTTAATCAACGCCAACTACAAAGGTTTTCAAACCCGCGTTACCAAATTAGGTCACGTTCAGCGTTCCGGCAATCCGACATCGTTTGACCGTACATTGGCTGTGGTTTTGGCTGCCGAAGCCGTACGTTTATTGGCAGAAGGCCATACCGACCGCATGGTTTCTCTCAGCAATGGTAAAATCACATCATTCACTTTAGACGAAGTTGTTGCCGCCGGCACAACAGGTTTGGACGCCCACAGCGATTATGTTAAAGCAGCACACGCTATTGGAATGTATGTAGGCGAAATAGAAGACTAATCTGTTTACAACACAATAAAAAAGGAACTGATATGTTTATCAGTTCCTTTTTTATTTACTTCAGAGAAGAATCTTTCTTGCTAAATGTTCCGAATCCGCTGAGAACCGCACACACAAGAAGCAGCAGCGACACGACAGCCAAAAAATACAAAAATGAATTTACAAACAAAATCATCAATTTATTGCCATATAGCGCCACTTGCGGAAACATCTCCCAATCCGGGGCGTTCCAAACCAATATAGGCCAATGATATCCCAAGAGCGGCAGCGCCGTATAGAACACCATAAGAATCAGCGTCCACGGAAGGTATTTCAAATCTCCGGTAATCAGTAAAAAAATTGCAAAACCTATACCCAAGATACAGGCATCTACAACTGAAATTACAGCTGAGATTTTCAAAAATATCAGCATGGCAAAGCCGATTAAGCCAATAATCAATCTAACTTGATTAAAACCTTTTTTACCCATAGTTACAAAAAAATTAGAAAAAACAATAAAACATTCTTAAGCACACATGACAAAGAACAATCATCTGCCGCGTAATCGTTTAAACTTTATATCATAAGCTATTGCAGACAATACAAAAAATGTCAGCAAGCTGATAAAAGCAATAAACAAATAAATAAAAGCATTCAGCCAAATATTTATTCCGCGCCCGATTGCCGACTGAAATCTGTTCATAAGCTCAAAGTCGACTTCTGAGTGCAGACTTACCAGCGGAAAGTAGTGTCCAATCAAAATAAAGAAAGCGGCAAGCATCGTAAAACAGATAGCAAAACGGCTTTCCATATAAAAAATCAGCACAGAAAAGGTGATTCCGATAGAACAAACATCTGCCCAAGACAGAATATTGTTCATTTCCAAAAGCACCATAGAAACAATGCCGATAATCCAAACCACCACGCGGCTAAGCACCAACTTATTATTTTCCATAAGACAAAAAAATTAAAATGTTAATAATAAAAATTATAAGCACATTATAAACCATTCCATTTAAAATGCAATCCTTTTATTGACAAAAAAGATTTTTTTTCGTATACTGCTTTTGAAATTCAATTATTAACACTTTAATTTTTTTGTCTTATGAAATTTATTTATACTTTCGCCTGCTTTATCGGCGCAACCACATTGGGAATGATTTTTGCGAGCGGCCTCAGCTGGCTATGCACTTTTCCATTCAGCCATGCTCTTTTTATTGCTTTGATTGCCCTGCTTGTCCTGTATGTTTTTTCAGGTTCGGTCAAAGACAACGGCTGGAAAAAAGCATTTTTCAATGCGCTTGTACCTCTTACTGCCGGCTTGTTTTTTACGGGATGTGTTCTCTGGTTTTGCGGAGAACTTACATTAAGTGTACTAAACGCCTGCGCTCCGGCGCATCTGACAGTAATTGTCGGTTTAGTTACCGTATGCGCTTTTGTTTTAGCGTTTTTTGCAATTTTCTTTTTCTTTGATTTTTTATGCGAAATCGGAAATTGCAAAATAAAGCATAAAAGACCGTTATATCATGTGGGTGTATTTGTAACAATTTCTTGCTGCATTGCCATCATGGTTTTAACATTGTATTATGTTATTTATCCAATATGCTTGCACTAAAAACATCAAAAAAAACTCCGATATCATCAGGTATCGGAGCTTTTTTATGACATAACTTAAATTAAGCAGCAGCTTTTTTAGAAGCGATTGTTTTTTTAATTTTTTTAGCTTCTTCAGTCAATTTTGTATTAGAAGTTTTTTCTAAATAAGAATCCAAACCGCCGTTATGTTCAATAGAACGCAAAGTTTTAGAGCAAACTTTCAATTTGAAAACTTTATTCAAAGCTTCACTAAACAAAGACACAACTTGCAAGTTAGGCAAAAAGCGACGGCGAGTTTTGTTGTTAGCATGGCTTACATTGTTGCCGCTCATAACGCCGATGCCTAAAATATCACATTTCTTAGCCATTTTAAAAATCCTCAAAGTTAAAATTCAACATATATTTGTTGCTTGTTAATACATTCATTTCATTGACAAGTCAAGTAAAATTATGTAAAAAGATGAAAAATTATCACGAATCGTGAAAGTATCCGTAGCTCAATTGGATAGAGTGTCGGTCTCCGACGCCGAAGGTTGCGAGTTCGAGCCTCGCCGGATACGCCAATCTTTAATATTACAAAAATATGAATATTTTTACACTTCTTTTTATATAGCTTGAAAAAATCAGAACCTTATGTTATGATAAAAATAGGTAAAAATTGGGGATTTTCCGACCGGCGGCAGCCTTACGGAAAATATTTTACCTGAAAAGCCACCATAACAAAGCCATAAACTTTGTTTTGGTATTTGATGATATAATTAGGAGAAAATCAATGTTAAAACGATGTTTAACTTTGGTAGGTTTAGTGTATACGTTAAGTTTATTTAACATATCAGACGCTGCCGCCAAAATTTGTTTTTTACCGGACAGCAGTTGCGGCACCGGTAAAATAAGTTCCGTAAAGCCAGACCCGGCGCAATGTCTTTATAGCAGCATGGCTCAAGCTCAAAATGGAATGTCAAGCTGCGAAAAAGCGTATAAGCAAAATTTCTGCTTTTACAGACGCTGCAAAACACGGGAAGAAGATAAAAACGTGTTCAGCAATTACAGCGATTGTCAAAAGGCGCTTGAAGATAATCAAACATGTCAAAGCTGCGGAGGATGTTATAAAATTGTAACAAATGCTAATCCAACTCCTAAGACATGTAATGAAACAGAGGCCACTTGTTCCGCAAAAGGAAAAGCATTTGAAGCTAACGGCGAATATGATAGTAATAATGTCGCTTGCGGAAGCTGTAAAGTAAATGAAACTTGCCAAAGCGGTTATTCAACAGCATATCAAAGCCAAAAAGATTGCAAAACCGGCGAAACTTTTTCTTCTAACGGCACCGCAAACGGCAAAGTCTGCGGTAAATGCACCTATCAATGCTCTGATTATACTTTAACCAGCAAGAAAAACGAGAACTGCTACTCTTGCACACCTTGTCCGACAGATTCCTCAAAATACAAATGTACAGAGAGTGTAAAGAGCGGCTATCAGCTGGTAAACGGCACTTGTTCTAAAATACCAGAAGAAAAAACATTAACTTGTGAAGAATGGATAAAAGAAAAATATGCTGGATATACAATATATAATGGTAAGCGATCAAGTTTATCTACTTTGTATAATGCAATATTAGCATCGGGTAGTGTTGCTATTCCAAGAACTGGCGTCATGAATATTGTCGGGCCTAAATACTTTAATTATGAAGAATGCCAAAAATTGGATACACCTACTATTACAATAACGAACACAACACAAGGATTGGTAAATGCCTATAAAATAAACATGATATTTGATGTTGATATGAGTAAAAATACATCTATTTCAGCGGCTATTCAGCCACACGTTACAAGCGGACAAAGTATGACTATTAGTGACGCTTCCATAAGTGCTCCAGGAGGTGTTATTAGATTAAGTAACTTTGCAAAACTATTATTGGAAGGCAATACATCAATAAAAACAGATTGTCATTACGATCATTCTCACTATGGATGCCGTGCTATTGATGCATTTGGAAATGAAAATAGTTCAACGGAATCTATTAAAGTAACTGTCGTTACTGGTTCCAATGTAAGTATTACTGGTGCATTATATATATATTATAATGCTATGTTAACTGTTGAAAAAAATGCTACTATTAACATTACTGAAAAAGGGAGGGATGCAGCTCTGTTTGTTAACCAAAGCGGATATACTCCTACATATTATGCACGTAATGGCGTCCATAATTATGGCATATTAAAAACAGATTCTTATGGAGCTCACGCCGGACAAGTTAATTGTTACTCTGGTTCTAAATTTTCAACATCAAAGATATCTGTAGTTTCAACTGGTTATCCGGGACGGATAAAATATGAAAAACAAACAAATATCAAAATAGGAGGGACTTGTAAAACTCCATCATCTGCTGGAGAGTATAAATTTACATCAACAATAACTTCTAACCCTATTTCAGGTAGTAGTTGTAGCTTTTAATATTTTACTAAGCATAAAAGGCGGGGTGGATTTATCCCCGCCTTTTAATTTGATAGTTTTCAACTTATAAAATCATTTTTCTTGATTTTCTAAAAGAATATTGCTATAAAATTTAACGTCCGGTGCTGGAACACTGGACGTTATTTTAACTTGAAAGGGTTAAACCCTGTATTTAACTCTATCTAAGTTAAATATAGCCTATTTTTGCATAAATGTCAAGACAAAAGTCAAGACTTGCAAATTTAGGTGGGTTTATCCCTTTCACATTTGTTCAAACGAGCTGAAAGGTGGAAGATGATAAACTTGACAAAAGTTTTAAGCATAATAATTCATTTGCTTAAAATCATTATCCTATTATTAAAGTAGTATAATGAGGAGGGGCTGTCAAGTCCCTCCATTTGTTATTTGATAGTTTTTAATATTCCCTACTCTTTTTAATATCCCCTACTCCGTATTGCAATTGGCTTGTTTTACGCCTTTTTGCTGACAAACCATGAGCCGGTCGCTTTCGGGCAGATTTTCCGAATCGCCGTAATTGCGCATGTCATCGTCAAAATCCATATCACGCAGCTGCACCGTCGGCACAAAACGGTCTTCTTCTATTACTCGCACATGAAAATCCTTACTTCCGGCTCGCAGAGTCACATAAAGCGGTTTAGTGATTTTTTTCTTCATAATTACCTCCTGTTGTTAATTTTTAAATAAGTATGCTCTATTTTTTTTAAAGACTTGCCTTGTGATTTTTGAAGTGATATACTGGCGACACTTTAAATAAATATGGTGCTGTTATGAAATATCTGATTTTGCCGTTTTTAATTTTTAGTTTTGCATTTTATGATTACGCTGACGCGCAAGTTGCCGGCGAAGATATTGATGATGCGATTGTGCAAAAAATTTTAGATTCAGGCAATACTGCTGCTTTGCAAAAACTTATTGACGCCGGATTAGATGTTAATTCCCGCGATGCCGACGGAAACACTATGCTTTTTTATCTGCTTACGCACTATGCCGATTTAGATATGGCAAAAACTCTCATCCAAGCCGGCGCCGATGTTAACGAGCCATCGGCAAACGGCATGACGCCGCTGCTGGTTGCCACCGCGGTTGCCGCCGAGCTGCAGCAGAGCCAAACCCAATCTGCAGCAGAAGAAAACAGCATAAAAAAAGAAATTCAGCAAGCCAATTTAGCCGAGCAGCAAAATTTTTTACAAAAGCGCTCGCAAGATTTGCTGCAGCTGCTGATTGATAACGGCGCAGATGTAAATCAGGAAACGCCGCGCGGCACACCGCTTATGAGTGCCGCCACCAGCGATTTAAACGCAGCTCTGGTTGAAATGCTGCTGAAAGCTGACGCAAAAATCAATCTGCAAGACCGCAACGGACGCACGGCCTTATTTTATGCCGCGGCTTTCGGCTCGGACAATATTTCTACAATTCTCCTGAAAGCGGGCGCCGACATCCGCATTTCGGACCATGACGGCAAAAGCTATATGGAGATAGAAAAACAAGATATAATCAGCTCTTATGAATAAGTTATCCACGTTTTAGCCATTTTATGCTAAATAATAGTGAATAATTAACATTTATGGGATAGGATTATGCTTACCAGACCGGTAAGGGAGAACTTACTGAGGTCATTTTATTAACTTTTTAGAGGATTAAAATATGTTTATCAGCAGAAAAAGAATCGGCAAAATCGCCTTGTCGGCGTTGGCCTTTGTACTCTCTGCCGTGGGAACAGCCAGCGCCTCGGAATTAGATTTAATCATTCCGTCATTGTCTAAGGCTACCTACAGCATTTTTGATTTGGAAATTTCCGGAAACGGCTTATTGCTCAGCGGCATGGCTGTTTGCGTTTTGGGTATGGCTTTCGGTTTGTTGGAATTCTTCCGCATTAAAAAAATGCCGGCTCATGAGGCTATGCTTAAAGTTTCGGAAACAATTTATGCAACTTGCACTACCTATATGAAACAGCAGGCAAAATTATTGCTGGTGCTTGAAGTTTTCATCGGCGCCTGCATTGTTTATTACTTTGCTATTTTGAACGGCACCCCGCTTTTGAAAGTTTTGAACATTCTGCTATGGTCAATTCTGGGTATTCTGGGTTCGTTCAGCGTGGCTTGGTTCGGCATGCGCATCAACACCTACGCCAACTCCCGCACCTCTTTTGCCTCTCTGCAAGGCAAAGCTTATCCGGTTATGAACCTGCCGCTGCGCTCCGGCATGTCTATCGGCGTGCTGCTGATTTGCGTTGAGCTGATTATGATGATGTTCATTCTGGTATTTATTCCGCGCGACACCGCCGGTGCTTGTTTTATCGGCTTTGCTATCGGTGAATCTCTGGGTGCTTCTGCTTTGCGTATTTGCGGCGGTATCTTTACCAAAATCGCAGATATCGGCGCAGATTTGATGAAAATTATTTTCAAAATTGATGAAGACGATGCCCGCAACCCTGGCGTGATTGCCGATTGCACCGGTGACAATGCCGGAGACTCTTGCGGTCCGACTGCAGATGGTTTTGAAACATACGGCGTGACCGGCGTGGCTTTAATCAGCTTTATCGTATTGGCTGCCGGTATGACTATTTCGGCTGACGGAGCAATCTCGGCACATCTGCACGCACCAGAATTGCAAGCACGCCTTATTACTTGGATTTTTGCTATGCGCGTTCTGATGATTATCACTTCCGTAGTTTCTTATGCCCTGAACGGCTTGATTGCTAAAAAAATCTACGGCGATAAAAAATCATTTGACTTTGAAGCTCCGTTAACAAGCTTGATTTGGCTGACTTCAATCATTTCTATTTTAGTAACTTTCGGCGTTTCTTATTTGATGCTGCCGGTAGACAGCTTCGGCAGCCACATTTGGTGGGAAATGTCTGTAATTATCAGCTGCGGAACTTTAGCCGCCGCCATTATTCCGGAATTTACAAAGATTTTCACATCTTCTAAATCTCAGCATGTTCAAGAAGTTGTAAACGCCAGCCGCGAAGCCGGTGCTTCTCTGAACATTATCTCCGGTATTGTCGCCGGTAATTTCTCCGGTTTTTGGCAGGGTGTGGTTATGGCCGGTTTAATGGCTGTTGCATACATCACTTCTTTAGGCGATTTATCACAAATCATGATTTATCCGACAGTTTTCGCCTTTGGCTTGGTGGCATTCGGTATGCTCGGCATGGGTCCGGTTACGATTGCCGTAGACAGCTATGGTCCGGTTACAGATAATGCTCAGTCTGTGTTTGAACTTTCGCAAATTGAAGACATTAAAGGCATAAAAAAAGAAATCAAAAACGACTATGGTTTTGAACCTGATTTTGAACTTGGAAAACATTTGCTTGAAGCTAACGATTCCGCCGGAAACACCTTTAAGGCAACTTCTAAACCGGTGTTAATCGGTACAGCCGTTATCGGTGCGACAACAATGATTTTCTCTATCATTTTGTTGCTGAACCTGCAGTTAAACCTGCTCGACGCACGCGTTCTGCTTGGTCTGATTTTGGGCGGAGCAGTAATTTACTGGTTCTCCGGCGCTTCTATTCAGGCGGTTTCTACAGGTGCTTATCGTGCTGTTAACTACATTAAAGAGCATATTAAACTGGATACAAAAAAAGCAGCTTCGGTTGAAGACTCCAAAACCGTGGTTAAAATCTGCACCCAATATGCGCAAAAAGGTATGTTTAACATTTTTATTGTTATCTTCTCTTTTGCTATCGCCTTTGCGTTTTTCAGCCCTGAATTGTTTGCCAGTTATCTGATTTCTATTGCCATTTTTGGCTTGTATCAGGCTTTATACATGGCTAACGCCGGCGGCGCTTGGGATAATGCTAAAAAGGTTGTAGAAGTAGACCTAAATGAAAAAGGCACAGAACTGCACGCTGCTTCGGTTGTCGGCGATACTGTAGGCGACCCGTATAAAGATACGGCCTCTGTTGCTCTAAACCCGATTATTAAGTTTACAACTTTATTCGGTTTGCTGGCGGCAGAAATGGCGGCAAAAGTTTCGGCCAAATCTGAATGTCTGGCAACCACTATCGGTGCGATATTCTTTGTAATCGGCATTATATTTGTATGGCGTTCTTTTTACAAAATGCGCATTGAAGCAAAAAAGATTGACTAATTCAATTTAGTTTGCTAGAACGACGGCGATATTAAATTATCGCCGTTTTTTTTGTTTTTATTCATGGAGTTTTAAATGGAATCTTTAACCGCTTTTTTAAGCACTTATAACACTACTCAATTTATTAGTGCGTTTGTAGTTTTATTTGCTATTATTGATATAATCGGCGTTTTGCCGGTTGTTTTGAATTTGCTGCAAGACGGACGTACAATTCATGCAGGACGCGCCTCAATTATATCGCTGATTTTATTTATTGGCTTTATGTATATGGGAAACGCCTTTTTACAACTGTTCAGCTTAGATATTTCATCATTTGCTATTGCCGGCTCAATTATCATTTTCTTTATATCAATGGAGATGATTTTGGACGTGCATATTTTTCATGAAAATAAATATTCAGCAAACGATGCAACGTTTACTCCGATTGTCTTTCCGTTAATCGCAGGCGCCGGTTCATTTACAACTATTTTAGCCATTCGCTCACAATACGCCGACTTAAATATTATCCTCGCTATTATATTAAATATTATAGTTGTTTATTTGGGTTTGAAATTAGCGCCAAAACTAGAGAAAATGCTTTCTCCAGGCATTATCTGCATCTTTCAAAAGGCTTTTGGTATCATATTGATGTCTATTGCCGTAAAATTGTTCACATCCAATCTGACAATTTTAGTCGAAGGAATATCCGCAGCTCAATAAAAATTTTCAGCATTTTCAACCGCCTTATTTATTTAAATAAGGCGATTTTTTTTACATATTGAAAAATATGTCATATATGCTGTCTATAATCTTAAAAGAATCTCGCAATACTCATTTTTTTTATCACATGAATTACAAAGCTGTGAAATATCACTTATAGATAAATCTCGCAAACATTTATCATTTGCAGAACAATATGAAGTTCCCTTAAATTCGAAGCGGGCTGATTTTTTTTCAAATATTAAAGAAATTAAAACCTCGCTGAGAGGCTTGGCAATATTTGAAAACATATTTACACAATATTCCGAGGAAAAACCTTCAGATATCTGTCCGCTGTCTGTCGTTGTCTGGCCTCCGATCCGTGTCTCTATCTGAACAAAATTTCCATTAGGATGAAGCAATAAAAAAATATAATTATTATAGGTATCCTGAAAACCCGATAATGTTTGGTCAGATGCAAGAGCCGGAAATTCTATTTTTTTCCAACTTTCCGGAACAAGGTTCAATCCAGAGACATAATCGGCAAGAGGAATCCAGCCATTTGTCAATTTAATTCTTCGCAAATCATCTAAATTCTCGATAAGTCCGTAAATCATATAATTAAAATCTTCGGCAGCTCTGTTAATTTTCCACTTTTCCATCGCTTTGGAATATCCGGCAATGCCGCCGACTGTTAAAACTCCGACAATCGCCAATACGCCGAGCATTTCTATCATTGACCGACCGACTGAACAAGCGTCATTGCGAGCAAAGCGAAGCAATCCATACTCCTCGCCCCTGCTCTTTTCTTTGAAAAATTCTATACTCTTAAACATCTTATTCCTCCTTAATTGTGTAAAAAAAACGACCGTTATTTTTACACACTCAGAATAAGACGCTGATAATTCTTACAAAACCACAAAAAACATCGCAAATATAAAAAGTTATTGCAAATTCCAACAACCTTTGCTAGACTATAAAAAACAGCCTAAAAACTGTCCATTTTAAACGGTCGTTTTTTTTACACACTTCCGCCTCTTCCAACGCTTTGATTTTTCCGGTTGACTTATGGCGTGAGGCTGTTATAAAATTAGAGTGTAAACAACATAATTTTAGAGGAAAGAAAGATGAAAAATAAGCTATTCAAAGGTCTCTCTCTCTCTCTCTGCAAATCCTGAACATCTGATTATAGGCGCTTTTTCTGCCGTTCAGCACGTTTTTGCAGGGTTTGGCAGAAAAAATGATACTTTCGGTAATAACAAGCACAGAAGCAATATAACTAGCGGCACGTTCACGCGCTTTTCCGCCTCCACTTGCAACGTCATTCTTCGCCGGTACTCCCTACAGGAAGTGCCATGGCGGAGAATCCATAACGCCATTGCTAAAGCAATGTCAATATGCGTTGCCTATGGCAACAAAGTCATGGATACTCGTCTGCCACAGCCTGCGGGGTGTGGCGACAAGTATGACGTTTCGGGTTGGTGCTGGAGACACGGGTTTAGTTCCTTTTGTACATTCTTTAAATACCCCTCACCCGACGCCAAGGCGTCACCCTCTCCCGCACGGGGCGATGGATTGCACCGCCCTTGGTGCCACAAGATACTAGGCACAGACTGTGCGTCACGGCCTAGAATGACTGGTGGCAGAGGCGCAAACCCGCTAGGAAGAAGCATGATTGAAATGCTCGGTGTTCTGGCTATTATCGCTGTTCTGAGTGTCGGCGGCATTGCCGGATATTCCAAGGCTATGGAAAAATATAAAGTAAACAAGGCGCTGGAAGAATATAGCTTTTTAATATACGGATTATTGGAACACATGCGCGACATTCAAAATCTGACGCAAGAAAACAGATCTAAGGCCATTGGCTTAGTAACTTAGGTCAAAGCCGCAAATTTAATACCGCAGACTTGGACCTCAGAAGTAAAAGGAACGATTGTTGACGCTTCGCTGCAAGACCCGTACGGAAACGATATAAACTTATATTCACGCTCCGGTTTGCTGGTTATGGATATGTATTTAGGCGGCTATTCACAAAATGATGACGGAGGATATTTTTCTGCAACTTTTCCCTCTAAATTATGCTCTGAATTATATAGAAATCTTGCCCAGCCGCTGCACAGCGCTTTAACTTCGGTTTTTTTAACCGGCGGAATTGTGAGATACGGCGATGCGGTTTGCGACGGCAAGACCAAGAAATGCGTAAGAGATATAACGCTGGCAGAAATAGATTCAGCCTGCAAATACTGCAAAGGCACTTTTGCCTGCGGGCTGATTTTGCAGTTTTAGAAATTGGCACACTAAAAAAACACCCGAACCGGATTGGCGGCAAGGGTGTTTTCTCTAAATGAGGCGAATGCTTAAATCAGTTCTCTTACTTTTTTTACCACATTTTCAACGGTTATGCCAAAGTGTTTATAAACTTCATCGCCTTTTCCGGAAGCGCCGAAACTGTTAAGTCCTATAACATTTTCGCTTTTGCCGGTATAGCGTTCCCAGCCATAAACAGCGGCGGCTTCAACGGCGACTCTCGGCGCACTGCCCAATACTGAACGCTTATAGTCTTCCGGCTGCTGGTCAAACAGTTCACAGCATGGCATAGAAACAACGTTTACAGCGATACCGCTTTCATTAAGTTGTTTTTGTGCAGCTACAGCTAAAGAAACTTCCGTTCCGGTGGCGATAATCGTGGCTTGCGGTTCGCGCTGCGCTTTAGAAATAACATAGCCGCCGCGCTTGCTCAAATTTTCAGCCGAATCCGTACGCAAAGTCGGCACGCTTTGGCGGGAAAGCGCCAGAATGCTCGGCGTTTTTTCGCTCTCCAAGGCAATCTCCCAAGCTTCGGCGGTTTCAACTACATCGCACGGGCGGAAAGTATAAATGTTCGGCATCGCGCGGTAAGAAGCCAGATGTTCAATCGGCTGATGAGTCGGTCCGTCTTCGCCCACGCCGATAGAATCATGCGTCAGCACATAAACCACGCGCAGCCCCATCAGCGCCGCCAAGCGCATAGACGGGCGCATATAGTCTGAGAACACAAAGAATGTTCCGCCGTAAGGAATAACACCGCCGTGCAGAGCCATACCGTTCATAATCGCTCCCATAGCGTGTTCGCGGATGCCGTACATAACATTATTGCCGTTATAGTCTGCAGCGGTAATGTTTTTCATACCCTCAACAAAAGTCAAGTTTGACGCAGCTAAATCAGCAGAACCGCCAATAACCTGCGGAATGCGTCCCATAATGTTTTCTAAGCAAAGCTGCGAAGCCTTGCGGGTGGCAACAGCGGTTTGCTCTTTAATGGTTTTCTTTTTCAGCTCATCTAAATCTTTGTTCCAGTTTGCAGGCAGCTTATCATTGATATAATCAATAAATTTTTGGTTGTTTTCGGCTTTTTTCTGCCATTCGGCATATTGAGCCGCCGAACGCTGTCCAGCCGCGCGCCAAGCCGCCATAATTTCGTTAGGAACTTCAAACGGAGCCGCCGTCCAGCCTAAATTCTGACGCATAGCTTCCAGCTCTTCCGCACCTAAAGGAGAACCATGCACTTTAGAAGTCCCCTGCTTATGCGGAGCGCCGAATCCGATAGTTGTTTTGCAGGCAATCAAAGTCGGCTTGTCGGATTTCTGCGCCTGTTCAATAGCAGCGGCGATTTCTTCATGATTGCGCCCGTCAACGCTGATTGTGTTCCAGCCCACAGCTTTAAAACGCGCAATTTGATCGGTGCCGTTAGCTTTGTCAACTGTGCCGTCAATAGTAATATTGTTATTGTCCCAAAAGACAATCAGCTTGTTCAGCTTCCACAAACCGGCGAGCGAAATCGCCTCTTCGGAAATACCTTCCATCAGGCAGCCGTCGCCGCACATTACATAAGTGTAGTGATTGCACAAATCATCGCCGAATTCTGCGTTAATACGGCGTTCCGCCAAGGCCATGCCGACGGCGGAGGAAATTCCCTGCCCCAAAGGTCCGGTGGTCATATCTATACCGGCTAAATGTCCGTATTCCGGATGTCCGGCGGTTTTAGAACCCAGCTGGCGGAAATTTTTGATATCGTCTAAAGTAATATCGTTATAGCCCAGTAAATAAAACAGCGAATACAACAGCATAGAACCGTGTCCTGCCGACAAAACAAAGCGGTCGCGGTCAAACCAGCGCGGAGCAGCCGGATTGATTTTGATATAGCGTCCGAATAACACGGCGGCGACATCGGCCATCCCCAGAGGCATTCCCGGGTGTCCGGATTTAGCTTTTTCAATGGCTTCAGCGCTCAAAAAGCGAATAGCGTTCGCCATTTGCTGTAATTTATGCTGTTCTGTATTCATTTTTTTCTCCTATAATTTTTCAAATAAAGCAACCAATTCACTATGCGACGAGTACACAAATTGGTCAACGAGTGTTATCTCTATAATACGATATCCGCCGGAAATCAAGGTATTTGCGTCGTTTACAAACGTATGCGGATTGCATGACACGGCAATAACTTTTTGCGGCTTATCCTCGTCCGGCATAGCGGCCAGCTGCGCGGTCTGAGCGGCGGCTCCGGCGCGCGGAGGGTCAAAAACCACAATATCAAAACCTTTTAATTCGTTAGTGTCAAACGGATATTTAAACAAATTTTTGCGGCTGATTTTGATGTTTGGAATAGTGTTGTGATTGACCGATTTTTGAAAACCCGCCAGCAATTCGTCAGAAGAATCCACCGCCGTTATTTTGTTTTTAGGGTTGGCGGCCAGCGGATAAGAAAAAGTGCCGACGCCGCAGAATAAATCGGCAATATTACCCTGCGAATCGCCGATATATTTCAAAACCAGACTTATTAAAGCCTGCTCGCCGGCGTTGGACGCCTGCAAAAACGTTCCGGCTGGAATAAATACCTGATAGCCACCGATGCTTAAATACGGACGGCTTTTTTCAATCACGGTTTCCGGCTTGCCCTTGTCGGCTTGAACCGAAACGCGGGCAATATCTTCGGCGCCGCTGGCAAAATCGCACAAAGCCATACGGTGTTCCAGCCCCAAAGGCTCGTTTATTTCCAGCAGCATATCCACGCCGTTAACCGCCTCGGTCAGCCAAACATCGCCGCTGCCGATATTATAAGTGCGGAATTTTTTATTTTTAAGCTTTTCTGAGACTTTTATATTGCAGAACTCGCTCAAAAACGCGCGCAGCTGCGGAATAACTTTGTTGATTTTGGCAGTCAGCAGCGGGCAGTTTTCTATATTTATAATTTCATGGCTTTTGCTTTCATTAAAGCCAAGCTGCAGATTTCCGCGGTTGTGCTTAAACGCCAATTCAGCGCGGCGGCGGGTTCCGTCGGCAATAAAAACAGCTTCGCCGGTTTTTATCCCGTCTTGATTTATCTGTTTTAGAACTCTTTCAAACTGTTCTGTTTTCAGTTTTTTATAATCGCTGAAATCTAAATTGCGGTAAGGGCAGCCGCCGCAGGTTTGCTGATAGGGACAAGTCATTTTCTTTCCTTATAAAATTTTGTTTTCATAGTTATCCAAAAGCGAAATTTCTTCGGCTTCCTCATTTTGAAAAACCGGATGAATATTTTTGCTTTTGCCGGATGATTTCTTTTTCATAATTTGTTTTACTTTCTGCTCGTCATAGACTTCTATGCGGTTGCGCCCGTTGTTTTTTGCCAAGTACATAGCATCGTCAACCTGCCGCAGCAGCACATCCAAACTGGCAGTTTTTTCGGAAGAAACTACGCCGATGCTGACGGTAAAGTGAAACTTTTCGCCGCTTTCGCTTTCTATTTCTAAATTAGCAATGCTTTGGCGCAGGCGCTCGGCCACAACCTGAGCGGAATGAGTATTGGTATTATCCAGATAAATCACAAATTCCTCGCCGCCGAATCTGCAGACAATATCGTCTTCGCGCAAATCATTCTGACAGCAGGCCACCAGCTCGGTCAAAACTTTATCGCCGGTTTTATGCCCATAAGTATCATTTACATTTTTGAACTTGTCGGCGTCAATCATCAGCAGACTGAAGTTTTGCTGTTTTTTTAAGGCTTCTTTAATGCGCTCCGGCACCAGTTTTTCAAAATAGCGGCGGTTCCAAGCCAATGTGAGCGGGTCGCGCTCGGCCTGAAACTGCAGAGTTGTTTCGCGGGCTTTGCGCAGAGTGATGTTTTGAAACGCCATATACAAAGCCATTTCATTATTATATTCTATAGCCTTTGCCGAAACCGAAAGCCAAAACGGCGCCGAATTGACAATATTGCAGACCATCAGGTCAAAGTCCTGCACCTCATGCTCTTTTTCTAATTTAGTAAAAAAGGTCTTGCGGTTTTCTTCATCTACAAAAAAATCTTTAATTTTAAAATAGCTGCATTCTTTTTTAGTAAAGCCGAACAGCTCAGCCGCCTTATTATTTATCAGCAGAATTTTATCGCCGGTAATTTTAGAAATGATAATCGGAAACGGCGACGAATCTATCATAGCTGTAATCTGCAGATTAAGCTTGTCTATGGTATTCCAGCTTTTTTGCAAATCCTGCTGCTGCAGATGCAGCTTCAAAAAAATAACCGCCGCCGCATAAACATAAAGCCAAAACCAAGTCAGAATGTTCAAATTCAGCCAGTTATACTTAAAGAAATAGGCCGAAACCAGCAATTTTCCCCACAGCATAAAGACAGAGCAGAACAATAAAAAATTGCCTAGATTAAAGCTGAAAACACAGCGGTGCAAAACAACAATGCCGAAAAACGCCAGACTGATTAAAGTTACGGCAGAATCCAGCATATTAACTGAACTCTGGCTGTAGCTGATAAATGAATAATATAAGCCGGCGGTCAGGCAGACAGAAATATAAAATGTTAAAGCCTCGCGGTTTGCCGGTTTTTCGCCATGCAGCTCTGCCGCTGCGTTCAGCCAGAAAACAGAAGTTAACAGAGCTAAAATCATACGGGCAAAAGCTACAAAATTATAATTCAGCCCGATTTTATATAAAATATGCTCGTTCGGCGCCAGATAAGTTAAAAACAAAATGCCAAGTCCGCCCAGCTGAAACAGTATCAGCCCGCGGAATTCTTTGGCCGTACGCACCAAAAAAGTGGAGCCGATGCCGATAAACAGCGACAGAATGCCGAATAAAATGTTATAGCCGGAATAAAATATACTTGAACTTAGCATTTGTTACACCATTTTTAATAAAATCTGTCCTATAATAGCCTTAAAGATTATAAAAACCAACATTATTTTAAAATAATTGATGAAAAAATTTTTTTATTGCGCTAAATTTAAGGCGTTTGATATAACGGGAGAAAAAAATGACTTATACGGCTCCAGACCATTATAGTTATAAATTCAAGTTTGATATAGAAAAACTGCCGGCTTCGCAAAAAGACCGCATTCCCTGCAAACTTGCCGTTTGGGGAATTTTATTCGGCTTAGTCTTTACAGCTCTGGGGTTGTTTGAAGCCGCCGCCTATTTTTTTGAACCGGCTGATGCCGACTATAGCTTTAACCTGCCGGAACAAGGCGGAAATGTGGATGTAGGTCCGCTGCGCTATTCGTTTGACATATTCGTTTTTTTATTCGGGCTGATTATTATCGCCCTTTCCGTAATGGGAATGCTGCGCTATAAAAAAATATTTTTTGACGGCAGCAAAGTAAAAATTATTCACAAGCCGCTGTTCGGCGAAAAGCAAATTGAAACCGAAGACTTATATAATTATTTAGGCGTGCTTTTTAAGGTTGAATACTATCAGCTGGGACTAATCAACCGCAACCGCTATATTATAGAATTATACCATGCCGACAAAAACAAGCGCATTCCGCTTTATATCAGCACCAGCGGGCGGAATATCCGTAAAATCTGGGAATATTATGCCGCAAAGCTCAAAATGCCGGCCTTGTTTTTGACTGATAAAGGCTTAGTTTCGCGCAACCATAAAGAGCTGAAAAAAACGCTGAAAGAAATGGCTAAGAAATGGCAGCTGAAAGCACTTTATCAAGATGAACAGACAGCCCCGGAATCGGTAAAATGCAAAGTAAAAAAGAACAAAGTAATTGTTAAAGAAAAACATCTGTTTTTTGACGCCTACAGCCTACTGGCTTGTTTGGGCGTGATATTCATCGGCGCAGCCGCCGCTGCTCTTATATATTTTTATTCTGTATTGCTGCCGTTTATGGGAATTTGGTGGTACAGCATTGCTCTGGCTTTTTGCGCCGCTATCGTCTTGTTTTCAGTTATTTCAATTTTCAGCAAAGACGTGTTGATTGTTACCGGCCGCGATATTATCTTAGGACATAACATCATGTTTTTGCGGATGGATGCCGAATTTCTGCCTAAAAATCAGATAGAAGCGGTAGATGTAGGGCATAATCCGACAACCGACCGCTATTACCTTTCGGTTATATCGCATGACCGCAGCATGGTGTTTGGCAAAAACATGCCGGTAGATGATTTGCGCTGGGTCCGCGGCTATATTATTCGTGAAATTGTTAGACAGGACTAATAAAATAATTTGCTTTATCGCGCAATATTTGCTATTGATAGTATAAATTTTGATTTTATGGGGATAAAATTATGACAAATACAGTAAAAAAAGTAAGAAAACCGGCTGCTAAAAAAAATACGGCGCCTAAGGCAGAAAAAATCAATAAGACGGCAGCTGCGTCGGCTGCCAAGGCTGATGTAAATCCGGATTTAACCGATGCTTTTATTAACGAAGTCAGCGAAGAAGTAAAAAACGATAACTTCAAAGAACTGTGGAACCGCTATGGTTTGGCAATTATCGCTATTGTTGTGATTGCCGTCTGCGGGGCGGTTTCTTTTGAACGCATTAAAAACTGGCGTCTGCAGCACAATCAGATGACGACAGAAGCCTATATGGACTCTGCCCGCAAGCAAGATCCGGAAGCCATGATTGCCGCTCTGCAGAAAATCAATCAGAACGACCACGGCATTTACGGCGACTTTGCCCGCCTGCAGATTGCTAATTTGCTGTTGGAACAGCAAAAGAACGACGAGGGCTTGGCTATGCTGGACGGTCTGTCTAAAGACACTCAGGTAAACTCCGAAGTCCGTCAGATTGCTTTGATAAAATATGCCACTTATAAAGTTGACAGCATGTCAAAACAAGAACTTACCGACCTTTTGAAGCCGGTTTTGGATGCTAACAATTCTTGGACTCCGCTGGCTAACGATTTGCTGGCTATGGCTGCTATCCGCGAGGGCGATTTGCAGACAGCCCGCGATATTTACAGCAAGCTGCTGACTGTAAAAGATTTGCCGGACAGCTTTAAGTCTAAGGTTCAGGAAATGATGTCATCCTTAAATTCTGCTGAAAACAGCGCCGAATAAATTTTATATAGGTGATTAAATGTTGAGCAAAAATATAAAACTTCTGGCAAGTGCAGCGGCTGTGCTGGCAGTCTGCGCCTGCTCAAGCGACAAAGTACTGCCTAAAGGCGAGCGGCTTTCGGTGCTTGACCCTGTAGCCGCAATCAAACCAGATGTAGCTTCCGCCGCCGGTAAAATCATCATTCCGGCTGCTACGGCAAATTCGGACTGGCAGCAGGAGGGCTATAACGCTCAGCATGTGCAGAACAATTTTAAAGTCGGCACAGCTTTTCAAAAACAATGGAGCAGCAGCTTCGGCAAAGGCAGCTCCAAGCGGGAATTTTTGATTTCTAAGCCGCTGGCGGCGAAAAACAAAATTTATACTATGGATGCAGCTGGACGGCTCAGCGCTTTTGACCTTAAAAGCGGCGAGTTAGTATGGAAACTGCAGCTGCATTCTAAAAACGACAATGTTGACGATACAGCGTTAAAAGGCGCAGGTATTGCCGTCAATAACGGCGTTGTTTACGCTACAACCGGATACGGTGCAATTTATGCCGTAAATGCGCAAAAAGGCGAGATTTTGTGGAACAAGTCGCTGCAGACTCCGCTGCGTATTGCCCCGATGGCGGCAAACGGCAATGTTTATGTGCAGAGCGTTGACAACAAATTTTATGCGCTTAATGCTAAAAACGGCGACAAGCAATGGAAATATGATATTTCGCTGGAAAACACAACTTTAGTCGGCGGCGCTCCTGCGGCTTATTCTGCAGATTTAGACATGGTGGTTACCGGTTTTTCTAACGGCGAGATTCAGGCTTTTAACGCCTCTTTAGGCACTCCGCTGTGGTCGGATGTTTTAATTTCTAACCGTCAGGCCTATTCTTCTACATTTTTAGACACGGTAAAAGCCGCTCCGGTTGTTGAGGGCGAAACCGTCTATGCCGTCGGCAATGCAAACATTCTGACAGCCATAGATTTGCGCAGCGGTTCCCGCAAGTGGGAAAAAGAAGTCGGCAGCGTTAACACTCCGCTTTTGGTGGGCAACACGCTGTATGTGGTGTCTAACACCAACGACTTGCTGGCCGTAAACAAAGAAAACGGAGATATTCTGTGGGCTGTGCCTGTAAATTTAGGCAAAAAACCGGCTGATGTCATGATTTTTAACCCTATAATGCTGGACGGACGCTTGATTGTGGCGCTGTCTAACGGCACGGTTTATGCCTATATGCCGCAAACCGGCAAGCTTTTGAACACGGTGGACTTGGATGAAAAATTAAACTCGGCCCCGATTGCCGCTGCCGGATATGTGTTTTTTGTAACGGCTGGAGCCGATTTGATTGCTTATAAATAAGGAGATATAACGTGCTTTCTGTTGCCATTATCGGACGTCCGAACGTTGGAAAATCTACATTATTTAACCGCTTGGTCGGTAAAAAACTGGCTATTGTCCACGACATGCCCGGCGTAACGCGCGACCGCAAAATGGCTCCGGCAAAATTCAGAGATTTAGAACTGCAGCTGATAGACACCGCCGGTTATGAGTATTCTACCACAGACAACATGGAAAGCCGGATGTGGAAGCAAACGCAAACGGCGATTGCCGAAGCTGATGTCTGCCTGTTTTTATTTGACGCCCGCGCCGGTGTGCAGCCATATGACGAGCAATTTGCCGATTTGGTGCGCCAAACCCATAAGCCGGTTATTTTGCTGGCCAATAAATGCGAGGGCAAAAAGCATGAAGACGGAATTTACGAGGCCTATAAATTGGGGCTGGGCGAACCGATACCTTTTTCGGCTGAACACGGCTTAGGCTTTGAAGATTTGTACACTTGCCTGCATGAAGCGGAAGAGGAAAAAAATAAAAAAGCGGAAGCAGAACCTAAAGCGGTGACTATCGGACAGATTCCGGAAGACTTTTCGGTTGAAGAAGCAAACAAGCGCCCGATACAGCTGGCTTTTGTCGGACGACCGAATGTTGGAAAATCTACTTTAATCAATGCGCTTTTAGACGATGAGCGCATGCTGACCGGTCCGGAAGCCGGCATGACCCGCGATGCCATAACTACAAGCTGGCAATGGAAAGGGCGCAAATTTAATCTGGTAGATACCGCCGGTCTGCGCCGTCAGTCCAAAGTTAAAAATTCTCTGGAAAAAATGTCGGTAGAAAGCACTAAATACGCTGCGGATATGGCTCAGGTTGTGGTGCTGGTTTTAGATGCCGATGCAGTATTGGAAAAGCAGGATTTAACCATTGCCCGCCGCGTGATAGACGAGGGACGCGCCTTGGTCATTGCTGTTAATAAATGGGATATTGCCAACCGCAAAGAAGCGCTGGAACAGCTGAACTATAAACTTATGACCTCATTAACCCAAGTTGCCGGCGTGCCGACTGTAACAATTTCCGCCCTCAAAAAAGAGGGGCTGGATAAGCTGATGAGCGCCGTGCTGAAAGTTTACGACCGCTGGAACACCCGCATTCCGACTGCGCCTCTGAATAAATGGTTTTCGGATGTGCAGGAGCAGAATCCGGCGCCGCTGGGCAAAAATAAGCGCCGTATTAAGCTTAAGTTTATTACCCAAGCTAAATCCCGCCCGCCGTCATTTTATATTTTCTCCAGCAATCCTGAGGGGCTGCCGGATTCATATCTGCGCTATTTGACGAACAGCCTGCGCGATACGTTTAATTTAGGCGGCGTGCCGATTAGAATTACCGTACGCAAGTCCGACAACCCGTATGCTCAGTAAACCGGCTCAGGCTGAAATAGAACATTAAAATTCCAATGTTATGCAGCAGATATTTTTGCCGTCGCATATCTCACAGGCGTTTTTAATCTCCTGTAAAGTCATGTTTGCCACGCAAGGCGTGTTGCCTCCGCAATAGGCGTCGCCGCCGTAATATATTCCGCCTTTGCCGTTCTGCCAAGTGTTAACAATATTCACGGACGAATGCAAGGGAATTGCCAGATTTTGAAACAAAGATACGCATAATTTCGGCGAAAATGATTTTGAAAAACGTCCTTCATCTGTCCTTTCCGTTCCGCCTAAAAACAAGTCAACCACAAAACGTTTACTGCGGCTATGAAGCTGGACAAGATTGCCATAAGCATCATTAACCTCAAAACTTTCCATATTGCCGGTATGCTGCCAGGTCGGAGGAATTAGATTCAGTCCGTTGGCTAAATCCACCAAACCATAGGCTGTACCGCTGCTGTCGCTTATTTTCCGGATATCATCCAAATGTTCTAAGAGACCGAAAATAATATGCGTATATTCATCGGCAGCTTTATCCAGTTTAAATTTTTCCATCGCTTTGGAATATCCGGCAATTCCACCTACAGAAAGCACGCCGATAATCGCCAGCACTCCGAGCATTTCTATCATGCTGCGGCCAGATTGATTATTATTCATAACAACTTCCTTTCATTTTGAAATTACAACAAAAAAGCCGCTCAAGAAGCGACCGGAAGTTGAGAACTATTTAAGACAAATATAGTGTAGCATATTAGCTATAATATAGCCTATTCTGCTACCTTCCGGCCAGCAAGACCAGAAGGTATTTAACGTCCTTTACGACGTGTCTTAAAGAGGTTCTCACACCCCAGACAGACTATCGCCTATCCGTTTATTATGGTAACAAAATTGTCTTAAAATGTAAAGTAATTTATAAATACCGACATGCAAAAAAGAGGCTTTGCAGCCCCTTTTTATTTACGCACATCAAAAATTTTGAACTTAGCTTTCAGATAATTCAGCAATTCCGAATCGTTAAAGAACTTATCGCAATCCGCTTCCTGCGTGGTTTTGTCTTCCGGTATCGGGCGGTATTTCTGCAAATAATATTCCTGCACGCCCAAAGCCGAAAGCTCATCTGCAATTTTATAGATATCGGCAATATCCAAAATACGTGGGTCGCAGGTGGTGCGGCATTCAAAATGGACGCCGCTGTCCAGCAAAATCTGCAGGCTTTCTTTAATATTGCCAATCGGCGTCGGGCAGCCGGTAACTTTAGAATAGCGCTCAGTTTCCAGAGGCACCTTAATATCCATTCCCACCCATGCGACTTTATTTATAACCTTTTTCAAGGCTTCGGGATTATAGCCGCCGGTGTGCAGACCGACTATAAATCCCATATTTTTGACAATATCCATAGCCTGCGGCAGATTGCTCTGCATTAACGGTTCGCCGCCGCTAAACACAACCGCGTCTAAAATACCTTTACGGTGTTCCAGCAAATGTATAAGCTTATCCCAGCCGGTATTGTCGCTGCTGTTGGGATTTTGCAAAGAAGAGTTATAGCAAAACGGACAGCGCCACGGACAGCCCTGCATAAAAACAACAGCGGCTATCTTAGTCGGAAAATCGACGATACTGAATTTTTCAATATCGCCGATTCTTAATAAATCAGAAGCCATAAGCGTCTGCTTTTTATTCTGCCGCCAAAGCGCAGCCGCAATCGTTATCCAAATACATTACAGCTTTTTCTTCGCAGAAGCATTTACGGGAGTAGTATTCAGACTTTTTACCTTTATTGAATTCAGAAACCGGACGGTGATAGCCCATAACTCTGGTCCAGATTTCGCAAGGCTGTCTTTCTTCATCGCTTAATTTGATATCTTCAATTTTAATAGTATTTTCCATAGTTTTATCTCCTTAAATAAATTTTTTCATAAAGTTAGGCAGCATTGCTGGCTTTTAATTTTTTCAATTTTGCGGCTTTCTTCTCTTCATCGCAAAGCGGGCAGAACTTATGCTCACCGGCTAAATAACCGTGTTTCGGGCAAATAGAGAAAGTCGGAGTAATTGTGATATACGGCAAGCGGTAGTTGGTCAAAACTTTCTTAATCAGTTCGCCGCAAACCTTGGCCGAAGAAATACGCTGGCTCATATAAAGGTGCAATACGGTGCCACCGGTGTATTTAGACTGCAAAGTAGCCTGCAAATCCAAAGCCTCAAACGGGTCATCGGTGTAGCCCACCGGCAATTGCGAAGAGTTAGTGTAATAAGGGTCTTCTTTAGTGCCGGCTTGAATAATTCCCGGGAAACGCTTTTTATCTTCACGGGCAAATCGGTAGGTAGCGCTTTCAGCCGGAGTAGCTTCCAAGTTATACATATGGCCGGTTTCTTCTTGAATTTTTACCAAGCAGCCGCGGATATAGTCCAAGAACTTTTCAGCAAAAGCCTTGCCCCATTCGTCGGCAACATTATGCTCATCGTTGGTAAAGTTGCGAATCATCTCATTGATACCGTTTACGCCGATAGTAGAGAAGTGGTTGCGCAAAGTTCCTAAATAACGTTTTGTATAAGGGTACAAGCCGTTGTCAATCAGGCGCTGAATAACTTTTCTCTTGATTTCCAGAGAAGTGCGGGCAATGTTCATCAATTCGTCAACACGGGCGAACAAAGCCTGTTCATTGCCTTTGAACATATAGCCCAAGCGAGCGCAGTTGAAAGTTACAACACCGATGGAACCGGTCTGCTCAGCCGAACCGAACAAGCCGTTGCCTTTTGCCAGCAGTTCGCGCAAGTCCAGCTGCAGGCGGCAGCACATAGAACGAATCTGCCCCGGTTTCAAAACAGAGTTAATAAAGTTTTGGAAGTAAGGCATGCCGTATTTAGCCGTCATTTCAAACAAAAGCTGAGATTTTTCATCATCCCACGGGAAATCCGGCGTCATATTATAAGTCGGAATCGGGAAAGTAAACGGACGTTCCAAAACATCGCCGGCCATCATAACTTCAATATAGGCGCGGTTAATCATATCCATTTCTTTTTGCAAATCGCCGTAAGTGAAAGGCATTTCTTCCTGCCCCTCAATAATCGGCATATAGTTTTCATCGTGGCCGGCAATATGGCCACCGATGTAAGGATGTTGATTGCGCAGGTCTTCCGGACAAACCCAGTCAAACGTAAAGTTTGTGAACGGAGTCTGCGAACCCCAGCGGGACGGAACGTTTAAGTTATAAACTAATTCTTGGATAGACTGCTTAACTTGATCATAGGTCAAATTATCTTTTCTGACATACGGAGCTAAATAGGTGTCAACGGAAGAAAATGCTTGCGCGCCGGCCCATTCGTTTTGCAAGGTACCCATAAAGTTAACCATTTGACCGACAGCTGAAGAAAGGTGTTTCGGCGGATTAGCTTCGGACTTGCCTTTTACGCCGTTAAAGCCCTCTTTAAGCAGGTTTTTCAAAGACCAGCCGGCGCAATATGCAGCCAGCATATCCAAATCATGAATGTGAATATCGCCGTTGCGGTGAGCTTCGCCCACTTCTGCCGGATAGACATGGCTCAGCCAGTAGTTAGCAGTTACTTTACCGGAAACATTCAAGATTAAGCCGCCGTTAGAATAGCCCTGATTGGCGTTAGCGTTAACACGCCAGTCCAATTTTTCCAGATATTCGTTGATAGAGCTTTCAACATCTACCATAACTTTGTGGTCAGAACGCATGCGGTTGCGTTTGTCGCGGTACAGAATATAAGCTTTAGCGGTAGCAAAATAGTTGGCAGAAATCAGCACTTGCTCAACAATATCCTGAATCTGCTCAATAGACGGCAGAGATTCGGTAAATTTGTGGTTGATGACTTTCATTACCTGAGCAGTCAAAAGCCAAGCATCGGATTCATCAAACTCTCCGGTAGAAACACCGGCTTTCAATATAGCATTATAAATTTTGCTTTCATCAAACGGAGCTAAAGTTCCGTCGCGCTTAGTAATGCTTTCTACTTTAGTGTCTATTTTATTCATTTTGGCGGTCTGTTCTGTACCCATTATAAAATTCTCCCTTTAGCGTTATCAAATATTGATTGGTGTTATACTACATATAGTATGAATAAAATGTAAACAAACAATATATAGTATACCCAACTTTTTTTATTTGCTAACAAAGTACGTTTGATTTGTTATATACATACTAGAAAATTTACGCTGCCGCCGACAAGTAAAAATATGTTAACTTTTGATACATTTCAGATAACTGCTTAATTTTACGGATAAAAATTTTTTTCATCATGTATATAACTTGTGCATTAAAACGCAGGAAACGGGATATATTTCTTATACTGCGAATCAGTAGGTTACGCATAACAATTTGATTCAGAAAATTTTAAATTATGTTCTAAGCCCTCTGCTACAATATCATTCTTATAAAAAGGAGTCGCAAGGGTAATTTTCTTAAAAACAAAAATCCGGCGGTCTGCCTAATTAAAAAAGCCCGCAGAAATGCGGGCTTTTTTTGATAGACACACCGTTCAATTATCTGACCGGAGCAAACACCTGAACATCGTCCAGCGTTTCATCCGTGCATTGATTGCCTGTGCAGCGTTTCATAACCGTGGCTTTTCTAGTTCGGTTAAGCCCGCGTACTTTAATTGACGGTACATAAACTTCAATAATCGTCAGCTTAAAGGTCAGATAAGCAATGTTATTATTTTTATCCAGCGCATAAATCTTTATCGGATATACGCCGCCGTCTTTCGGCATTGCCATACCGGTAAACAAGCGGGTTGCCGGATTATATTTCAGCCATTTCGGCAAAGGCGAATCGTCTATTAAACCGGCTTTGGTGGTAAATGTGCCGGCTTTCCAGCCCATTTTATCAAATACCGAATCCGGAACCGGAATCTTTATATGCTGGCCGGTTTCAAACGTTACATCCGGCAGCAGTTTTTCGGAAGACAGGTTAACCGGCGGACGGCGGCTCGGAATATCCATCAAATAAGGACGGTTATCCGGAATAAATTCGCCTTTGCGCCATTTGTTCAGGCTGTCGCGCAAAGCAATAGCGATTTTAGACGGAGATTCGTTTAACATATAATAAGGAACCGCATCCAAACCGATAGTGGCATATAATGCGCCTAAAGCATCCTGCAAATCAACATAAGCCAATGAAGCCTTGGTTTCGTCGGCAATAGCGCGAGCGGCTTCCAACTGACTTTTTTCTGCCTGGCTTCCGTTGGCTGAAGTTACATCTTCGGCAATATTCTCAGAAGTTCCGGCAATTTCATAGGCAATTTGGTAGTCTTCTGTCGCGGAGGTATAACGCGCCCATGCGATATATACCTGATTGAGAATCAATGATGTCATACGCTGACGGCGCAATGTTGTCATCGTTTGACCGCTCACGCCTGAGCGGGTGTCTTCATAAACTTGCATAGAAACTTCTTTAGCGGCGTTGCACCACTTTTGATTATAGGTATTAGGACTGTTTTTATAACCGCTGCCATTATCATCGCGGAAATTTGAAATAATCAATTCTAAATCATCGCCGTTTGTCAGCAAGTCATGAACTTTCAGCTCCGGACGGTTGGTCAGAGCCAGCCACTCCAAACGAGAAAGATTAGATTTTATTTCCGGCAGAGCAAAGTTGCCGTATTCCTTGCCCACCAGCGTAAACTGGGTAGCCGGATGCAGCCCCATGAGAGAAGCCAGACGTTCATGCGCGGTTTCCATATCGCGCTTCAGCGCAGAAAGCTTTTTAACCGCTTCCATGTATTTACGTTTTTTAACCAATTCATCAGTAGACGGATTCTGTCCCTGTACGGCCAATTCTTTGGCTTTGGCATTCATTTCGTCCACATCCAGAGTAATATGCTCTATTGTATCGTCAATAACCGGAATCAGGCGCTGAGCAGTCAAAGCTTTCCAATATAAAACACGGGCTTCCTGCACAATGTTTTGAATTACCTTACGGCTTTGCTCAACGGCAACGCTTTTGGTAAATTCCGGTGAAGAATTCATATAATATAAAGTAGAAATATCCAAAACGTTCCACGCAACTTTCAAGTCCGGACTGATATGCTCATTGCTGTTTGTATTGATATATCCGGCAGAAGAAGCAATTTCCGGCAGCTGCGAATAGGCAGACTTTCCGGCTTTTACCAAACTTTCCTGATAGCGTATCATGCGTCCGGTATAGTTATATTTGAGCGCCAAGGCCATAGACATATACATATCAATAGGCTTTTCCAGTTTAAGCGGAGTGTTGGCATACATGTTTTGCATATCAACGTCATAGCGGACGGCTCTGTCCCAGTCGGAATAATAAGCGGCGTCAGGTCCGTTGGTATATGACGAATCTTTTTCGGTACAGCCGGCAGCTGCTAAAAAACTCATCATCAAAAACAACAGTTTTTTCATGGTTACATCCTTAAAGTATACTTCAGTTATTCTGCCCTGATAATAATCTCAAAAAATTAACATTTTGTTACACTTTTGCTTATATTATTAAAGTAAACAGAAATTTGAGGTAAAAACTGCCATGGTTTCAATTATAGGCACTTTATTTAAGTATAAAGAAAAAGAATCTCCCGATGTTTTGGGATATTTTCCGGAGCGTGTCCATGTAGACGCTTTTCCGGAACGCCGCTATTTGTGGACCTCGCGCTTTTTAGTAATGGTAACTTGCCTCAGCATCTGCGCCAATATGATTATCGCCAGCATTATTTATTTGATTTTGCCGGAACAGCATGTGCAGCCGCGGCTTTTTGTAATGAATAAAGACACCAGCCAGCTGGAAATTATGGAACGCGACGAGCGCTATTATTTTGCCAGCGATTTGATTGCCGAGCAATATATCCGCGACTATATGGTTTTGCGCTATACCGTAACCGAAGACTATGCCGAGCTTAAAGAACGCTGGCGTAAAAACTCCATTTTATATTGGTATTCAACCGATGACGTTTTTGAAGAATTTCTGCAAAAAGACGCCGCAACCGCCGACCAGCAGTTTAAAAGCATAGGGCTGCAGCGCTACATAGAAATAGACTGGACCAAACGTGTTTCGCGCTCCATGTGGATGGTGCAATTTAAAACCTACGACATTACCCGCGATAATCCAAAGCCTAAGGTAGATGTATGGCGGGCAACGCTGCGCGTGGGCTATGACGGCGATTTGCGTTTCAAAAAGCCCGAAGACCGTTTGCTAAATCCATACGGATTTTTGATTTACAGCTATACATTGTCGTATCAGGGCGACTACCGCAACGGACCGGATGAAGTAAAATCAAACCTTAAATACAATTTGATGATGTTCTAAACGGCCGACGGCAGAAGCTAAAACTGAATAACCAAAAAACAGCCGGAGCCTTCACGCTCGGCGCAATATCCGCAGGCATTATGCATGGCGCTGAGCGTCATATTGTTAAGGCAGTGGTAATTGCTGCAAAGAGAATCGCCATAATACCATTGGTTTTGGTTTACTCCGCTCCTATCAAACATAACAATGCGTTTAAATGTACTGTGAAGCGGCTGAAAAATATATTGAAAAAAGTTTACGCAGGTTTTGGAAGAAAACTGCGCATCATTTGCACGCAAGTTTAGATTAAAAACCAAGTTGCCCTCGCGCGAAACAATATGCACAATATTCCCGATATCATCCTGAAAATTCTGCAAGCCGCTGTCGTTCCGATAATGCCAAGTTGAGGGAATTAAACCAATTGCATTTACGGCATCGCCCAGCTGCACGTCATCATTACCGGAATTACGCATTTTTCCGCCGTATTCTATCAACCCTTGCAGCAAATGCGAATATTGATTCAGCACTTTATTTAATTTATATTGCTCCATCGCCTTAGAATATCCGGCGATGCCGCCGACTGTTAAGACGCCGACAATCGCCAATACGCCGAGCATTTCTATCATAGAACGACCAGCAGAGCAAGCGTCATTGCGAGCAAAGCGAAGCAATCCATACTCCTCACCCCTGCTATTTCCACTTAAAAAATTCATACTCTTCAACATCTTATTCCTCCTATTATGTGTAAAAAAAACGACCGTTATTTTTACACACTCCAAACAAGACGCTGAAAATCCTCACAAATCAGCAAAAAACATCGCAAATATAAAAAGTTATTGCAAATTCCGGCAACCTTTGCTAGACTATAAAAAACAGCCTAAAAACTGTCCATTTTAAACGGTCGTTTTTTTTACACACTTTCGACCATAATAACGCTTTGATTTTGCGGTTGACTTTAGTCAAACGTCTGTTATAGAATTGGAGTGTAAACAACATAATTTTAGAGGAAAGAAAGATGAAAAATAAGCTATTCAAAGGTCTCTCTCTCTCTCTCTGCAAATCCTGAACATCTGATTAAAGGCACTTTTTCTGCTGCTGCAAAGGTATTTACAGAGTTTTTTGAAAAAATCTGCAAACAAGAAACTAACTTAACCAACATCGCATTTAAGGGTTTGGATGTCGTGCGTCAATACGCCGCACTTTTGGAGCGACGTGTACAACAAGGTACACGAGCAAGAAAAGCGCTAGTAGTGACCCGACAGGCAAACCCGCTTGGGCGTTCCATGATTGAAATGCTCGGTGTGCTGGCAATTATCGGAGTGCTGAGTGTCGGCGGAATTGCCGGCTATTCCAAAGCTATGATGAAATGGAAAATTAACAAAGCAGTTGAGGAATATAATTTTTTAATACAGGGTTTAATGGAATATAAGGATAATTTAGTAAAGAGCAATCCGGAAGTCGGACAAGTAAAATTAGGCGAGTTTCTTAAAGCAGCCAATCTGGTTCCGGCAACTTGGACAACTTCTGATGGTCTTTATATGACAGATAGCATGGGAAACGGAAACGCTCCTTATTTAAATAATCAGGGACACGTAATTGTGGTTGATATTTATTTTGCAAAATATTCAAATTCGCAGGCGGCTGAATATTCATATCGCTTTTGCGAGGCCCTGTTTATGGATATAGCTTATCCGTTGGCTTCGGAACTTCATGGAATTTTTTTGTATGGAAGCGGTTATTCTTCGATAACATTCAGAGGAACAAAATCTTGTAAAAAAGCCGACAATATAAAATGCTTGCAAGATTTAACTTTAGCCGATGTAAATAAAGAATGCCGAGCTTGTATAGCAGGAGAAAGCGGACGTTGCGGGGCGGTTATTGTTTTTTAGTTTTAATAGAAGAAAAACTCCGTCTTTATAAAACGGAGTTTAGTTCTTTGAGGTTAAACTTTATATAAGAATTTTAAGCAACTTTAGCACCGCTGTTTTTCTTTTCAGCGTCTAAAAAACCTAGTTTTTCTTGAATTTCCCAAATCACGCGCAAAGCAGCCAAGGCTTGTTCACCACCGACTCTTGGAGTGGCCTCGCCGTTGACGCATTTAACAAAGTGAGCCAATTCAGCTTGCAAAGGTTGATTTGTCGGAATAAACAATTGTTCTACACTGCCTTTTAAGCCATAATTCATCCAATCAGGAATTTCCTCTTGGTTTACATAAGGCATACGGCCCTGAGTATGAACATTGATAGATTGGTTGATAAAATCCATATCAATGTAGTTGGTATCGGTGGTTACGGTCAAAGTGCGCACGCGGGACTGAGTAATACGGCTAGCGGTCAAGTTAGCGGTTGCGCCGCTTTCAAATTCCAGCAAAGCCGTAATGTAATCTTTGCCCAACGGACTTTCTTTTGTTTTTACCGAAGCGGCTTGCACATTGATTACCGGTGATTTCATCAAAGACTGCACTACTTCAACATCGTGTATCATCAAATCCATAGAAACATCAACATCGGTGATGCGTCCGCTGGCTGCCGACATACGCTGTGCGGTCATCGAGCGAATCTTTGAGGTATCAGAAAGCAATTTGCCCATTTGCTCAACCGCAGGATTAAAGCGTTCAATATGCCCCACCATCAAAACCACATTATTATTTTTGGCGGCGTTAATCAAGCGCATACAACCTTCTTCGGTGGTAGCCAAAGGCTTTTCCATCATACAATGAATGCCGTGATTCATAAAAAACTCGCCCACATCGGCGTGAGTAACAGAGGTAGTAACAACGCTTACGGCGTCTACATTAGCGGCAACTTCTTCCATTGAAGAAAAAGCTTTAATACCATAGGTTTCGGCAGCGGCTTTGGCGGCTTCCGGAAACACATCGTATACGCCAACAAGTTCCACACCTTGCAGATTTTTATAAGTTTTCAGGTGGTTTTTACCCATCATACCGGCGCCGATAACAGCAACCTTAACAGTTTTAGTCATTGAAAATCCTTATTATTTAGCTAATTACAAATTTTATTTGCGCTCTTTATAGCATAAACACAATAAAAATGCTTTTAACAATATGTTACAGATTGTTACAGCTCCTATATATAATAAAGTAACAAGGCGAAAAGGCTATTGACGTTTATAAAAAATGGTTATAAGTTAAGGCATTAAAAAAACTAAAAGAAGAGTGAAAAATGACGTTTGTTTCTACATTTATATTTCGAATTATCCCTTAGGGGATTGCGCGTCTTTTTTTACATAAAGTTTTCTAAAATCAAACACTTAAATAATCAATTTTTTGATAGGTATAAAATTATGACAAAGTACTATGCTGATGTGAAAGCAAAGCCGGATTTTGTGGCGCTTGAAAAAGAAGTGCTGAAGTTCTGGGAAGAAGATAAAACTTTTGAAAAGTCTGTGCATAACCGCGACGGCGCAGCAGAATTTGTGTTTTATGACGGACCTCCGTTTGCCAACGGCACTCCGCACTACGGACACATTATGGTATCATATGTTAAAGACGTGGTAGCGCGTTTTCAGACTATGGACGGTAAAAAAGTAGAACGTCGTTTGGGTTGGGACTGCCACGGACTTCCGGCGGAAATGGCTGCCGAAAAACAGCTTGGTGTTTCCGGACGTAAACAAATTGAAGCCTACGGCGTGGAAAAATTCAATAACTTCTGCCGTTCTGATGTTTTGAAATATTCCGGAATTTGGGTAGAACTTTTCAAACGCATCGGCCGCTGGGTTGATTTTAATCATGATTACAAAACTATGAATCTGCCGTTTATGGAAAGTGTTATTCATAACTTTAAAGAATTGTATGACAAAGGTTTGGTTTATGAAGATTACCGCGTTTTGCCGTATTCTTGGGCGGCGGAAACCCCTCTTTCCAACTTTGAAGTAAACTTGGGCTACAAAGACAAAACCGACACAGCTATTACCGTGATGTTTAAGCTGGAAACCGGTCAAAAAATTTTGGTTTGGACCACAACACCGTGGACTTTGCCTTCTAACCTGATGTTGGCTGTGGGCAAAGATATTGACTATGTGGTTATGGAAGAAGACGGCCAGCAATATATTTTGGCCGAAGCTCGTTTGGGCGGCTATAAAAAACAACTTGAACACGCCGTTATGGTCAAAAAAATCAAAGGTGCGGAATTACTGGGCTTGAGCTATGAGCCAATGTTCCCTTATTTTGCTAAATTGAAAGAAAAAGGCGCGTTTAAAATTTTGAGCGGCGAGTTTGTTTCTACCGAAGACGGTACCGGCGTTGTGCATATTGCCCCAGGGTTTGGTCAAGATGACTTTGACGCCTGCCGTGCTTATGACGAAAACTTTCCGGTGGTTTGCCCTGTTGACGAGGCTGGTAAATTCACTGCCGAAGTTCCGGATTATGAAGGCAAGCAAGTGTTTGAAACCAACGAGCCGATTTTAGCTTGGCTGAAAGCCAACGGTATTTTGGTTAAAAAAGAACAATACACCCACACATATCCGTTCTGCTGGCGCACCGATACTCCGCTGATTTATAAAGCGATGAGTTCTTGGTTTGTGAAAGTTACCGATTTCCGTGATGAAATGGTGCAATTAAACCAGCAAATCAACTGGATTCCGGGACATATTAAAGACGGCCGTTTCGGCAAATGGCTGGAGGGAGCCCGCGACTGGTCAATTTCCCGCAACCGTTTCTGGGGTACGCCGATTCCGGTTTGGAAATCTGATAATCCGGCTTTCCCGAGAACAGATGTATTCGGTTCCGTTGCCGAAATTAAAGCCGCTACCGGTATTGAAGTAGACAACCTGCACAAACCGTATATTGATGATGTGGTATATCCGAATCCGGATGACCCTAGCGGCAAGACCATGATGCACCGCGTCAGCGATGTGTTTGATTGCTGGTTTGAATCCGGCTCTATGCCGTATGCGCAAATTCACTATCCGTTTGAAAATAAAGAATGGTTTGAAAATCATTTCCCGGCGGACTTTATTGTGGAAGCCATTGACCAGACCCGCGGCTGGTTCTATACCTTGACCGTGCTGTCAACCGCTTTGCATCATAAACCGGCGTTTAAAAACTGTATCTGCACCGGTTTGCTGATGGCCGAGGGCGGACAGAAACTTTCTAAGCGCCTGAAGAACTATCCGGATCCGAATGAAATTTTGGATTCTATCGGTTCAGACGCTTTGCGTTGGTTCTTGGTATCTTCTCCGGTTCTGAAAGGCGGCAATGTGGCTGTAGATAAAGAGGGCAAGGAAATAGCCAAAGCTTCCCGCGCAGCAATGATTCCGCTGTGGAATGCTTTTTATTTCTTCACTTTGTACGCCAATGCCGAAGATTACAAGGCTAAAGAAATTTATTCTTCAAGCGAAGCTATTGACAACTACATCCTTTCTAAGCTGAAAAATTTGGCCGTTGCAGTTAAGAAAAACTTAGAAACCTATGAAGTTGCCGACGCTTGCGCTAAAGTTTCCGACTTTATGGAAATTTTAAACAACTGGTATATCCGCCGTACTCGTGACCGTTTCTGGGAGGGCGAACACAATGCGTTTGACACTTTGTACACCGTTTTAGTAAACGTCAGCAAAATTGCCGCGCCGTTAATGCCGTTTATTTGCGAATATGTTTACAAAACTTTGACCAAAGGAGAATCCGTGCATTTATGCGATTATCCGAAGCTTGAAGAAATTAAGGCCGATGACGCTTTGATGGCAGATATGGATTTTGTGCAAGACTTATGCTCTACCGGTAAATTCATCCGTGAAGAGAAGAACCTGCGCAACCGTTTGCCATTGGCTTCTATGACTTTGATTGGGGCTAAACTTTCGCCGGCATATCAAGATATTGTTAAAGACGAACTGAACGTAAAAGAGGTTAAATTTGACGACAATTTGGATAATTACGCCAGCAAGAAAGTTTATTTATACACTCCGCTTTTGGGTAAAACCTTGGGTAAAAATATGGGCGCGGTGATGGCTGCTTATAAGCAAGGTCAATGGACTTTAAATGCAGACGGTACGCTTTCTATCGGCGGACAGACCTTAACTCCGGATTTGTTTGAAGTTCGTTTGGAAATGAAAGACGGTGTCGCCGGTCAGGCGTTTGACAGCAACAAAGCGGTTTTAACTTTGGATACTGTAGTAACCGACAGCCTGAAACGCGAGGGTATGGCGCGCGACTTTGTGCGTTTAATCCAAACTTTGCGCAAAGACAAGGATTTCAATATTTCTGACCGCATTGAGCTGCATTATCAAACAGCAAATGCTGAATTAGCCAAGGCTTTGGCGGAAAATGAGAAATATATTTCCGAGCAAGTGCTGGCTGTTAAAGTTGAGCCGACCTGCGCCAGCGGCAGCGAAGCCGATATTGAGGGCGGTTTGGTTGTTTATGACGCCTTTAAGCATTGCGCTTAAAACATAATATTACAGCAGAAAAGAGCCGCGAGCTAAAAACTCCGGCTCTTTTTTATTTTCAAGCCAATCCAACACCTTAACCATTATTTCAACACTTTGATTTTGCAGTTGACTTATAGAGTGCGGCTGGTGTAGAATAAACACTGTCAACAACTTAAAAATGAGGAAAGAAAGATGAAAAATAAGCTAAGCAAAGGTCTCTCTCTCTCTCTCTGCAAATCCTGAACATCTGATTAAAGGCGCTTTTTCTGCTGCTCAGTACGTTTTTGCAGAGTTCGGCGAAAAAAATGATACTTTCGGTAATAACCAGCACAGAAGCAATATAACAGGCGGCACTAAGCTCACGCCTCTAGCAACAGTCATTCTAGGTCTTGTACCTAGAATCTTGTTTCAACAAGGTACTAACCTAGTCAATAAATTAGCTATATTATTGCATAAGTGCCGGTTTAGTGTCTTTTGCATGTTCTTTAGATACCCCTCACCCGACGCCAAGGCGTCACCCTCTCCCGCACGGGGCGAGGGTTATGGATTGCTTCGTCGTTGCACTCCTCGCAATGACGCCGAAAGAACCAACATCCTATCAAAGGGTTTGGATGTCGTGTGTCAATACGCCGCACTTTTGGAGCGACGTGTACAACGAGGTACACGAGCGAGAAAAGCGCTAGTAGTGACCCGACAGGCAAACCCGCTAGGCCGCTCCATGATAGAAATGCTCGGAGTTCTGGCGATTATCGGCGTTCTCTCTGTCGGTGGAATCGCCGGATATTCTAAGGCTATGAGCAAGTTTAAGGTCAATAAAGCAATTGGGGAATACAGCTATTTGATTCATGGACTGCTGGAACACTTGGACGAATTTAAAATATCTGAAACTTCAGCGCAATTACCTTTGGTTGATATTGTAAAAGCCCTTGAATTAGTACCGGAAACGTATAAAAAATATAATAACAGTTTACTATCCGATCCCTATAATAATTATCTTCATATATTTTCATCATCAAAAAAAGTATACATCTCCATACAAATGGGGTTAACAGCTCAAAATACAGACGGTTCCTACAGTTCTGCCGGATTTTCTACAAATTTTTGCACCGCCCTGTTTGATAATATAGCAAAGCCCCTGCATTCCGCTTTATATGAAGCCCATGTTTATAGGACTAATGCCGCCAACCTTAGATTTTATGGCGACAAATATTGCAACGGCGATGTAAAATGTCTCCGCAATGCTACCCTAAAGGATATTTACGATACCTGTAAATCTTGCGACAAAAAGAATGCTGCCTGCGATGTTACCTTGGCGTTTGAATGAGCCTTACCCTATCCGCCGGATTATCTTTTTTGCAATATCTAGATAAGCCTGACTGTACGGGCTATCCGGTGCGGAAACCACAATCGGCGTGCCTTTATCGGCGTTTTGTCTGATTGCCATATCCAATGGAATTTCGCCTAAAAAGGTTTCGCCCATTTTTTCGGCAGTCTGCTTAGCCCCCTCGTGTCCGAAGATATCCGACCGCTCGCCGCAGCACGGGCAGATAAAGTAGCTCATATTCTCTATAATTCCCAAAATCGGCGTGCCGGTTTTCTTAAACATATTCACGCCTTTAATGGCGTCTATTAAGGCAATATCCTGCGGAGTAGAAACAATAACCACGCCGTCCATTTCCACGCGCTGCGACAAAGTAATTTGAATATCTCCGGTTCCCGGCGGCATATCAATAACCATAATATCAATCTCGCCCCAGTTGGTTTGCGTCATCAGTTGCTCTAAAGCGCCGCTGATTTTGACGCCGCGCCAAATTATCGGAGTATCGCGGCTGATTAACGAGCCGATAGAAATAGATTTAAGTCCATAGTTTTCAAACGGATTAAAAGTCTGTCCGTCATCCGAAAGCAGCGGCTGCCCCTCATAGCCCAGCATTGTCGGAATAGACGGGCCGTAAATATCGGCATCCACCAAAGCCACCTTTTTGCCCTCATGCGCCAAAGCCAAGGCTAAGTTTACGGCAGTGGTTGATTTGCCGACGCCGCCCTTTCCGGACGCCACGCCGATAATTTTTTTAACTGCAGGCAGCCGCCACTTCTGAATGGAATCGGTTCCGAGATTGGCATTTTTATCCTCCACAAATAACACAGAAATTTTTTTATCCGGAAAAAACAAGCTTAACTCATGCTTTAGCTCTGCAGTTTTATCCGCACTTTCCGCCAGATTTTTGAACTCTATAATCAAACGGTTTCCAATTTCTTTTAAATTTGTTATATTTTCGGCCGGATAAAATTTATTGCATATGTTTTTTATTTCTTCTGATGTCATTATTATCTCCATAATGTGGATATTCATCGTTCCTTAATTGTTTTTATCTAATATGTAGGTTATCTTATTGCAAGAATTATTTAAAATAAAAGGAAAAACGATGGTAAAAAAAATAAATCCTTGGGACAACGGCGGCGATGAAGACGGCTGGTCTTTGGGCGGCGAGATGTTTAAAAAAAACAAAATTGTGGATTTCAGCAAAATCGCCAAAATGCAAGGTTCTAAAGACAATTTCGGCGGCTGGCTCAAATATGCTTTGCTGCTGATAGCCTTATTATGGCTGGCCTCGGGATTTTATCAGGTACAGCCGAGCGAGCAAGGCGTGGTTTTGCGTTTCGGGCGCTATGCCGACACCACAGACGCCGGACTGCACTATCATCTGCCGTATCCGATTGAGGATGTGATAAAAGTCAATGTAACCCAAGAGCGCAGTATCAATCTCGGCTCAGCCGAAAACCGCGACTACCGCAACAACGCCTTTACGGAAAGCCACATGCTGACCGGCGATGAAAACATTGTGGATATCAACTTAACCATTGTTTGGAAAATTAAAGACGCCAAGGATTATTTGTTCAGCATGCGTAGTCCGGACGCAACTGTCAGCGTGGCGGCGCAGTCCGTGCTGCGTGAAATTGTCGGGCAGTCGGAAATGCAGCCGATTATTACCGGAGACCGCGGCAAGGTGGAAGACGATACCAAAGACGAACTGCAGCGGGTTTTAGATGAATTCGGCGCCGGAATCCAGATTGTGCGCGTAAAGCTGCAAAAAGCCGACCCGCCGAGAGAAGTTGTTGACGCGTTCAATGAAGTGCAGCGCGCCAAAGCCGATATGGAACGCTTCAAAAACGAAGCTGAAGCTTACCGCAATGAGGTTTTGCCAAAGGCACATGGTAAAGCGGCGCAGATTCTGCAAGACGCGGAAGCTTATAAAGCAACCATGATTAACAAAGCGCAGGGCGAAGCGGATAGATTTGCCTCGGTTTACGCTGCCTATAAATCCGGCAAAGAAGTCACAGTCAAAAAGATGTATCTGGAAGCCATGGAAGATGTTTTGCAAAAGTCCGGCAAAGTGATTGTAGACCCGTCGCAAAAAGGCAATTTGCTGCCGATTTTACAGCTGAATAACCCGCAACCGCAGACAAAGGATTAAGAAAATGAATTTATTTAAAGTGCAGTTATATACTCTTTTAGGACTTGCGGCTTTGGGCTTGCTTTGGAACTCTGCTTATATTGTCTATCAGCCGGAGCAGGCCATTGTCCTGCAATTCGGTGAGCCGGTGCGCTGGGTAAAAGAACCAGGGCTGAAATTCAAAATTCCTCTGATTCAAAATGTGGTGTTTTATGATACCCGCCTGCTTAACTTAGACCCGCCGGCGCAAGAAGTGGTTTTGAATGACAAAAAGCGTCTGGACGTTGACAGCTTTACTCGCTATCAAATTGTTGACCCGCTTAAATTCTATCAAACCGTAAAAACCGAAACTCAAGCCCGCAGCAAGCTGGAAGAAATTGTCAATTCTTCGCTGCGCAAGGTTTTGGGACGGGTTACTTTGACTGAACTGCTGTCACAGCAGCGTACGCAGATTATGGCGGACATAAGCAAAACGGTTAAAAAAGACGCGGAAGCTATCGGGGTCAGCGTTGCCGATGTGCGAATCCGCCGCGCCGATTTGCCGATGGAAGTTATGCAGGCGATTAACGAGCGTATGAAAACCGAACGCCAGCGCGACGCTAAAGAATTTCGCGCCAAAGGCCAGCAGAAAGCCCAGAATATCCGCGCAACCGCCGATAAAGAAGCGGCGATTATTGTGGCAGAAGCCGAAAAGCAATCACAGATTCTGCGAGGCGAAGGCGATAGAGAATCTGTAGCTATCTGGAACAAAACCGTAGGGCAGGATGTAGAATTTTATGAATTTTACCGCAGCTTAGAAGCCTACCGCAAATCTTTAGGCGACAGCGAAACTTCTTTAGTTTTGTCGCCGGATTCACAGTTTTTCAAATATTTCAACACAACTTTGAGAAAGTAAAAATATGCGTAAATTTTTGGGCATTTTTATATTAGAACTATGCTTCGCTCTGCCGCTGCAGGCTGAACAGCGCCCGCTGGAAGATGTTATTGAAGAAGTCAATCCATCGGTTGTCAGCATTGCGGTTGATGTCAGCGACAGCGAGCAGGCTTTGGGCGCCGGAATAATTATCAGCGCTGACGGCTTTGTAGTTACAAACGCTCATGTTATGGAAAATGCCAAAAAAATTACTGTACAGACGCCGGACGGCGAGACTTTTGCCGCAAATTTAGTCGGAATAGATGAAAAAACGGATATCGCCTTGCTTAAGGTAAAAAAGCCGCTTAATCTGGAAGCCGGTCATTTCGGCGATTCAGATGCGATTAGGGTCGGCAATCAGGTTTTTGCTATAGGCAATCCGTTCGGGCTGGGCAACAGCGTGTCTTTGGGCATTATCTCGGCTAAAGAACGCGATATAGACAAAGGACCTTATGATAATTTTTTGCAGACGGACGCTGCTATAAATCAGGGAAACTCCGGTGGTCCGCTCTTCAATATGGACGGCAAAATCATAGGCATGAACACGGCGATTTTTTCGGAAGACGGCAAAAATGCAGGCGTTGGCTTTGCTACACCGTCTAATATGGTTAAATGGGTGGTAAGCCAGCTAAAACAGCATGGCAAAGTCATCCGCGGCTGGCTCGGCGCGGCGGTGCAAAACATCCGCACCAAAGACAATGAAAAGGAAAATGCGCTGGCAGTTTCGGCCATGACCGAAAATTCTCCGGCGGCGGCAGCCGGATTAAAGGTCGGAGACAAAATCTTAGCCTTGGGCAATCTCAGCCTGAAAAATCCGCGCTTATTTTCTTTAGGCGTTGCCAAACTGGCTCCGGGAACAGCCTTGCCGATAACTTTCAGCCGCGACGGGCAGATTTTTAATGCAGAGATTACCATAAAACCAGCGCCGGAAGAAATGAAAAAGCCGGAATCCGGAACTGTTTCGGCCGAAGAGCTGCACAGTTTTGAGGAGCTGGGGCTGGATAAATATAAAATCGGCAAAGCGGTTGATTTTACCGGACTGAACTTATCCGCCTATTACGATGAAAAAACAAAAGAACTGGTAATAACTAAAGTGGCAGCCAATTCCGAAGCCGAAGAAAAAGGCGTGAAAGTCGGAGACCGTTTGGTTTTGGCCGACGGCAAGCAGATTTTCGGCACCGAAGACATGCAGGTAAAACTAAAACAGGCTGCAGGCGGCGTCATACTTTTGCAGCTGCGCGACAATGAAGGAACTTACGGCGTTTCTTTATCTGTGAGGAAATAATGACAAGAGTTGACTTTTATCATTTACAGCAAAAATCTTTGGAAGATGTTTTACCGCCGCTTCTGCAAAAAGCCTATTCTACCGGCAAACGGATAAAAATAAAAACTCCGAACGAAGAACGCACGGAATATATAAATTCTTTGCTATGGACTTTTAACGATGAAAGCTTTTTGCCGCATGGTTCAAAAAAAGACGGTTTTGCAGAACAACAGCCGATTTGGCTTTCGTCTGCCGAAGAAAACGCTAATAGTGCCGTATATTTATTTTTGGTAGACGGAGCTGAAGAAAATGCCGAAAATCTGCAAAATTATGAGCGAGTGTTCAATATTTTTGACGGAAAATCAGCTGATGCTCTGCAACAAGCGCGCCGTTTGTGGAAAGAATATAAAGCCGCCGGCTGCGAGGTTAATTATTGGCAGCAAAACAACATCGGAAAATGGGAGCAAAAAGCCTGACAAGAGCATAAAAACTAAAAAAATCTTGAATTTCAGGGCAAAGATTCTATTATTCGGGAAAGAATTTCAAAAAGGAGACTATCGTGACGGAAAATAAAGACATTGAAGTGGCAAAACAAACAATAGACCGCGAGGTTGAAGCATTGAAAGCCATGGAAAACGAACTTAATGAAACCCTGACTACGGCGGTTGATGTTTTGCAAAAAACAAAAGGCCGCGTGATTGTTACCGGCATGGGCAAATCCGGTCATATCGGACGCAAAATGGCGGCAACTTTTGCTTCTACCGGCACACCGTCATTCTTTTTGCACCCGGGAGAAGCCAGCCACGGCGATTTAGGTATGATTACTCCAAACGACACGGTTGTAGCCATTTCTAACAGCGGCGAATCTAAAGAATTGTCCGATATTTTGGTATATTGCCGCCGCTTCGGCGTGCCTTTGGTTGCCATTACCAAAAATCCGGAAAGCTCGCTGGGCAAAAACAGCGATTATGTTTTGAAACTGCCGAGCAACCGCGAAGCCTGCCCGTTAGGCTTGGCACCGACTTCATCCACCACCGCAACTTTGGTTATGGGCGATATTTTAGCAGCCGATTTAATGGTGCGCCGCGGCTTTACAGAAGCTGATTTCCACTTGCGCCATCCGGGCGGCAAACTCGGTTCGGTTTTGCGCCATGTTTCGGATGTTATGCACACCGGCGATGAAATGCCTCTAGTCAAAGACAACGCCATTATGCAGGATGCGTTGATTAAAATGTCGGAAAAAATGCTGGGCTGCGTCGGTATTGTGAATGAAAACGGCGACTTAATCGGAATTATAACCGACGGCGATTTGCGCCGCTGGATGTCGCCTGATTTGATTACGGAAAAAGTTTCAAAAGTTATGACAAAGAATCCAAAAACGATTGCTCCGGATGCTTTAATTGCCGAAGCCGTAAATGTGATGAACAATACCGGCCGCGGCATTACAAACTTGTTTGTAGTAAAAGGAACAAAACCGGTCGGCGTTATCCATATTCATGACTGCCTGAAAGCCGGAGTCAGCTAATGTTTGATTCTCACAAGATAGACGACTATTTTGACGGAGAACGTCCGTTTGAAAATGCCAAGCCCGACGACAAGCCTCAGACTTCCGGCTGGCTGCGCATTGTCAAACTCGGTTTTCCGTGCTTAGCAGCGGCTATCTTCGGCGTAATGCTGGTTATGCCGAACATAAAAAAAAGCGTTGAGCTGCAAGATGATGTTACTATTCCGCGCAAGAATGAAATGGAAAAGCTGCATATAGAACAGACTGTTTATTATGCCACCGATTCAGAGAATCGGGTCAGCACCATAACGGCAGACAGCGTGGATGAAATTGCTCCGGGCGCCAAAGAGGTAAAAATAAACACGCCGCGGGCTGATATTTCTACCGCAAACGGAAAAATTAAAGTTGCAGCCGATACCGGATTTTTCAATCAGGAAAAAAATATTTTAAAACTGCAGCAAAATGTGAATGCCTTAGATGAAAAAGGAACAAAAATAAAAACTCTTGCCGCAGAATATGACTTTACAAAAGAATACGGTTACGGAAATGAGCGTCTAAATGCCGAAGGAGACTGGGGAGATTTAGAGGCACAGGGATTTGAATTTTTTAAGACCACAAATATTTTAGTGCTTAAAGGCAGACACGTTGTCACAACTTCGCAAGGCACCTTAACCGCCGACAAAGAAACCCGCTATTTTCAGGACGCCCGCAAAAGCGTATCGCGAGGCAATGTAGTGGTGCGTCAAGGCGACAATATTTTATATGCCGACAAGCTGATTGCCCGCTATTCGGCTTCTAATGAGCTGGAACGCGCCGAAGCCTCCGGCAATGTAAAAATCATTACTCCGAAAGGCAAAGCTTATGGCAGCAGCGGTGTTTATAACCCTAAAACGGCAAAAGTGGAGCTAACCGGCAAAGTTAAATTGGAACAAAACGGAAATATTATTAACGGCGATAAAGCAGAAACAGATTTAAACACGCAAATCAGCCGAATTACCGGAAACAAAAAAACAGGCGGCCGGATTACCGGTACATTTTACAGCAAAAGGAAAGCAAATGACAAAGAATCAGACAAATGAAACCGAAGAGCTGGAAATTTTCAATATCGGCAAAAAATATAAAAAACGCACGGTGCTGAAAAACGTTTCGCTGCATGTTAAAAAGGGCGAAGCCGTCGGGCTGCTCGGTCCTAACGGCGCCGGTAAAACCACTTGCTTTTATTGCGTTACCGGCTTAATCACTCCAGATTACGGCGATGTTTATATCGGCGGCAAAGATATTACCGACATGCCGATGTATAAACGCGCGCGCATGGGTATCGGCTATTTGCCGCAGGAAGCCTCCATTTTCCGCACCTTGAGCGTTGAAGACAATATTAAGGCTATTCTGCAAATTGTAATAGATGACGAAAACGAGCGCGAAACCATGCTGGAAGAACTGCTGAGCGAATTTTCTATTGCCCACCTGCGCAAATCTCCGGCCTTGGCGCTATCCGGCGGTGAGCGGCGCCGTTTGGAAATTGCCCGCGCGCTGGCCAGCAAGCCGAGTTTTATTTTGCTGGACGAGCCTTTGGCCGGTATTGACCCTATTGCTGTCGGCGAAATCCGCACTTTGGTGTCACAGCTGAAAAACCGCGGCTTGGGCGTGCTGATTACCGACCACAATGTGCGCGAAACTCTGGATATTATTGACCGAGCCTATATTCTGCACAGCGGAACGGTTTTGATGGAGGGAACGCCGGACGAGATTGTAGCCAATGAAGAAGTCCGCAAAGTATATTTGGGAGATAATTTCACACTATAAAAAAGTATGTTGTTTACTTTTGCTTAAACAGTGTTATACTATAAAACAGTTACAAAAGGCGATTGTGCCGAAATAATTAACATAATGAGGTAAATCATGAAAATTACATTAACAGGAAAACAAGTAGACATCAGCGACAGACTGCGCAACCGTGTTGAAGAAGCCGTTGAAAATGCCGTAAACAAGTATTTTAATGCGCCTATCAGCTGCAGCGTTGCTTTTTCTAAAGACGGCGAAGATTTCAGAGCCGAAGTTACTGTGCATCCGGCTAAAAACATTGTTTTGAAAGGCACCGGCGTTGCCGCAGATCCTTATTCTGCTTTTGACAATGCTAATGAGCATATTGCCACCCGCCTGCGCCGTCAAAAAACAAAATTGAACGACCATAAAGGCAAAACCGGTATTGTGGAAATGGCTCACGCAGCTGTGTTCCCTGTTAAAGAAACCGAAGATGAAATGAGCATTGACGAATCTGCTCCGCTGACTATTGCCGAAACTGATGCCAACATCAAAGTCTGCACCGTAAGCGAAGCTGTTATGTATATGGATTTGGCAGATGAAAATGCTTTGATGTTCCGCAACAGCGCAAACAACCGCATCAGCATGGTATATCGCCGCAAAGACGGCAACATCGGCTGGGTTGAACCTGCAGAATAATTTTTTACTTAAAGGGATTGAAAATGGGAATATCGGATATCTTGTCTGAAGACATGGTGCTGGCTGGTGTTGAAGCCGGAAATAAGCGCGGCTTGCTTGAACAGCTGTCGGCTTTTGTTGCCGAAAAAGAAAATATAGATAAAAATTCTATCTTTGAAGCAATATTAGAACGCGAAAATTTAGGCTCTACCGGCTATGGCGACGGTATTGCTTTCCCTCATGCCCGCATAGAAGGCTTAGATAAAGTTATTGCCGTATTTGCCCGCTTGGATAAAGGAATTGAATATGATTCGCTGGATTCTCATCCGGTTGATTTGATAGCATTTCTGCTTTCTCCGGAAAAAAGCGGCGAAGACCATTTACAGGCTTTGGCTGTGATGTCCAGAGTGCTGAAAGACGCAGAGACCTGCCGCAAAATCCGCGAAGCTAAATCGGCTCATGAAATTTATTTAGCCCTGCAAAAGTAAAAAATACTGTTACTTTGATTTAAAGCCTCCTAAAAAAGGAGGCTTTTTGCTATTGACGCTGAAAAGTTTTATGCTATTTTAAAGCTGATATAAAATTATTTATAACATTATTAAATTTTAGCTTATGAAAAATGAAGATTTTACCAATAATCCGCAGCGTGCGGTTATTGCTTATGCCGAACCAAGCTACAGCGGTGTTGCCCTTTCTTATGTTTTTCCCAGTCACACAGAGGAAAATGCCAAAACTATCTCAAAATTTGTTTTGGTAGAAGACGGCGAACCTTTATATAAGGCAGCTTGCGGGGCTATGGTTGGAGATGAAGCCGAGGTTGATGAAGACGGTATGCTGGTGCAGATACTCTCTCAACCTTTATGGAAGCGGCTGAAAAACTACTGGTTTTTATTCAAAAACCGAAGAAATCACAAAAAGAACACCTTGTAATTTTACGAGGTGTTTTTTGTTGTTATGCAGCAATTAGGTTGCATTGCCATCTGTTTTCACCTATATGTTTTTTATAACATATATATAAGGAATAAAAAATGGATGATGAAGAAATTATACCGCCTAAAATGCTGGGAGAATTAAGTTTGTTATTTATGCAGCAAAACGCTCTGCGCAACAGCAAAGATTTACAGCTGCAAATTATTGAGTGGGCGAAAAAACTTTTGGCAGAAAGCCGAAAAGAGTGGAGCGATATGCACAACACGCTATTAGACGCGGTTATTCAAACGGATAGAAAAAACGAAGCGCAAAGAAAAAGCAAAGAACGCGATAAAAAATACGCACCGTTCCGCGAATATTTCAAAAAGCTGCAGCAAGAAAAATATCTGCTGGCTCAGAGCAGCGGAGGCAAATTAACTGCCAACGGCTTTGTGGAATGGTTTTTGAAAAATAAAGCTCAAAACATTGAGATTCCGTATGTCAAACAAAACCAAAAGAATAAACTGCGGCAGCTGGCACAACAAAATAATCGGGAATTTAAAAAGCTTTTGCATGCTAAAGCTAATTTTAGCCTGCTATAGCGGATTTTCAAAGCATTTTGTTTCTGTTAAAGTTTAGTCATAAAATTCAATCAATGAAACAAAGGAGGAAAAATATGACTGAATTTTCAAGAGAACTTATTTTTGGCAAACGCCCGATACGCAGAACAGACCGCAAACCCGGCGAAAGCGAATGGTATTATTTGGACCCGCGCGGAGCAAGCACTTTTTCGGATATGAAAAAAATTGATGTGCCAACCGAAAACACGCCGAATCCGTATGCTAACGAAATCCAAAACTATCTCTATAAAAATGATGAATACAATTATAGAGAACTGTACGGAGATACCCCGCCGCCAGCCCCTCAGCCATCCACACAGCCTGCAACTCAGGAAAATAATACACTAAATCAAATAGGGAAAAATCTTAATAATATTTTAAAAAGCAAAAGTTTAGGCAATAATGCCAACACGTTATATAACTGGAGCGTTGATGGAGTTGAAAGACTTATATCCCCGCAAACAAATAAACAAAGCTATCAAAACCTATCTTCTCTAGGACAAGCAGAAGCTGAAGCTCAAAGATTGCAACCAATTCCAATATCTGATGTAAATAAGCATCAATATGTAAGTTGTGTTGGTGCTTTTGATAGTTCATTATCAGCAAATGCTACAATGACTGCTGGGATATGGAAAGAGATACGTGATTTATATAGAAAACTTTATAAAGAGAGGGAGAAATATAAAAATTATACTAAATCGGAAATTATTCAAGATAGCTTCAAAGATTTGGGAAATGATGCAATAGGTATTGCCAAAGGGCTATCTGCGAATAATATAGAAGAATGCAATTACATATTGCCGCCACAAGCCCGTAGAAAATAATAATATTAACAACCTGATAATAGTTGATTGACAAATCGGCTATTATCAGGTTAATATGTATTTATCAAGTTATGCAATCAAAGGATTTGTTATGCAGAAAGTCTTAGGTTATTTAATCAGCGGTGTAAAAGTATTAGATAAAATTGCTTATTGCATTCTATTTTTAAATATTTTCTTTCTGTTTTTTGCAGTTTTCAGATTTGACTTGTTCGGAACAGACGTCAGCAAATATACAAACCTAAACTTAGCTAAAAAGAATATAGATATTATATTTAACCTTTTATGCTTGCAAAGTATTTTGTTTGTATTAAAAAATAAGTACCCGAAAATTGTAAATATAGAAATTATTTTGTGGATTTTAATGTTTCTGTTAATTCCATATTTTATTTATCAAATTCCATCTATACAGCAAGCTTATAACTTTGGAGCATAATATGAAAAAATTGTTTTGGTATATATGGTCATTTTTTCTGCTTCTGATAATCGGGCATTATATATATGCTCTGAATAACAGCAACAGCATAGAAATAGTAAATACGGAACATAAATTTTATTTATGCGTACTGGGGTTATCGGCGATTAGTTTGACGAATCTGAAATATGGGAAAGCCCTGATTTATTTCATTTTATTTTTTATGGCTCATTGTTTAGCAGCTCTGCCGGAAATGCAAACGATAATGATTTTAGACGACTGTAATGAGGGAAGATGCCAAGCAGCCGAAGAAATGGGACTTGTTAAGATACACGATAATAAAATTGAATATATTGACGATAAAATAGAATATAAAACTAAATAGCAACTGAATGTGAAATGCCATGAACTTGTTGAAAAATATATTAAACGATTCTATTAGCTTGCTTATATGGATAATTGCGTTTGTCGGTATTGCATTTTTGATTGTCCAAGCTTTTTACTATTGGGATTATTATATTAACTTTGAGCAAAATAGTAAAATCATTCAAGAATGTATAAATCAAGGAAACAGTGAAGAATCTTGCAAAAACAGAGTTTATTAGCTGTAAAAAAGGAATCGAGAAGTGTCTTATGTCAAAAATATCTTTAATCCAATAACATGGAAGTCGGTCGGTTATACCGTATGGTTTGCGCTTATTACTTGGCTGATGACTAAAGTTCAGGAAGTCGGTTTATATGATAACAGTCAAGGCTCAAGATGCGATTACAAATTGTGGGCTGACGGACAAATTTATCAATGGCTCTGGGATGGGCAGCCTTGTGCTTATACCGCTGAATTTTTGATTGGTTATATTTACTTTTTGGCATTATACTTACTGTTTGATTATGTCCGCAGGAAAATAGCCGGCGTTAATCCGGCTATTCGCTGGCGGATTGCGGAAGTTTGTGTGTGGTTTGCCTTATATTGGGGTTGCTTGTTATTTTTGACAGTAACAGAACTTACTGCATTTAATTTAACCTTGTTTGGCAATTCATTTCTAGGAACGTTGTTATTTTTCGCACCGCTTTTGGGAGCTGCCGTCGGTACTAATTATCTAAGGTCACGCGCTGAACTATGGATATTGGGTCTGGTAATTGCCTTTTGCACCGTGTTGTATATAGTATTTGGAGTTTAAACATGTTAAAAAGAATTGGTAAATATATTGGTTACATATTGCTTTTATTATGTTCCTTAATAGTTATCGGCCTAGCCATAGGACTTGGTTTTGGTTATTATGTAGAGTACGGCAATAAGTGCAACGACTCATTTATTACCGGCTGCATGGCTGCCGGTTTGAGCGAACAATCTTGTAAAAACAGACTATTTTAGCAATAAGAAGTGGATAGAGAATAAAAAAAGTAGAAAATCTTCAGAGTTTTGCCAACAAACTTGGCTGGAACTGCTAAAACAGGATTGATTAAAAAAACTTTTAACGGCTAAATTGCAAATATTTTAGCGCTTGACTTTAAGCTTATGTTATGGTATTGGTATGTAAACAACCTAATTTTAGAGGAAAGAAAGATGAAAAATAAGCTAAACAAAGGTCTCTCTCTCTCTCTGCAAATCCTAAGCATCTGATTAAAGGCGTATTTTTTGCCGCCCAGCGTGTTCTGGTGGAGTTCGGCGTAAAAAATCACACATTCGGAAATAACACATTCAGAACGAAACAGACGGACGTTTCTGGTCTGGGCTGTGGATTGCTTCGTCGTTACACTCCTCGCAATGACGCCGAAGGAAACAACATCGCATTTAAGGGTTTGGATGCCGTGCGTCAATACGCCTCAAAACTCTTTGAAACTGCGGAGAGTGGTGTAGATAAAGTGGTTTCTAGCTGCGAAAAAAATCCTAGTGTACATTGGAGGTACATGAATTTTTTGAGACAGCGTAAAACTGCTTTAGATGCGCCGCTATACGCGGTTTCAGCTGGTCGGTCAATGATTGAAATGCTGGGTGTTCTGGCGATTATCGCGGTTTTGACAGTCGGAGGCATTGCCGGATATTCAAAAGCCATGAAAAAATATCAGGCGAATAAAGTAGTTGGCGAAATCATACATGTACTTGCTAAAATTAAAGAACTTTCTGAAAATAATAAGTGGTATGATATTTACGACCTTGACGAGGAAACAAAAAAAACTCTTGGCTTATGTTTGCCTTCCGCTGAAAACTGCAGCGGATATCAACGTACTCCGGTTGGAGAAATTGAGATAGACGGAGGCGTTTTTATGAGAGATGCTGACGCTGAGTTATGTATTTCAGCATTTAACAATATTGTCATCCCCTTAAAAGGTAATATTAGGGAGTTTAAGGTACGTAACACGATAAAAAATAGGGATGACACACTAAAGGAAAAGTATGAATGCATGAATAAATGTGAGGATAAATGTAAGAATGACAGAAATTGCTTAGTCAAATGCCTTAATAAATGTGCTGATGATAATAATCCTTATGCAGGTATTTGCTTAACGGGGGACGAAAGAGAATGTTCCAGTGGTGATAACTATCTCAATATTGATGATGCTAGAGTTATGACGGAAATCAACGCGGCCTGCAATAGCGGAATTGATAAAAAAGCAGACTTTTTACTTATTCTGTTCAAAAAAGGGTTTATCTTTTGAATATCTGCATTAGCAAATAAACAAAGCTGTCACAACCTATCTTCTCTAAGGCACGCACCAAAGCCGCACCGCCCTAGTTTGAAAATACGGACATTAGGGCCGATAATAGCCTTTTGCACCGTGTTGTATATAGTATTTGGAGTTTGAATATGTTAAAAAGAATTGGTAAATATATCAGATAAAATTGATTCTATTTATCTTCTTTTTCTTCCGCCAGCGGATAGTCTTGTTTTTTGAAAAAGCCTTTGCGTTCTTTGCGGCTCATAGACCAGATATTACCCCAGCCGTTTATAGGCTGCACTTCATACTGCGACTTAAAATCAAAATCACGGGAAAAAAACAGCGACGTGGTTTTGGTATAGTTGTTCATCGGGCAGAAGCCGTAAAAATCCACCTGCAGCAAATTTGCCTCCCGCAAATATTTAACGGCATTAAAATATTCCAAGCTGGTGTTAATCCGGTCGCTGTCGTCCAAAATCACCAAACCGCCGGCGGCTAAGGCTTTGACTGCGTTGGCGGCGCATTCGGCGCGGCGTTTGCCGTCTACCACAATCACATCATATTTTTCGCCGTCGGCAAAAATCATATCTTCATAGCCTTGTTTTTCATCGCAATAGCGCATTTGCCAATTCGGAGCGCTGAACTCGGCAGAAAATTTTTCGTACCATTCCGGCTTGTCTTCTATGCTAACAACCTTTTGCGCGCGTTTTGCCCAATACATAGATGAATAGCCCGTGCCAAATTCAAAGATTTTTTTTTGGCTATAGTCAAACTGCGACAGATATTCAATCGCCGGATATGTATACCACGGGATAGGGTTGCCGTCTCTGTCTAAACATACCTTTTCATTCATACTGCGCTCAATGGCAAAATCCTTACGCCACATATCTATAAACTGCTGAAAACGCTGACTATACATTTTTATATCTCCTGCCAAAGCTATAGCAGTATTTTCAGAAAAAGCCAAGAGTTTTTGTTTTGCTTGCAATATTTATTGATTTTAACAAATTTTCGCCCTATATTTTATAATGATAATAAATTAAGGAGGAATTTTAAATGTCAGAATCAGAACAAATTGTACGCAAATCGGCTATTGAACGCGTGGACGAAGGATTGCGCCAATATATGATTAAAGTTTTCAACTATATGGGATTGAGTTTGGTTGTTACCGCACTTGCCGCGTATGTAACTTTGTACACGCCGGTGATTAACTGGATGTTTTCGGTTGACCAAGCCGCTCAGACTGTTTCGCTTTCAGCATTCGGCTGGATTATCACTTTAGCTCCGCTCGCCATGATTTTCGGCTTTAACGCGGTTCTGAATAAAGGCAGCATGGCGGCAGCTCAAGCTATGTTTTGGGCATTTTCGGTAGTTATGGGTATGTCTTTGGCTGACATAGCTCTGATTTATACCGGCGACAGCATTGCCCGCGTATTCTTAATCACTGCCGCAACTTTCGGCGGAATGAGCCTGTTTGGCTACACAACCAAAAAAGATTTGACGGGAATCGGCTCGTTTATGTATATGGGCTTGTGGGGAATTATCATCGCCAGCATTGTCAATATATTCTTAAAAAGCAGCGGCCTATACTACGCTATTTCTTACATTGCCGTATTGATTTTTACTGTTTTGACAGCCTATGATGTACAAACAATCAAAGCAATGTACTATTCTTCGGATAATGAAGATACTGTGTCTCGCAAAGCTATTGCCGGCGCAATGAATCTTTATCTGGACTTTATCAACCTGTTTATTTATTTGATGAGAATTATGGGTGATAGAAAATAATTTTTCGCAAAAACAAACCAAAGCGGCTATTTTGCCGCTTTTTTTATTGACTTATAGTTTTTATGCGTTTATAAAGAGAGCGAAAAATACCGAGAGTCTGCATGGGGCAGGCTTTAAATAACTAATAATTAACCGGAGATTTTAAAAATGAAAAGAACATATCAGCCAAGTAAATTGGTACGCACTCGCCGTCACGGCTTCAGAACTCGTATGGCAACCGTTAGCGGACGCAAAGTATTATCAGCCCGCAGAGCCAGAGGTCGTAAAAGAATTTCTGCTTAAAGTAGCAAAAATGAGTGAATTTCTGATTCTGAAAAAAAGAAAAGATTTTCTCAGAGCCGCCAAAGACATTACCATGGTTTCTAAAAACGTAATGTTACAGGCGGCTCGCCCTTTATCTGCCGATATTCCGGCGGAGGAAAGCCGTAAAGCACGAATCGGATTTACGGCTACTAAGCGTTTGGGCAAAGCGCATATCCGTAACCGTACAAAACGCCGCTTACGCGCAGTTGTACGAGAAATTTATAAAAAATATGCTTTAGATAATGTTGATTATGTTTTAGTCGGACGTTTTGATACTTGGTGCTGTCCGTATGCCGATTTGAAACGCGATGTTATTTGGACGTTTCGCAAAACTAATAAAATGATTTTACAAGGGGATGAGAATGCTGAAAAAACTCCTCATTCTGCCGATTAAACTTTATCAGCTCTGCATTTCGCCATGGTGTCCGGGCGTTTGCCGTTTCAGGCCAACCTGCTCGCAATATATGATTGAAGCCATACAAGTCCACGGAATTTGCAAAGGATTATATTTAGGCATAAAACGCATTTTGCGCTGCAATCCGTGGGGCGGAAGCGGCTATGACCCCGTGCCACCGAAAGAATCAAAGCATAAGTTGCCATAATAGCTTGCTTTTTTAGCTGTTTTATTTTAGATAGAAGAAGATTTGTTTAATGGGAGCATACAATGACTAATGATGATTTTAAGAGTTTTATCACAGCCGTGTTTTTGTCGGCGCTGGTAGTTTTGGGTGTAAACTATTTCTTTCCACAGCAAGAAGCTGAAACCGAAACAGCGGCAATAGAAGAAGCGCAAACGCCGGTTGCCGAAGAAATGCCTGTAGCAAACGACACCGCTGTAACCGTTTATGCGCCGGTTGAAGAAGTGCTTAAACAAGATGAACGCCTAAAAATCAGCAATGGCGTTATTAACGGCAGCATCCGCTTGAAGGGTGCTCGTTTTGATGAAATTCTGCTTGATAAATACAAACTGACCTTGGACGCCGACAGTCCGGATGTTGAGCTTTTATCTCCGGCTAAAACCGAAAATTCTTATTACGCCGACTATGGTTGGCTTTCCGGCGACAAGTCTTTATTGCTCCCGAATAAAGACACAATGTGGTCAGTTGAAGGTAATCAGGAATTGACGCCAAGCACGCCGGTTACGCTGGTTTGGCAAAACGGACAAGGCGTTAAATTTATCTATACTGTCAGCCTTGATGACAACTATCTGTTTGATATTAAACAAACCATAGAAAACAACAGCGGACATGAAATCACGGTTTATCCGTATGGTTTGTTCAGCAAAACCATTAACGATTCTATGCGCGGACACAGAGTGGAAGATAAAAGAAGAGGCGGCTACGCGGTGCATGAAGGCTTTACCGGTATTATTGACGGCGACTTAAAAGAAATCAGATACAACAAACTTGATACAGAAAAAGAGCCTGAAACTTTTGAAACAACAGGCGGCTGGATTTCTTTGACCGACAGATATTGGTTCAGCGCCTTTATCTTTAACGACACCTACAAAGCAAAAGTAACCTTGCGTAAAACCAATGACAACACTTTTCAGCTGGACTTTAAAGGTCTGCCGATGCAAATTCAATCCGGCAGTTCGGCAAGTTTCAGCTCGCAAATGTACGCCGGCGCTAAAGAAATTAAACTTTTGGATAAGTATTCCGAAAACATCAAAAAATTTGACTTAAACGTTGACTTTGGTTGGTATTACTTTTTGACTAAACCGTTCTTTTACATTTTGGACTATTTATATCATTTAATCGGCAATATGGGCTGGGCGATTTTGCTGTTCGCAGCATTGCTGCGTCTGCTGATGTTTCCGATTGCCAACAAATCATACGAAAGTATGTCTAAAATGAAGAAATTGCAGCCAAAAATGCAGGCTCTGCAAGAACTTTATAAAGATGATAAAATGGCGCTGCAGCGTGCCACCATGGAGCTTTACAGCCGCGAAAAAGTTAATCCGGCTTCGGGCTGTCTGCCGCTGTTTATTCAAATTCCGATTTTCTTCTCACTGTATAAGGTGTTGAATATCGCGATTGAAATCCGTCATGCACCGTTTATCGGTTGGATTAAAGACTTATCAGCTCCGGACTCGCTGACAATTTCAACTTGGGCGCATATTTATGTTCCGTCTTTGCTGGATATTGGCGTATGGCCGCTGATTTACGGCGTTACCATGTTTATTCAACAAAAACTGAATCCGGCTCCGGCTAACAAAGACCAAGCCCGCATGATGGCGCTGATGCCGCTGATTTTTATGATAATGTTTGCGCATTTCGCCGTAGGTTTGGTAATTTATTGGACACTCAGCAACATTCTTTCTGTAATTCAACAAAAATATATTATGCATAAAAATGGTGTGAAATGAGTGAAAAATTCTCTAAAGAAGAACTGCAAACGGCAGCTGCACAATTTACCCGCCCCTGCAATTTTGTAATAAGCGTGGCAAATTTAGTGCAGCTGCCGGAGTCCGATTTTGATGAAGTGGCGTTTGCCGGACGCTCTAACGTTGGAAAATCCAGTCTCATAAATGCGCTGTTTAATCAGACTAAACTGGCGAAAACTTCCAGCACTCCGGGACGCACCCAGCAGCTTAACTTTTTTAACTTTGACAATAAACTGTATTTAGTAGACCTCCCAGGTTACGGCTACGCCAAAGCGCCGGAGAAATTAGTAAAGCAATGGCAGGTGGTGCTGAAAACCTACCTGCGCGGACGCCCGACTTTACGCCGTGTTTTTCTGCTGATAGATTCCCGCCACGGACTGAAAAAAGAAGACCGTGAGATTATGAAATTGCTTGACGAATCCGCGGTTACCTATCAGGTGGTGCTGACCAAAATTGATAAAATATCCGAAAAGGCTTTAGCGTCCGTCAGTCTGGCGATTGCCGAAGAATTAAAGAAACACGCCGCCGCTATGCCGAAACCGCTGGCCACCAGCTCCGAAAAGAAAATCGGCCTTGATATACTCAAAGCCGAAGTTTGCTCTTTTATGAAATAAATTCTAGGTTACTTCAGTAATGGCGCGGGTGTTGCCTAAACGGCAAATTTGCACCACGTGCAGTTTGCGTTTCATTTCATCAAGTGTTTGCTCCACATTAACCGTACCTTGCGTAGAGGCTTGAATACGCTTGATGAATTGCAGATAAGCCTCTTGAGAACTTTCGGCGTGGATGGTGGCAAAACAGTTATCGTGTCCTGAACCCATCAGCTGCCAAATACCGCTGGCATTACTGGTGGAAATCTCGCCGCCGATGATGGCGTCAGGCGTAAAACGCACAACCAAGTCGATGATTTTTGAATAGTCCATCTCGTTAGCTTGGTCGGTACGAGACATTACCAGGTGAACCCGGTTCGGGTGAGGGACAATAAGCTCGCGCGTATCCTCCACGGTAATAATGCGCTTGTGAATGTCCAAAATTTTCAGAAGGTTATTCAAAAATGTAGTTTTACCGGTAGAAGTAGCACCGCTTACCAAAATATGTTCGCCACGTTTGATATACAAAAGCAAACGTTCATAAGCATCATCAGGCACTTTAATATCTTTCAGCGGATTTAATTTTTGCAACGCATGACCTTGGCGCATGCCGTAATCTTCCAAACCAAAAGCCACGTCGTCGGCATGCAAACGAATTGCCAACGCCACGCCGCCGGTTAAATCTTCTTCATCATACATCACGTTGCGACCGCAAATTGCCGAAAAACGGTGGTCGCCGGGAATAGTAGCATAAACCAGCGGCGAACCTTGCAAAGGGTCAAATTTCAGCTCATAGGTATTGGCTATGATGTACAATAAATCCGTTAAATATTCCTTTGACAATTTTTCATCTTTATACATAACCCACGGATAGGCACGTTTTCCACGCATACGCAGCCAAATTTGACCGGCGCGGTTAACGGCGACTTCTTCCAAATTGTCTTGAGTATACCAATAGGATAATGGGCGTAAAACTGATTCTAAAACCGAAAAATCACTCATTTTTTTCTCCTATAATAAAGATGGAACATCATCTTCTTCCGGCGTAGAAATCGGAGCGGACTGCTGAATATCGGCCGGAACTCCGCCGTTTTGCTGAGTGCGCTGCTGCTGACGGCGGTTTGCAGCTGCCGCGGCTGCTGCCGCATTGCGGTTGCCGCCGGTCGGGCGGATATCTTCTTCATACTCATTTGTATAATATGAATTTCCTCCTCTGCTATCGCTGCCGATATATTTATCCGGCTCAGTCGTTAAGCCTTGGTTCAAATCGCTGCCGCCGTTGCCCTTATTGTTTCGTCCGCCGTGTTCCCACTTATCATCTTCTTCTGTTCTCAGCCATAAATCTTGGTTAGGAAAGATAATAATTCTGGTACCGGCCGGAATATAAGTCACGGCTCTGATATTGGCTTTTGCCTGAACAATATCATCAAATATCTGCTGCATCTGGTTCAAGAAATTCTGGCGGGCATCTTCAGCTGCCTGACTCTTAGAAGATGTGGTTGTTGAACCGCTGGATGATTCTGAGCTGCCCTCTCCGGACGCCATCATATAGGCGGTTGCGCTTTCCATAGCTGTCATCAGCATCGGAGCTGAATATTTTTTCAGCAGCTGCTCATCCAAATAGCCGATGGCACCGGCGCGGCCTTGCGCATCAGCCGTTGTGGCAGAACCAATCTCAAACTGAGAGCCATCCGGACGGATAAGACGCGACCAGCTGATGCCGATTTTAACCGCACCGCCGCTGTTGCCTCCGGTAGAACTCATGCCGCTGCTGCCGCTCCCCATACTTCCGATAACACGGGAACCAGCCGGAATGATAATATTGCGCCCTTCCTCAGAATATATATTGCGCTCTACAATAGCTGTTACCGGAACTCCGGTTCCTAAACCGTCAGAAGCATAGACTGAACGCGACAGCACCGCCGGAATAGGCTTATCCTGCAGAATCATATGGCTCATATCAACTCTCCAGGTAGAGATATTGCTTTTAGACTCATTCCAGCCGTATTCTTCATAGCCGGTAAAGGTTGAAGGGCTAAGCGTTCCTTCTTTTTTGCCGAAATGTATGCCGCTGCGGCGGGCATTCTGCATTTGCGCCAAAGCGTTGGCTTTTACAGGATCATAGCGTTCTCCGGCGCCGTAGCCTCCGCCCGGGCCTAAGGAACTCGGCTTGCTGCCGATGCCGTAAGCATTGCCGCTGCCGAAAGTTCCGGCCGGAACAAACATGTTTTTAGCCGAAGCGTTTTTAACTTCTTCCACGCCGATTGGATTATATTTCATATCCACAATCATGCCGTCCGGCGTTCTGAAACCAATCTGCGTTCCGTTATCGTCATAAACCTTGTTATCATCATAAATACTGCCCAGAATATCGCCGTCCGGATTAAGCGCAATACCAATCACACGGCGGTTAAAACTGCCGGTGCCGCCGCTGTTCTGCTGTTCCTGAACATTGCCGGACTGCGGCTTTTCATCTTGGATCTGTACCTTTTTATAGTCTGCCCAGTCACGGCGGTTGTCAGTATCGGCTTTGCTTTCGCTAACCTGATAATACTGCAGAGGATAAGCTTTGGCAATTTCATCGCCGCTCACATTGCGGATTATGCCGTTATCCGATAAATAGCCGACATTTTGATTGTTATAGTCTAAAACATTGCCGTCGCTCTGCAATTCGCCGATAGCATTATTGCTGACATCGCGGACTGTATAATCACGGTTGCCGCGCGCCGCCAGCTGACCGGTTTTATCTACCACAAAACCTTTATCCATTTTGCCCAAACGGCTGCCCGAAGTATTGAGAATTGTACCGTCGCGCATAATATAGCCGTAGACAATAAAATCATCATTATAAACATACCAATCATACAGCGCATAGCCGATTGGCTCGCCGCCGTGCTGGACGCTGCCGTCAAAGTTTATCTGTCCGACATTTTCTCCGGCAGCATTTATTACCTGTCCGGAATTCTGCACCATACCCAAAAACGTATTGTCGTTTTTGAACGCCACTTTATAGCGCATAGCATTGCCGATTGATTTTTTAGATTTTGAAACTGCGTTGCCGTTTGGCTGAACCGAGCCTAAAATCTGGCTGTTGTTATCGGCGATTGTACCGTTTGCCAAAACTTGTCCGATAATATTATTTTCAAAGTCAATTACCGGATTTGGCTGGATAACACCGTACAGCCATTGATTGTCGGCATTGGAAATAATACCTTTGCGGCTGACGCAGCCCAGATTTTTACCGGCATAAGACATTCCGCTTCCGGCATTGACCGCTCCGGCATAATTGCCGTCAAAATCCACCAGACCGCTGCCGGAAACCGTAAAGCCGATATACGAGCCGACATCGGAAATCGCCTGCCCGTTCGGCAGCATTTTACCGATTGCCACACCGCGGCTGTTAACGATTTCTCCGCGTCCGTTCATAATTCCGACTGCCGAGCATTTGTCATTATAAACCACCGAAAACGGCATAACTTTACCGGTTACGGCATTGTTGCCGTCGCTGACATAATTTCCATGCAGAGCCTTGCCGTAAATATTGCCGGATAAATCAAAAACCGAACCGTCCGAATCGGCATAGCCCAGCAAATCGCCGCCGATACCGATTACCACCCTGTTTTCTCCGGCGTAGCCGCGCAAAGGCATAACATTTTGAGCAACTCCGCCCGCAGATTCAACCACATAATTATCCGGAACGACTTTATAAGCCACAGCGCCTTTTTCATCCAAAATAATATTGGTCGCCGTCATGCTGCCTAAATTCTGCCCTTTAAAGCTCAAGGCGTACAAAGGGTTAAGCATAGAAGCGACATAGCCGTTTTTGCCCAATAAAATTCCGTTCATATTTAATTTTACGTCCGTCATAGAGCGGTATAAGCTGCCGTTTGGCGTAATGTAAGAATATACCTGCCCTTCCAAGCCGTAAACCGGAAGAAGTCGGCGTCCGGCGCCGCTAAGTTTATTATCGGCCGTAAACATATAGCCGAACGGAGACGCCTTTTGCCTGCCTGAACCATCAGAAACTGAAGCGTCCGCTTCAACCGACCCCAGCGCTTTGTCAGAGTTATTAAAAGCAATCATATTTTTAACAATTCCGCCGACAAGCATTCCGTTGCTGTCAAAGGCAAAACTGCCGTGCATACGTCCCTGCGTGCCGCCTTTGAGCGATATATAAGCACCGCTGCTCATACTCTGGCCGCTCAGCTGTCCGGTTGCATTAAACACAGGTCCGGTCTGCGTCAGCTGACCTATTTTTTTATTTTGCAAATCATACACAAAACCTTTGGCGCCGACACGCCCGATAACCGAGGTATCTTTTACAACCAAGCCTTTAGGCAAAACACGCCCCAGATAATTGCCGCGCAAATCATTTGCCGTCGCCGCCAGCGAAACCGAAAAACCAATAACCTGATTATCTTTATTTACAATATTGCCGTCTGCCCGATAGCGCCCGACTTCGGTATCTCCGGCCAATACAATGCCGTTATAAGTAATAACCCCCATATAGCGTCCGGCTAAATCAAAAGCATATCCGGTGCGCACCACGCGTCCGATAATACCTTTATCCGGCGAGTATACATATTCATTGGCATGCACATAGCCAATTTCTTTGCCCTCAAAATCTATTACCTTGCCGGACGGAGCAATACTGCCGATAAAATCGCCGTTCAGCGAAACCACCATTTTAGACGACATTAAACGCCCGTCCAAAGCATAATCTCCGGCAGTCTGGCGATAAGCATAGCCGTTAGCGGAAACAAAACCGATTTCCGTTCCGTCCAGATTTGTATAGGTGCCGGCGCCGGTCAAGCGTCCGATTGTGTTGCCCTCTGCCGAATAAACCAGCCCCGGAAACAATACCGAACCGATAATATTATAGCCGCTGTCCACCACCAAGCCATTCGGCAAAGCTTTACCCAGAGGCTTGCCGGTCATGCTTCTGACAACGCCGTCGCTGTTGATTTTGCCGAGCGGACGGTTGTCATTGCCGATAGCCACGCCCTGCGGAACCACGCCGCCGATAACCTCATTGTTATTGTCTACAATCAAGCTGTCCGCCGTGATATAGCCGATATTTTCGCCGTCGCCGTTGATTACCATACCGGTAGAAATAACCTGTCCGATAACGTTGCCGTTAAAGTCAACAGCCGTAATTTCCGCCGCCTGCGCCGCAGATATCCGCCAGCCTATAGCCAACAATAAAAGGATAACTAATTTCAGATTTTTAATTAAAGCCGCAGTCATTAGTTCCTCCGATTCTTTGCTACTTCCGGCAGCAGATAGCCTGATACATTCTTATCTGCATCAATAAACGAGCCGTTGCTCTTCATATAGCCGATTTCTTTGTTTTTGTCTTCTATAACTTTGCCGTTTGCCGCCAAACGCCCGATATAATCGCCGTTGTTTGAAAGCACCGTGTTGCCGATATTATAGACGTGGCCTAAGATATTGTTTTGATTATCCGCCGCCAAGCCGTCGGTCAGCAAGCGCCCTATTGTATTACCGCTGCGGTATATTTTTCCGTCAAAACCGACAAAGCCTTTTACTTTATCATCATTGCCGATGACGATATCTCCGCTGACGACTTCGCCCAATATCTTGCCCTCATAGCTGACAACTTTGCCGTCAGCCATAACATATCCGGCAATATTTTTCTGCGCATTCATAAAACGTCCGTCCGGCAAAATCCAGCCAATAACGTTACCGCCGAAATCAATAACAAAACCCTTCGGCAAAGCTGAAATGTTGTTTCCGGTAACGCCGCCCGGCAGCAAAGCCGCAATGCCGCTGTTATCTGCCCCTAAAACCGTGCCGAACGCATCGGAATAGCCTACATAATTGCCGAACAAATCAACCATTATTGTTTCCGGCAGAACTTCGCCGATAACGCGTCCGTCTTTAACAACATGCCCGTCCGGAACCACGTTGCCGGTAACATCGCCGCGCTGGTACTGATTGCCGTCGGTGTCTTCGCTTTTTTCATCAAGCTCCACCACTTCGCCGGTGGCGACCACATAGCCCAAGTAGCTGCCGTTATAGCCGCGCACGCCGCCTTGGCGCACAATTCCGCCGAGCTGGCGTCCGGTTTCATCAAAAAAGCGCCCTTTTGCATCTGTTTTGCCGACAACGCTGCCCTTGATATCCACTATATCCATATCATAGTTGACATAGCCTAAAATCTGCCCGTCCATATCCACAGCATAGCCGGTTTTCAAAAACTTTGCCGGAGTTCCGCCGTAAAGTCCTAAACCAACGCCTTTCACGCGGTCTACAATTTCTCCGGATTTGTTATAGACATTGCCGTCCGGAAACAGGTGTCCCAGAATATTGCCTTCGGCGTCTACCAAAATATTAACTTCAGGCGCAGCAAAACCAATAACCTTATTGTTGCGTCCGGCCAGCAGATTATGCAGAAACGGTCTGACTCCGCCTTGTCCCTGAATGGAAACTTTGCCGTTTTTATCAAACACGCCCAGCAGCTTGCCGTTAAAGTCATAGGCATAATAAGCGTCAGAAATTTTGCCTAAATAGCCCATGTCTTTATCATAAACTTCGCCGTTGTGGTTAACACAGCCGATTACTTCGCCTTGCTTGCCGCGCAGAGTTCCGTTTTTCTCCAAAACTCCCATATCCTGCCAAGTCAGCGACATAACAGAACGCTGGCGCAGCAAATGTCCTTTAATCTGCGGTTTTTCCAGCGACAGCACCGAACCGTCCGGATTTATGCAGCCGACTTCTTTGCCGTAGCTGTCTCTTACATATCCGTCAGCGTTTGCCTCGCCGATGTAGTTGCATTCATCATCATAAACGCTGCCGGTTTCTATTATTTTACCGACAAACTTATCATCTTCGGACCAAACGGTGCCGTCTGCAAAAATCTGCAATCCGGTTTCAGCGCCGTCCTTGCGGATAACCCCGTCTTTATCCAATTTGTTTTCATAATTGCAGCCCCATCCGGCAATATACCCCGGATGAAGCCCCCTTGCCAAAATCTTGGCTCCGCTTTTATCGGTAATCAGTCCGTTCGGGCGCACTTTGCCCACAACTTTATTTTGGCTTACCACTTCGCCGCGGTTGTTGATTTCGCCCAAAACCTTGCCGGACGGAGTAATCGGCAGCAGCTGTTTATCCAGCAGCGAGCCGACTTTCTTGGCGCCGAACACCCTGATATTATTTTCGCGGTCAACAATCCCCATTATTTTGCCGTTTTTATCAAAGGCCACATTCTTTTTGTTGACCCAGCCCATAACATTGCCGTTTTTATCCAAAGCCAAATTAGCTTTTTCTCCGGCCGAGCCTATAATATTGCCGGCTTCATCTATAATATTTCCGTTATCGTCATATCGGCCGATTGTTCCGCCGTTAAAATCAACAACCTGATTGTTTTCATCAATATAGCCGATGACTTTGCCGTCTTTATCCAAAGCGAGCTGCATTTCTTCGCCCTTAGCACCGGCGACCGGATGTTCTACCGCGTCTTTAACTGTTTGCAGAACATTGCCGTTTTTATCTACCCGCCCGATTATATTGCCGGAGATATCATGAACTGTATCATTGGAATCAATATAGCCGATTACATTGCCGTCTTCATCCTGCGCCAAACGCTGAGATGTGCCGACCTGCCCAATCAGATTGCCGTCCAAGTCCAAAACATTGCCGCTGTCGTCCATGCGCCCGATTTCATTGCCCTCAGCATCGCGCACTTTGCCGTCTTCAACATAACCAATAACATTGCCTTGCGAATCGCGCGCCAAGCTGCTGGATTCGCCGAGCTGACCTACTATATTGCCGTTGGCGTCGGTTATATTGCCGTTTTCATCCAATCTGCCGGTCACGCTTCCGCTGAAATCACGGACGGTTCCGTCATCTTCAACATAGCCCATAGCGTTTCCGTTATCGTCATAGGCTAAACGGCGGGCTTCTCCCGATTGCCCGATAATGCTGCCGGTTTCGTCAACAATATTACCGCTGCTGTCAACTTTGCCGATTTCATTGCCGTTAAAATCGTGGACATTGCCGTCTTTATCTATTTTACCTATCACTCTGCCGTTTTTATCCAGAGCCAGACGCTGAGTTTTTCCAAGCTGTCCGATGATATTGCCGTTAGCATCCACCACATTGCCGCTGGCATCCATTCTGCCGATAACATTGCCGTCAAAATCGCGTACTGTTCCGTCATCATCCACATAGCCGATGACATTTCCATCCGCATCATAAGCCAGACGCTGAGTAGCGCCGACTTTACCAATAATATTTCCGGCTAAGTCGGTAACTTTGCCGTTTTTATCCATTTTACCGACAATATTGCCGTTAAAATCGTGAACATTGCCGTCATTTTCAACATAACCGATAACGTTGCCGCCCGCGTCATAGGCAAGTTTTCTTTCAGCGCCGGCTTTGCCGATTGTTTCCGTAACCATGCGGTCGCCGATTACATTGCCGCTTTCATCCACATAGCCGACAACATCGCCGTTGTTGCGCACCACGCCGTCTTCATCAATAAAGCCGATAACATTTTGATTTTCATCCAACGCCAAATCATGCCATTCATCGCTGACTTTTCCGGTTATAACGCCGTTAGTGTCTACCACATTGCCGTTTTTATCCACCTTGCCGACAATATTTCCCTCAAAGTCGCGGACTTTTCCGTTTTCATCCACATAGCCCATAACTTCGCCGGCAGCATTTTTAACGATTTGTGCAGTAGAACCGCGGGTGCCTACTTTTTGTTTTTGAAAAACATTGCCGTTTTCGTCCACATAACCGACCACATCGCCGTTTTCATTAACAACTTCGCCGTTTGGCATAACAATACCCAAGCGGTTGCCGTTTTCATCCAAAGCCACTTCGCCGGATTTAGCCACATTGCCTATAATATTGCCGTTACGGTCTACAACATTGCCGTTTTCATCAACTTTGCCGATAACATTGCCGTCTAAATCAACTACAGAGCCGTCTTCCAAAACACGTCCGATAATATTGCCGTTGCTGTCATAAACATAGCCGGTGCTTACGGCTTTGCCGATAACTTTGCCGCCGTCGCCGATGATTGTTCCGTCAGAAAGCATATTGCCGATGACTTTTCCGTCGGCATCGTGCGCCACTCCGGCAGCATCAACATAGCCCGAAACCGTGCCGTTGGCGTCCACAACCAGTTTTCCGGTAGAAGCCACGCCGATAATATTTCCATCTTTATCCACAACCATGCCGTCAGCATTAACGCGGCCGATTTCAAGGCCGTTCGCGTCTCTGACAATACCGTCTTCGCCGATAACCCCGATTATTTTACCGTCCGGCCCGACCGCATATTTAACCTGTCCCGAAGTCTGCAAGTCGCCCTGCGCCGAGGCAGCGCCACCGATACCAGCGCTTCCGGAACTGTCGCAAAAATTGCAATCTTCTTTGCGGACGGCATTGCCGTATACCGGAACTTCGTCATGCTTGGCGTTGCTGTCCGAAACATTGGTTTCACGCCAAGTAATTTTAAAGTTGTTCTGCACATTTGCGGCAACGGTAGGCAGCCAGCGCATAGTCACCGTACAAGTGATTTTGCCGCGCAGCTCTTTGTCGTTGCAGTTATTTTCAAACTTAAAGCCCTCAAAAGCCGCGTCTTCCAAATCTACCGAAATAATGCGGATTGCCCCTTTGCCGTTGGTGCCGATTGTCAAAACGTTGGTCGCGTCATTGCCCAAAACAACCTGCCCCATATTTATCGGGTTAGGAGTCAAGGTAATCGGACGCTCCACTTGCTCGGCATCGTCAAATTCTATTTCAGCTTCATTGTTGGTAGTATTATTCCCCATTCCCAAATCAGATTCCGCATCAATCGTGTCTTCCACTTCATAATGCTGTTCTTCTTCCGGCGTATCTGTTGTCAGCAGCATAAGACCGAACAAAAACACTAACAGGGTTATGATTCCGACGATTAAGATAATCCTGTTGGTTTTGCGAACGTATCTGTCCGAATGTGTTAATACTTCTTTTGCCATTTTTCCTGCTTTACTGAACTCTTACCACGCTGCAGAACACACCGCTGCGCCCTAACTGGCTGCAAACTGTGTCTCCGCTTTCCAAACTCTTTACCGGACCTACTCTCAGGTGGAACAATTCCTTGCCCTGCCCGTCTGCCGGAGCGTCTACCGAATAAAACGGCTCATATCCGCCCAGCAAGGATGAATAGCGTCCCGATAAATCTTTCCACAAATTTTCCAGATTATTCACATCCGAATCCGTTCCTAATTCAATAGACAGATTTTCGCCTTTCTGACCGGCAAAGGCACTGCCGTATTTATATTTAGGATAAGGGTTCTGCACACCGCCCATGCTGCCGCAGTTTACCATAGGCGGCAGGCAATCCGCACCGGACATTATTCCGCTGCCCGAACCGGCGCTTGCTCCGGCCTCGCCGCTGGCACCGTCCGGCATATTGGCATAGTTAGGAACCGACATCATCCCGTTCAGGCTTCCGCCTGCTGCAACACCTGAGCCTGAAACTCCGCCTGTACCTACTGCGGCACCTGCGCTGCCTCCGGCATTAGCTCCGCCGGATGCACCATTCGCACCGCCGGCTCCTCCGGAAGCACCGCTGCCTGCAGCCTGCCCGCCTGGGATTTTCGGAGCAATATCCCAGCTATTCTGGTCATCAGCGTATGAAACATATTGCAAACCCTCTTCGTCCGAGCGGCGCAGTTTCAGGCAAACCATACGCTTGCCGCTGCGCATTACCATATCGCCGATACCCTCAACAATAATCAGGCGGTTATTCGGTCCTTTGGTTCTAAAGCCGACAGGAGTTTCCACGCGTTCCACAATTAAAGTAACAATCGGACGCTGCGTCATATTCAAAGCTTTTTCGCCCAAGTCTATATATGTAAAAATATCGTCTCTCCAAACCCGCTCCGGCGCAATTACCACGTCATCAGGGTTCGGCACATAGATTTCTATATCAAATCTGAATTTTGCCGGATCAATCGGCAGGCTTCTCAGCCAGTCTTCTTTCAAAAAGCGTCTGGTATAAGTAGCATCTACGGTTTTATTGTCTCTAAAAGCCGAAGCCGGCGCCGAACCGCCTTTCAATACCCCCGAACTGCTACTGGGACTGCCTCCGGATGAGCCGTTTCCGCCGACTACATCAATGTCAATTATAGAGTTGGTCAAACGCTCGGTATTGACAGCCTCGCTTTTGATATAAAACACATACTTGTTGCCGGAACGTCCGTTGATAACAACGTTGCTGTCCACGCCGACCTGACTGCCGCTGCGCGGATACAGCATAACCGTGTTAGGCTCGGAGATAGAGCCGTCAAAAGACCCCGTATCGCCAAAAGCTATGCTTTCAACCCACTCCCATTCCGGAAAGTTTACCAGAGTAATCATGCCCTCGCGTACGCGAATCGGCAGCACCAAGTCCGGCGTCCAATAATACTTGGAATATGCCGGTTTAGTCTGGCCTTCGCCCAAGTTCTGCAAAGGGTCCTGCCATGCGCTTTGAATCATGCCGATAGAATTGAAACCGGCATAGTTTAAGTTCATCGGCTGATAGTTGCCCTGCGACTGGTCGGCGTATTGATCAAGCGAATCCGTATTTTCCAGCAAATCCGCTGCAAACGCTTCTGCGCCGAATAATAAACTTATTAAAACTGTCCATTTAGCTAAATTTTTCATATTTTTTTCCTTAAATGGGGTTAATCTTTTAATTGCTTTGTACCATACGAAATCACTTTAAACCCAACCGGATTTTTTAAGCGTTCCTTATACTGCACCCGCCGCGGCTGATATTGAATTTTTAAGCTGGCTCTGTAGCGGATGGTTCTAGGCTTATACGAAGCTGGCAGATAGTAGTCCACGCTGTATTCCACCTGCCAAGTGCGGTCTTCAATTTCATTTACCGTCAGAATTTTTACCGAGCTGGTTAAACCGTCTTGCTTCATGCGCTGCATCAGCTTGCGTCCGGTGTTTTTCAAAAAGTCTTGATAAACGATAGATGACGACATTTCCTGCAAGTCACCGCCGTTCTGCCAGCGGGATTCCATTTCTTCGGTATCGGCAAGCAGAGTTGTGCGCAGCAAAATGTATTCACGCACAAAAGTTTCGGTAATAGACTTCTGCGAGTCCATGTCGCGGGTATACGGAACAATGCGGTATACCTGCTCTTCCTTGCTGCTCAGAGTCAGCAAATACGGCTCAACCCGATACATCGGCAAAATATTTGAGATTGTCAAAAGCAAAATCAGATTGCAGCACAAACTGATAGCCGTTACCACCGCAAAAGCACGAGCCGTCCACAAATATCTTTTTTCGCTGGCATTTACAACCAAGCTGTCTTCATTGCGGTTGATACGGCGCACCCCGTGGCGCACTCCGGCTCTGACCTGAGACCCCGACTGCAGCAGTCTTTGCTGTGTATTATTTGCTCCAAGCTGATCTGGCATATTATTTTATCCCGTTAAATTGTTTCCATAAACCAATCCGGCACGTTTTTAATTATTTCCACCTGCATGCAGGCACACGGAGACAATTTCAGCTCGTTTATATCTTTACCGGGGCCGACTGCTTCCGGCTCATAATACGAACCAAACAGGCTGCAGGCTGACAAAACCAGCAATAATCCCAAAACTACCAAAATTTTTTTAGACATTTTAGCCTCTTTTACTATTTGTTACTATATGGCGCAGAATCGGCTGCACCATAGGATATCCCTAGTTTACCGCACTTTTGAGGCAAACTAAAGATACTCCTTTGGCTATTATACTAAAATAAAAAGATTAAAATTGCTTAAACAAAAACTATTCTCTGATTTCATCCTGATTATATTTCATAACCGTAAAACCCAGCGGATTGATTAAACGCGAAAACACCGCCCGCCGCTCCGGTATAAACCGCGGAGTGATAGAAGCCCGCATTTTGGTCTTTTTCAAAGTTAAAGCGCCGTTTTTGCCGCTGCGGGAGCGCGACAGATTATAAATAGTAAAGTTGACAATCCACGCCGGACTGTTCTCACTTATCTTATTAAGGCTGTCTATCCGCACTTCGCTGGAATAGTCGTCATCAAACATCTGGTTAACATTTTCAATGTTCTGCCCCACAAACTCATAATAGACCCTAGGCGACGACAGATAGGCGACAATTCCCCCCGGTCCCCAGCGCGTACGCATTTCCTGCGTGTCGTTGACAACAGTATTGCGCATAATAACATATTGTTTTATAAACAATTCGGTCATTTGCTTTATAGACGGCATTTTCGGAGTTATCGGCTCATAGCGAACCATGGTGGCGGAATCATTTTGGCTGATAATCAGCAGCGGCTCCACAATAATTTCCGGCGCCAGACGGAATATCACCAGAGAAGCGCTCAAAAATAACCCCAAAGACAAAATTGCGCACAAAACCACCAGACGCGACAGCCAGCGGAAATAAATCTCCTTTACCGAATTGTTATTGATTTTATCATCGGTAATATACTGCAGCTGAACATCGTTCGGCTGGGCATTCTTATCTGTCAGCAGCTTAGGCTGCATACCGCTGTTTAGCTCCAATTTCTGTTCTCCTCACACATTTTTGCTCAATACGGATAGGCTGCGCAAAACGGCGGACGCAGCTGTTTGGTCTGTTTTTCCATGCTGCTGTTGCCCTCTTTTTCATAGACATCCGTCAAAGATTGGTCGGCACGGGCTGTTTTGATTTTTTCTTCAAGCTCGTCCAAATCTTCTTCGCCGGAAATAGAAACCTCCTCTTCGCTGTCTTTTTCCATTACCTCTTTGGCGTGAACCAATTTTTCTTTATTGGTAACAATCAATTCGGTTGTACCGGTTATAGTCGGCAGCAAATCCGTCAGCTGGCGCAGATATGCGGTTTTATATTTTTTCAGAGTGTCTGAAACTTTTTTATAGTCGTTTTCGTTGCTTAAGTCAAAATCATCGCTGATAGTATAGCCCATACTCTCAAGTACCTCTTTAAGCTGCGCTCTCAGCTCATCCACCTGTGTTTTTTGCAAAACCAGAGCTTTTGCGGCCTCATCATTTATATCTACCATATCCAGATAGTCGCCGAACTGGTTGCGGTCAAACAAAAAGCGTGAATACATATAATAGTCGCGGCTTGCGCTCTCCGATTCATTACTCTCCGATCCATCCAGCTTATCTGATTTTTTTATCATGCTTACGGCTTTCAGCAAGGCGCTGTTAAAGCTTAAATGTCCGACTTTTTCTACCTTAAACGGTCCGACCATCTTTACTTGGACGACATAATCCAAAAGCTGACCCAATTCGCTGGCACGATACCATTGAGCAGTATTGACGCTGCCGTTAACAGAAATCGCAGCCCCTGCTTCTTCATCTCGGCCATTGGCAAGATGCGTGCATTCACGGCCTGAACTTCCAGTTGCATTAGCATAGCCGCCGGCGGTTGCGGTTATATTTTTTCCGTTCATTCTGCAAGGGTATATTCCGGAACCGGCTAAAACTTCGGCATTATTCACATTTTCCGGATGAAACAGCTTGTCAAAATCTATATCCCGCTCCACATACGGACGGTACGCCAGCAGCGTTCTCCAGATATCCGGCAATTCCAATCCGCTCAGCAGCAAACTGTTGCCGACCAGCGTTACATCTTCATTATTTTCCGGCGTGCTGTCTATGCCGTCTTTGAAGTATTTTATAACCGCGTCATAGTCATCCATGTCAAAGTGGAAAACTTCTCTAACCGGCGCCTCGCTGAAATCCAGAGGCGACTTTGGAGCATAAAAATCGCGCTGGCGCTCTACAATACCCCAGAAATACTCGCTGTCTGCATTAAACTTATCTTTAACCAGCGGAGCATACATTTCGTTATATGTGCTGATATAATCGCCGTAGCTGCCGGAATCGCCGTCTTGCGGGTCTAGTCCGAGATTTTGCAGATATTGCAGCAATTCTGTATGTTTTTCTGCTATATTTTTTGCACCGGATGCTAAATACTTGCTATCGCCTAAAGCCGCAATTCCCGTATACGTTTCTTCCACTTTTGCTATAGCCTTAGCCTTAGCCGCCTGCAATAAATCATCAGCGATTGCCAAAACCGTAACTTTGGAAGCCGCGCTGCTGATTTGTTTTACATAATCTTTGCGAGCCTCTTCATAGGCTTTGGCTGCTTCGTTGATAGACTGACGGGAAGCGGTTTGAGCTTCATTATAGGTAGCAACATAAGCGGCTTTAGCCTGATATATATCTTTATCAATTTGTTCAAGTCTGGCGCGGGAAGCCTCTATTTGCTGCTTCAGGTTTTCGGCCGAAAGCTTCAGGCTTTCCAGCTTTTTAACTGCCGCTTCTTTATTTTTTTCATTTCCGGCAATATTTTTATTAAATGCTGCGCGCTGCGGAGAAGTCTCTGTTCCGCGTTCCAGACTTTCGCCCTCTTTGATAGCATCTTCAGATTTCGGCATTTCTGTATCAGCCGTAGAAACCGTTGATTTTTCCTTGTTAATCTCATCCTGCATATCGCTGTATTTTGTGCTGGCCTCATCCATAGAACTGTAAACCGGCGTTTTTGAATTTTGCAGGGTTTTAACCTTATTCAAATATTCATTAGTCAGAGCGGTTAAAGACTCTTTTTCGGCGGCAAGCAGGGCGTCCAACTCTGCAGAATCCGGCTCGGCCGCCGCCGAAGCCACAAATTTTTCAATTGCTTCAGCCGCTTCTTCTCTTTGTTTCTCCGGCGTTTTGACAACCCGTCCGGCAGCATCGCGGATAGATTTATACGGATATTTTTCGTTAATAGCTTTAGCAGCTTTCGCCAGCAAATCAACAAAAGTCGTATTGTCTATATAGGCTTTTATATTTTCATATTTGCCGCTGATATAATCATCATAAAAATATTTCTGGTCGTTCCATAAAACACTAGTTCCTGTCCAAAGCTGTCCGAATGTAGTTTTTCCGGAAACATATTCTTCATTTATCATTTCGGAAGCCTGTTTTCCTAAGGTCCAGTTCATCAGAGCATTAGCGCGGTTTTCGGCATACATATCGTCTTCCAATGACGGCTTTTTAAGGCTTTTAACATTTGAACCTTGCTTATCATCAGCATAGCCGGCGTCAGCTTGTGCTTTCATATCCGAAAGCGAGGTATTGCCGGAATCCGAGAAATCAGTAGCTTCTGACATATAAGAACCGTCTTCATACAAATCGCCTTTGTTTTCTTCCGCCTTATCACGCGTACTTTCTTTTAAAGCCATAAGCCATTTTTCTATTCCTTTTTTACCTTTTATATTTTTGGCGCTGGAAACGACATAGCATTTTTTATCTTTATCATCCCAGCAGGCTATATCATAATCGCCGACACTAGCCGATTTATCCGAAAAATTCTTTTCCGGCGAATAGTGGCATTGATACAAACCTTCTTCGTGGCGGAGGCAATTTACATTTGACCACGCCTTGTCCGGATTTTTATAATAATAGACTAAGTAGTTGCTAATGCACGATACAGAAATAGCGACATTTCTAGCGGTTTTATGTTGGTAATCAGCCAAATTATTATACATCTCAAAAACATTGCGGTATTGCGGCAAAGATTTTTTGAAATTATGCGCGGATATAGCCTCATTCATGGCTTTTTTAGCCTCGGCGATAATCTCCAAGCTGTCAAATTCTTTTTCTTTACCGGCAACCGGCGATTCCAAACCGGCGTCATCCAAAGTATCAAACTGGCTGTCCTCCTCAACCGAAGCGTCGGCAAGCGTTATCATATTATAGGCATAAGCCGTAACCTGCCCGCCTTTTTGGTATTTATCTTCTAAAAAGCTTTGTTTTTCGCTCTTTTTTTCTTCAACATATTCTTTAATTTTTGCCGTACCGCCAATGCTGCGAACCGCATTATACTGAGCATTCATGGCGGTTAAAAATTCATTATAGCGCATGATTTTGTCATAAATCCGGACTGCAGCCAATGCGTTGTTCCAGATGCAGACTTTATCTTCTTTTCCCTCTGACTGGCAGTCTTTGCTGCCCAGCCCCATCTCTGTGCAGTCTTCACCTGCAACCAGGCAATTTTCAATCTTATCCAGCTGCGCCATCATGGTCGTAAGCTCTTTATTGAGTTCGCGGGCGGTAATATACATTTCAAGCGTCGTATCCATAGAGAGCTGCTTGCTGTTTTCTTCATACTGCTTCATTTTGCTGCCGTTTTTAGACGGATACTGCATAAACAAAGTGATAAACGCCTCTTTAACCTTTCCCTCATCGCTGATGTCTCCGGCAACCGTCAAGGTACTGTCTTCAATAACGCGTGAAGCCGAAACCACCTTTTTCTTTTGCGTAATCTTTTGCTTTAAGGCATTAAATTTGCTTTTTCCTAACTCAACGGCATAGGATGTCGCGCTTTGCTGCACCATTTTTATCAGGTTTGCGCCTTTCAGTTTTTCTTCCATGGCGTTTATCTGGTCAATAGTGCTGGTAACAGTAGAAATTGCCGCCGGCGTGCATTGAGCGCAAATCTGCGGAGCAACCGGCAATAACGGCGTATAGTCCGGAAAGATTGCCGCTTCTGCCGGTCTAAAGAACAAAACGCTGCCTAAAATCAAGATTCTGCTTATATTTTTCATGGTTCTGCTCCTCTGTTATAAACCTTTCCAACCGCTGATTCCGCTTGTTGCAGCGTCCTTTGCCTTATCTTTAGCCTGATCCAAAAGGCTTTTCTTTTTAGCCACATAATCGTCCAAATTAAACTTAGTGTAGTCTTTGCTATAGTCCATCAGTCTGTATTTATCATTCCACAAGTTGATTTCCGTCATAGTATTAAAGCGGATTTCAGCCAGCAGAAGCTCCATATAAACAGCCGCCGCCTTGGCATTTTGAATATCCGCGCCGATTTTCATCGCCATGCCGCCGAAAATACCCTCCGGCGCCGCCGCTTCTTTTCCGCCGGCCGCATTGCCACCGGTTGTGCGGTTCAGATAATTGGCGGAAGCTTCAGAAATCTGCTTTTCTTTTATGACGCCGGTCGTAATGACCTTCATCAAATTAAGCAAGGAGTTATAATATTCTCTTTGGCGCTTGCTTCTGACCCGGGCGATGTTTTCGGAGCTTTCATATTCATATTTGCCCAAGAAGAAAGCTTTAACATCGGCGCCGTACATTTCTTCAATGGCTTTTTCTTCTTCCGTTTCTTCAGTCGGAGCAAACAAAGACTGCGTAGCCTTATCCAGATAGCCTTTAATTTCTTCTTCCGAAACCTGCTTTTTAAGCTTAGCCGCCTTGTCGGCCGCTTTCTGCATGCCCTGTTCCAGAGATTTTGCTTTTTCATCGCGTTGAATTTTTTCAGCAGCCAAGGCTTCTTTCTGCTGTTCTAAATCGGCAATCTGCTTATTGATTTCTTCACGGCGCTTTTCATCTTTCTGCACGGTTTCAGACTGCAGCTCCACCTTTAGCAGCAGCAATTTGTCGTTTATGGCTTTTTCTTTGCGGTTGCGCTCTTTATCCAAAGACTGCTTATAATCATTCAGCAATGAAGTGGCTGTATTTAGGTCCAGTTTCATATTAGCATATTGATTGGTTACATTCTTTAAGCTCTTAGAAAAGTCAAAATCTCCGGATTTAGCTTGGTCTACGGCATTCTCATAAAAATCAATGGAATTTTTTTCCATATCTTCGCGCATTTTATTGAATATGGCCCGCCCCTCGCTGCCGGTGGCTTTTTCTATTTTTTCTTCCAAATCGGACATAGCTTTATTATATTTTTCTTCACATTTTGAAGCTGCTTTTTGAATGCGCTGATTCAAATTTTCCAGCTGCGTGAAGAAATCCAGCTTTGAAATAGCATAGGCTGACGGACTGTACGAAACAAAGCCAATCATTAAAAGAGCAAGGATATGTTTTGAACGATGTTTCATGATTTTTTCCTTTCCTCTATTTAGTTCCGCCGCCAAGTTTCCATGACGTATTGCTGCGTCCCGAAGATGATGATTTTCCGCCGGAATTTGAACTGCCGTTTAAGATATTCTGCCCTTGCTGATTCAGCGAGCTGTTAATCAAGCTGTTTGTAAAATCGTCTTTGTGCTGGTCGCTGAAATTTTTCATAGATTCCGCCGCCGACTGGCTGGCTTTTTCGTTGGCTTCTTCCTGCGCTTTTTTCTGTGCGTCTATAGCCTCTTGGTCATAGCCGCCGAGCTTGTTAATGCTGTCGGCTGTAGAAACTGCGCTGTCCACAGCTCCCCAAATATTTCCGCTGCTGACATTATCAACCAGATTACTGCCCTGATTATAGGTATTTCCGGCATTTTGCAGAGTATCGCCGACATTGCCGCCGATTCCGGCGCTTCCGGCAGCTCCGCCTAAATCTCCCAGAGCACTCCCATAGTTGCCGTTTTTAACATTATCTACTGCGCTGCTGCCTTTGTTATAAGCATCGCCGGCATTCTTTAGACCGTCTGAAACCTTGCTGTCAACGCCCAGATTTCCGGCGGCTCCGCCTACTTCACCCAGAGCGCTTCCGTAATTGCCGTTTTTGACATCGTTAATAACGTTAGAACCTTTATTATACGCGTCAGACAGCGACAGGCCGCCCTCTTTTTCGCTCTTGTCTGCAGCTTCTTGAGCGGCTTTTTCCTCTTCTTCCGCCTTTTTCTTAGCTTCAGCCTCGGCTTCTTCTTCCGCTTCTTTTGCGGCGTCCGCCCTCATGCTGAGCAAAGAACTTGCCGCTGTCTGACCTTGATAGTTTGCAGCTGCGTCCAAAATTGATTTCCAGCGGCCGTTAGCACGGGTAGAAACAGCTTTATAGGCATCTTCTATCTGCGGCAAATCAGTAATTTCTGTCTTTTCCTCTTCTTCAAGCTTCTGACCCTCGTTGATGATGGAACGGCGCAAAACCAAAGCCTTGGCATACATCGTCGCCACGTTTTCAACCTGCAGCTCGTTTATCATTTTTTGTTTTTTCTGAGCTTGAAGCACATCATCGTTAATCATGCTTTTCTGCGTCATTTTCTTGCCGAGCTTGCGCGCCAGTTCCGGAGTGCCGATACTGCCTTTAATGTCGCCGGTAATTCCTCCCACGCTCAAAGAACGGATTTTAACATTGCTGGCATACGACATTGCGGCGTCAATGGCAAAATTTTTACCCATTTTTTTCAGCTCGCTCAGCCTATCGCGATTGTTTACAAGCTGCTGCAAATCAAGTTCCTGCCCTGTATATTCTTTGAACACCTTGTTAGCTTCTTCAAAGCCGTTGCGGAGTTTATCCTGAATAAGCGACATCGGGTCCAAGTCTGCCTTAGCAGCATAAGGAGCTAAGGCTATGACAGCGCTACAGACTATAGCTATTTTAAGTTTCATTTCCTTTCTCCTTATGACATCACTCTATTATAACTCATCCTTGCAAGACTTGCAGGTTCCGTTCAGGCAGGCATAGCCATTGCTGTAAATACCGTCTTGGCAGTCAACTTCTTTACCGTCGCCAAAGGTGCATTTGCCGCCTGAGGCTGTTACTAGATTTTTATTGATTTTCTGCAATGTTTTATCGGTGCAGATGCTGGCCAAGTCATGCTGTACACACTTGCCCATAAAGCAAATCACAGAAATCCCGTCTGATAACGGATATGTATTATCCGGACAAACTTGTTTTTCATCTATGCAATCATTCTCGCCTGAGCCTTTGCAAACTGTACGCGAGCAAGTATTGCCCTCAACCCATGTATATTCCGAAGTTTTAGGCATATTCTCTTTAACTTCAACTTCGGTAGAATTTGTTTCCTGAGTGCCTTTACCGCTGGCGGCTCCAGTATCGGTTGCTGTTCCGCTAGCTGTTTCCCCGTTTTTACTGTCTGTTTCATCAGCATTTTTCGCCATCTTGGCAATAACATCCGGATTGATGGAGTTAATACCGGCAATCGCCTCGTTTTTCAGGCGCTCGGCATATAAATCGCGCATGGTGTTAATAACATCGGTCAAAGTGCTGAGCGTGTTGGCAATGGCGACATTATCTTCATGCTCGGTCTTGGTCTGACCGGAAGCATTGCCGACTTCATTCTGAATTTTTTCATAGTTTGAAATGGACGCGCCTTTAGCCACAGCCTGCGACATAAGCGTTTTAAGCTCTTCATAGCGGATTTCATCATAGCGCAGGCGGTTTTCATCCCGCACCGCGGTGTCTGTATCGTTGATTTTCTGGGCTATCAGGTTAATGCAGTCATACAGTTTTTTCCTCTCTTTTACCATATCTTCAGCGTTGGTTTTGCAATAAATAGCCATAGAGTTCGGGACTATTTGACGGTCGTTAAACACACCGGTGTATTTAGTGGCGTCCTCAGCTTTTTTAGATGAGTCCGCGCTGGCTGAGCCGGATGAGCTTCCTGCCGCCGCCGTGCCGGAGCCTGAACCCGCCGCTGTACTGCCGCTGCCGGAAGCGCTTGAGCCAGAGCCAGAGCCTGTGCCTGTGCTTGTACCGGAGCTTGAACCGGAGCTTGAACCGGTGCTGACATCGGACATACCTTTGCTAGAATCTACCGTTCCGGTTGTTACGGTGGTTTCGGTTTTGCCGTAAGCATCTGAAACCGTGCTGGACGTCTGACCAGCCGGCCATTCGGCGCCGGTTTTTCCAGCATCTTCTTTTGCAAGCTGTTCAAAATTAGAAGGGTTGCTGCTGCCGGAATTGCTGCCAAAATCCAAAGTTTGAGCCTGAACCTGTCGGCACAGCGATGTGCCGGTCAAGAGAGCTGCAGCTAAAAATGTGTGTAAGAATAAATTTTTCATGTCAGTCTCCCTATTTTCCGCCTAAATTGCCCAAAGCCGAACCTTGCTGTTTTAAGGAATCATTCAAAATATTGTCATTGAAATTTTTGCCCATTTCATCCAGCTTCTTTTTGGTGTCTTCCAGCTGTTCATTCTGAAATTCTTCACGAGCCTTTTCCTGAGCTTCCTGCTGCTCCTTTTGCTCTTCATTCATATCAGAAGCAATATTTTTCACATCGCTGCCGACATTGTCATAAATATTTTTGCCGACATCTGTCAAGCTGCCGCCCTCGCCGATAGCGTCAACCGTGCCGGAAACCACATCCGTGGCTGTCACACCGTATTTTTTAACCCAGTTAAAGGCTTTTTTCCACGCGCTCTGCTTGGCATTAGTTACATTTTCGGCTTGCTTTTGCGCTGCTTTGGCCTCAGCCGCCTTCTTTTCTTTGTCTTTGCGGGCGGCCTCGCGTTCAGCTAATTTTTGGTTTAATGCTTTGCGTTCTTCATCCTTAGCCGCGGCAGCCTGCGCTTCAATCGCCGCATCGCCTAGGGTAGCGCCCAAGTTAGACACCATAGAGCCATAGCGGTCATACTCGCCGTTTTGAATTTTGCCGAACAGCTCTTTAGCGGCAGCCGCATAGCCGCCGTTTTGAATTTGCTTGATAATGTGCATATTGCTGTCAATTTCTTGTTTGATATCGTCAATCTGCAGCTTTACGGTTTTTGCCGACTGAGCCAAACGCCCCATATCCATAGTCGGCAAAGGAAAGGCCATACTAACATGACTGTAAAAGGCCAGACATAAACCCAGCAGGCTGCCCGCCCATATTTTTGTTGTATTTACATTCATAATAGCCTCCTTTAATCCTTAATATTTGTTTTAAAATTGTACCTTATTTTTTTGTAAAAATAAAGACTTTTTCAAAAACCTAGGCAATATTTAAATATTTTGTAACAAATCCGTCTTCGCCGTACTCTTTTATAAGCTGCTGCACCAGCAAAACATTCTTGCGGCCGGAGTTGTAAATGCGCAGATACTTACCGAGTCCGCCAAGGTTTACATCCAAAATAACCGACTCGCCGGTTACCGGACGCGACAGCAGAATGGCATACGGAAAATCACGGTAGCTTTTACCAAAAATGAAGTCCAGCTCGCTTTGGGTTAAGTTCCAGTTAGCGTAGTCTTCCATTTGCGCCTGCGGGTTGCGGAAGAATATCACGGTTTGGCATTGACCGCGGATAACTTCGCCCACACCCAGCTTGTCCACAATATTCGGCTGTTGGAAAGCGCAGAGATAAGCTTGGCGTTTTTTACGTCCCTCTTGCAGACCGATAATAAAGTAGTCGCGGAACATCGGGTGTTTAAGCATCGGCGCCGTTTCATCTATCATAATCAAAGACGGAACGCCGGTTTCGCCGGTTTCGGATTGAATACGGTGCATGATGTAGCTGATAACCGCCGGAGCCAGATTTTCATCTTCAAAAATATGCGTAAAGTCAAACGCCATAAAGCGGCGGCTTTTCAAATCCAAGCTATCGTCCTGTCCGTTGAAAATTGCGCCGTATTGGTCAGGGTTAACCCAGCGGAACAGCTCGCGGCGCATATTGCCGGTCGGAGAAAAGCAGCTTTTATACAGATTTTTCAGCAAACGCTCTTCCGGACGCAGGTATTCAAAAGCCGTGGTAATGGCGCGGGCAACCTCACGCTCCGCCAAAGCATCGTCCACCATGGTAATAGACTTCAGCCAGCGGCGCAGGAATGAGCGGTTTTCCGGAGTGTTGGCACAGTCAAACGGGTTCAGCGACACGTTCTTTTCATCGCCGTCAAAGCCGACATAAGCGCCTTTTACCGCGCGGGTGAAAATCTGCGCACCTAAGTGGCGGTCAAAGAAGAACACGCGCAAATCGCCGTGGCGCATGGCCTGTCCGGCCAAAAACGTCAGCAAAGTAGTTTTACCTTGACCGGTCGGACCGATAATGCAGCAGTGCGCAACCGCGGACTCTTCGCTGGAAACGTGGAACTGGAAACGATACGCCGAACCTGACATGGTGCGGAACACCGTGATAGCGCCCTGTCCCCAGTCGCTTTTGCCGAAGCCCTCTGCCGGATGGTCCATAGTCACAGCCATGGCAATCACACGCGACAAATAGCGGTAGGTTCTCGGATAGGTGTCATAAGTCGGAAACTGAGTGAAGAACACGGCCTGATTTACCCAGCCCTCGCGCACCGGCGTAACACCGAAAGCGCGGCAGATTCTCTGCACTTCAGACTCGCCGAATTCTATTTCTTCTTTGCTTTCGCCTTTAACTATAATAGTCATGGCATATTCGCACAAAGACTGGTAGTTGTTATCGCTGTCATCAATCGCCGCCAAAGCTTCGCTGTATTGTTCGGCCACGCCCTCAGAAAAGCTGGTAACTCTGGCCATACGCTGCTGCTGAACCAAAAGCAGGCGCCCCTCAGAGCGGAACAGCGGGCGGATATTGTGCAAAATAACCAGCTCGCAGTCTATGGCGTTCAGCGAATAAATCATGCTTTCGTCCATAGCTTCGCCGCTGACGCGGATACCCATGGCGATTTCATACATCTCTTTTTCGCCGGAGAAAAATTTGATAATTCCCTCTTCTTTAGTAAAGTGGATATGGTCGGCAGTCAGCATCTCGCACAGTCTGGCGCCCTCGGTATTGCGGACTTTAGGCTCCGGCTTGGAAATCGGGCTGCAGAGGCGTGAAAAGACATAAAACGGACTGTCTGTCGCTTTGCTTTCCGGAGTTTCATACATCGGGCTGACGCCGTATTCTCCCAAAGTGGAAAGCAGGCTTTGCGACGCATAGTTAAGGTCTTTCAGGGCGTCTTTACGGTCTATAACCGACATTATTATATAGTGCTTGTTGCTGTAAATGCGGTTCATATTATTAAACCACAGCTGCGAAATCGTGTCTAGAAGCTGGTTATTAAAATCGCGCTTTTCTTTTTCCAGCGAAATCCGCTCGCGGATAGTTATGACGCGGCAGATAACCTGCATATTTGACATATCGTCAATCCAAGACTTGCGGGCTTCCATCATGGAATATACTTTTTCGCCGGTGGCCGAAGCCAAGTCCACGCCCTCTACCCTGAACACGCGGGCGTATGAGTTATTGCTGCATTGGATGGTAACGCCATCCGACATCAGCTTGGCAAACGGCAAAAAGTCCGAAACGCGGGATTCACGAGGCTGCGGCAAAACAAAGCGCCCGAAGCGCGTAGACAACAGCACCGCAAACGACGCCGCCGAAGCAATACCAATCAGAGCCACCACAATCTGCACATTGCTCAGCCCTTCAACAAATATACTCATAAAATCATAGTTATTCATGGCTCAAACTTATTTCCTTGCACTGCGTATAAATTTTGGCTTATTTTATTGCTGCGGCCATAAGCCTGCAGCATGGTTGACAAATGCGGCTCCTTTATACCGGCAAACACCAGCGCGACATGCGCACCGACAATACTTGTAATAAAAAACAGCGGGTTAACATCGGCAACGCCTATGCCCATAAAAAGCATAGGAAACTGAATACCTAAATTTATAATAGCCGGCACCATCGGCGCAAACAAAAATTTTGGCGGCTGAGCAACGGCTTTTAAAATTTCTTCTCGCATTATCTCCTCCGGATTTTTTGTTTAAGGTTCATAACTGCCGCTTCATCCTTTACAGAAAAACCAGCGACTTTAACAATTTGCTGATATGTATCAGAGTTCCGCACAATCAGCGAATTTTTATTTTTGGTGCGCTCCTGCGTTTCTTTATACATCTGCGCCAGCTGAGTCTGCGCATCCATATCCACCTGTTTTTTATTATTCAGCAAGTCTTCAATTTCCTGACTGTTGCTCATATCGGCGTTCGGATTTTTCGCCAGCGCCTCGTCTATCTGCCGCATTTTTTTAATTCTTTCAAAATTAGAGGCATTGAGGCGATACAAATTGGTATTTTGCTCGCCGGCGGTTACCGAAGTTTCATCGGAAGCGGCGGTCGTGTCTATATAGGCTCCGGCAGATAAAGGCAAAAACAGCAAAGAAAAAATAAGAGCAAACAATAATTTCATTTATACTGCTCCTAATATCACTTTTTTGCTTTATTGCTATCGGTACTGCCGGTAATGCCTACGGCTCCGGCAACGCCGTTAAATTTTGCAGCACTCGCGCCGTAATTTGCACTGTCTGCGCCTAAAAATTTATAAATCACTCCGCCCATGAGCATGGTTAAGATAAAGGTACTCATCATAATATAAGCCAAGGTTTTCCAGCTTATTTTATTAAAGATAGCCGCCACGGAAAAACCGATTAAAGCTATACCGGCAATCAAATAGCCGCTGCGCGCCAAACCGACACCGAACGTACCGCCAAGATTTGACAATTTATCAAAAACATCTCCGTCAGCAGCATAGGCATTCGGACTGCAGAACAATGTTAAAACCAAAGCAAAAAACAAAAGACTGCACATTTTATGTAAACTGTTTTTAATCATTATTTCCTCCGCGCCTCAAAAAAATATTATACAAGAAATCAGCTATTGCCCAATAAATCAGCTTTGCCGTCAAACTCGCCGCCGGCAATGCTGCCGGAAATCGCCATAGCCACGGTCATCACAAACACGCCGATAGCAATGGCGGCAAACCATTTCCAGTTAAAACTGCCGAACATACCTGCAATACAGCAGCAGGCTATACCGATTGTGGCAGCAGGAGCAACCAGCTTCTTAAGTCCGGTAAAAATCCTATTACCGGCGCTATCCAAAGCTTCAAAAACCGCAAAAGCGTCTGATGTGTATAAAAATACAGAAAGAATCAGACACAGCGTATATTTGTTATTATATATAAAGTTCCATATTTTCATAAACATCTCGTTCTCCAAATAATAAATGTTTCGGAGGAAAGCGCTGCAGCGCCTCCCCCGAAAAAATGACTGTTAGAAGTTACCGTCATAACCCAATGTCTGGTTACCGCTTCCTAAAGTATCTTTAAATTTAGAACCGGCTGCATTGTTTGTGTTAGCTGCGTAGTTTACGATAGCACCGGCAGCGGCAACAACAGCCAAACCGAATGCCAAAGCAGCAAACCATGCCCATTTAATTTTACCGAAGATAGCTTGGAAAGCCAAAGCAACCAAACCAAAACCGCCGATAACGAACACAACCATTTTGGCGTTTTTGAACAAGTCTACCAATTTACCGGCTGCTGTACCGAATACAGTTTCAGCTGCCGCATCGCCCATCATTACCATAGCAAACATAAATGTCATTGTAGTAATGCTCAGGATATTTGATTTTAAAAATTTCATTTTAGTTCTCCTTAAGTAGAATTATATACAATTTTATATTAACTTATTTTTGCAAAAATTTCCAGCCTTTTTGATGTTATGCAACTTATTGTTTTTATTACACAAAAGGCGGTGTCACAAAAAGTTCATATTTATAAAACCATTTAAACAGCTTTTTTGTAGCACCAAAAGGTAAATAATTTGATAACAAAAAACAGATATTGCTTGCCGCTAACCTCTTGCAGCTGCATTATTTTACTTTGTTTCGGCCTATTAACTCTATTTTAACAAAATTCGTTGTATTCTGCCGACAAGACGGGTGTCCGTATGCCTTTGGCGTATGCGGATTCCTGCATTTAAGGGTTTGAAAATGCCAAGATTTGGTTGGAAATGCTTTGTAGGAAGCTTTTTATTTTCTTTAGCTGCGGTTTTTGCGGCGGCTAAAGTATATTTTCTGCTGCCTGCCGAAAAAAGCGCCGAGCAAACCGAAAATTTTGAAAATCTGGAGACAAAAAACATAGATTTGTTTGCCAATGATGAAGAAAACAACCCGATTATAGAAAAGTTTAATGAAATAAACAAGCCGGCGGCGCCCGAAGCTGCCGCGCCGGTTAGCGCTGCCGAAAATGATATAACAGAAGAAGTGCCGGAAATTGTAACGGCAGAAGCCGAACCGGTTCTGCCTCAGGCTGAAGAAACTTTTGACAACAGCAGCAGCGTTTTGTATGCGCCGGACGACGATGATTTCAGCGCCGCCGAAAAGCCGGCCCAAGCCATTGCGCTGAAAAATGACATAATCTCCGAACCGGCTGAAGAAAAAGCTGCAGCAGAGGCGGAAAATCCGGAGCAAAATTCCGAAATCGCCGATGCTGAAAATGAAGAACCCCTGAAAATTGCCGATGCCTCAGAAGCTAAAGCTTTTACAATTCCGCTGCAGCATAATTTTGAAACGCCTAAGCAAAATGTAAAGGTTTCAAGCGAAGCCGACAACAGCCAAGTGGCTCTGGCTTCAAATAATGTACGCATGCAAAATTTAGGCACGCAGAACAAAATTGCCTCGGCCAGCGTTGAGACTTCCGTTCCTGCCGAAAAAGTTCAGGAAACGCCGTATGTTGACCCTTGGGTTGTAGCAACCGCCGGCAACGAACATATTGCAAAAAACAAACTGGATGCCATAAATAATTCCGAAGAAGTAAAAAACGCCGCGGCAGACTTGAAAGCTCCTGAGCCGGCAAAATCCGACAATGAGAAAAAAGTGGCGTATAAAATGATGAAAAACATCTTGATTCCTATTCCGGAAGATATCACCAACGATGAAAATCTGACCCCGCAGCTTTCTTATTCGGAAGAAAATAAAAAGCTTAGCAAAAAACTTATGCAAAGCGGCGAGCTGAGCGGCGATACTTCGGCTCATGACGATGAGAAAACGGAAAAAGACAGCGCTCCGGCAGCCAAGCCGCAGGATATCGGCACAACGCCTCTGCCGCAGCAGCCGGCCGCAGACAGCCAGACTAAAAGCAGCAGCTCTTCGGCCAGCCTGACCGACAGCATTGCCGCTTGGTTTTCATCTTCGGCCAAAGATAAAAGCACTAATACGGAAAGCGAAAAGCAAAGCAGCTCCGGCTCCGGCGATTCTGCTTTCAGCAAGCTTTTAGGATTGGGCAAAAAAGATAACTCCGGTATTGCGCCGTCTGAGCTGAAATTGGCTTTTCAGCCTAACCGCGCTGAGATTTCCGGTCAAACTCTGGAATGGCTTAAAGCCTTTTCCGACAATGCCGTTAAAAACGACGATGTCTTTATAGAAATCCGCATTGACGGTTCCGGTTCTTATGAGCTGCAGCAAAAGCGTCTGAACCTTTTGTACTCAATTTTGATAAATAATGGTGTTGATTATAACAAAATTAACATAATTTTTACCGATAGAGAGCCAAACTCTTTTATTATTAGGAATGTTAGATACGCCAGCGAAGAAGATGCGAATAAAGCCCGCAAAAAGGCCTATAACCCATGGTATTAACTTCTGCTTGCTATTTTGATTTCAACCTGTATTATAGGAATATACGATGAGATACAACTTTGAAAGAAATATAATGAATAATAAACTTACGGCCTTAAGTTTATTCCTGTGCCTTTTTGTACTGAGCGGCTGTATCAGCAATAAAAGCTATTTGGAAGAAGAATGCGAAAACGGCATTTGCACCAGCGAGCAGGAATACCGCGAAGTCTGCACCGAAACTCCGGACGGTTTCAGCGTGTGCGAAGATGCTCCTGAACCGGCTGCCGGAATCAACTATACCAGAACTCAGGCCGATTTCCGCAAATACGGCGAGCGTACACCTAGAGATCATCGCATTACGCAAGCCGGCGCCGGAAACAATATTTCTGCCTCGGTGCCGCCTAGCATAGACAATGAAGTTGTAGATTATGAAGCCGAAGTGATGGAACGCGACAGCGCGGCTCAGGCTCCAAACGGCGGATATCCGCAAGGCGGACGCAATGCAGCCTACATTCAAGCTCAAAATCAGCCGCAGACCGGCGATGAGCAACAGCCTGCCGAAGAAACAAAATCTGAAGAAGAAGACCAAAATAAAGATTGGCTGGCTGAAGAAGGTCAAAGCCTGAAAGAACTTTTAACCCAATGGAGCGAAGAATCCGGCTGGAGACTGATTTGGAAAACCAACCGCAACTATACTTTAAACGCAGGCGCTATGTTCCGCGGCAATTTTGCCGATGTGTCGTCTGCCCTTGTACGCGCTTTTGCCCGAGCCAGACCAGCTCCGGTAGCCACTTTCTATAAAGGCAACCGCGTCTTGGTAATTGAAACAATGGAGGACGAAAATGCGTATGACTAATTTGTTAAAACTGGCTGTTATCGGTATTTTGGGCGTTACCGTTGCCTGCTCTGTTTCTCCGGAAATGGATGAAAGCATGGCGCGCCAAGCCGAAAATGCCTTGGATTTGAAACAAAAAGCCGCCGTTCCGGGCGACCCTATTCCGGATGACGTGGTCAGAGTTAAAAATGATATCTGGCTCGGCGACACCAGCAATGTTGAATTTGAAGGCCAGCCGGTTCCGGCTTATCTGGAAACCAAAGACGGTATTACTTTAATCAGCAACCGCCCGATTACGCTTTATGAAATAGGCAGCATGATTAACAAAATTACCTCTCTTTCGGTCCGCTATGCTCCGGAATTGGAAGAAAACGCCATTTCAAACGCTGATAAAAACGAACCGGCAATGAAAGATATCGGCGCGCAATGGACTGATTCTACAAAAATGATTGTAAACTACAAAGGTCCTATCAGCGGGCTTTTGGACGAAGTTTCCAACCGTTTCGGCATTTGGTGGAAATATGAAAAGAATGAAATTTACTTCTATAAATATATTACCAAAACTTTTGTGCTGTATTCTTTGCCGACTAACCCGTCTTTGAGCGTTTCTGTCGGCGGTTCGGGCGGCTCTTCCAGCATTTCGCAAAGCAGCTCGGTAGACGGCATGGATATGTGGGCTAACATTCAAAGCACTATCAGCTCCATGATTACTTCAGACTCTAATTTGGTAATGGATAAGGGCGCCGGCACTATCACTCTGACGGCAACTCCGACCGATATTAAGCGCGTGGCCAAGTTTATCAACGAGCAAAACCAGCGCGTGTCTAAACAAGTTGCCATCAGCGTAAAGGTTATTCAGGTAAATATCAACAACACCGACCAATACAGCTTAGACTTGTCGGCAACCTTTAATAAACGCGGCTCTATTAAGCAAATCAGCGGCAACACCGCCGGACAAATTGATAACCCGCTTTCTGATTTGACAATGGGTATCAGCTCCAGCCGCTGGAGCGTGGACGCTGCTATGCAGGCTTTGTCTCAAGAGGGTCAAACCAATTTGGTAACCAGCGGCACGGTTACAACCATGAACAATAAACCGGCGCCGATTCAGGTTGTGAAAACTCAAAACTATATTTCACAAATTACCAAAACCAACAGCGGCGATTCCGGCACCTATGATATTTCTGTAGAAACCGAAGAAATTGAAACCGGTTTTACCATGAGCGTACTGCCGCGTATTTTGGATCACGGAAGAATCTTGATGTTCTTCAACCTGACCTTGTCTGATTTGCTGTCTTTGGATGCCGTAAGCGTTTCCGGCGGAAGCTCATCTTCTTCCGACAGCGGCGATTCCGGCGACTCTGACAGTTCTGACGGCGACAGCGAGTATATTCAGAACCCGGTTATTGAAACCCGCGGCTTTACTCAGGAAGTGGCTATGAAATCGGGCGAAACTTTGATTTTGGCAGGTTATGAGCGTGTTGAAGACACCACCGACAAAAAAGGCGTCGGCAATCCTAAAAACACCTTGCTCGGCGGTGCGCAAAGCGCTCAAAAAGACAGAACTATCTTAGTAATTATGCTGACTCCGGTTGTGTTGGAATCTCCATTGTCTCCGGAATCAAGAATGAACTAGCTTTTTAAGGAGAAGGCTCGTGGCTGATGATTTAATAGAAGAAAAAGCATGGAAATCGTCCTTTACCGAAGGCGATACGACCTATGCAGCCAGTTTGTTCTGGCAGCCTTTAATCAATGAAGACAGCCCGTTGCCGGAAGTTAAAGAAGCTGCAGAAAACATTTTGGAAGGCGCCGACCTTTATGCCGTCCGCAAAGGCAAATCTTCGCAGTTCGGCTTGGCGGCGTCCTCCCAAGGTTTTGTCAACGGCATGCCGTCGGCGGCTATTTCCTTGGTAACAGCCCTCGGCAACGTAACCTCGTTTTTGGGCGTATTCAAAGTTGACACCGGCTGGTGGTATATCTGCTTTAGAAACGACGTTATTCTATCTGACGGCGATACCTTGTTCGTAAATGAAAAAGACGCCAAAGACCAATTTATTTCTATGCTGGCCGTTCCGGATTGGGATGTGCTGTATGCTCCGCAGGATTGGGGAATTGAAGACACCAAGCCGGACTCGCTTGCTACCTTAATCGGACGCGGCTTGGTTGTTAAGCTGGAAAAAATTAACGGCAGCAACGATATGGTTATGCTGGGCGCTGTGGTCGTCGGCTTTGCCATTATTCTGTGGTACGGCTATTCTACCCTGCAAAGCATGTTCTTCTCGGCGCCGGAAGCACCGGTAATCGCTCCGGTTGAGCAAGTTGACGCGCCGGCTCCTGAGCCTCCGGAAGCTAAACCGTGGGAAACGGTTGAAAATCCGGTAGACATTATGCGCGAATGCTATACAGCTACTAAAAAAGTGGTGCAGATTGTTACACCGGGCTGGTCTATTGAGGGCATTACCTGCAATAACGGCGGTTTGGTAACCAGCTGGAAACGCGAGTTAGGGCGTTTGACTTGGATGGAGCAGGCGCTGAATGTTTCAGGCGTAAACTTTACCTCGCGCGAGATTTCTGAAGACGGCAACACCTTTATGGTAACGGTTCCGATTGGAGAAATTTCTACTCTGAACTCTCCGCCGGAATATACGGAACGCGACTTAAAAAATATTATAAACGACTTAAACCAGACCTTAAATACTGATATTCATATGGAGAAAACCAGCTGGACTTCTCCGCGCGGCACTTTATACAATATTATGGGTTTCACTATATCTTCAACAACCGACCCGCTGACTTGGGTTGAATTGTTAATGAAATTTTCAGGTTTATCTGTTAAAGAAATAACATATGATATCAATACCGGTACTTGGACTTATAAGGGAGAAATTTATGAGCTATAGTTTAATGAAAAAAAATGTTGTCATGATTGCCGTGATGTTTGCGGCAATGGTGGCTTTTAGTCAAACCGGATACGCTCAAGCGCAAGCCGAGGCTCAGCCGGAAGCAGCCGATAATGCAGCGGCGGCTCAGGATAATCAAGCTCCCGAACAGAACGATGACTTGTTTGGTCTGGATGAGGATTCTGAAAATGCTCCGGCAGCAGCTGAACAAAAATCAGATGACAATGCTGCTCCGGCAGAAGATTCCGGCAATGCCTCTCCGGCAGGCGAAAATGCTGATAATGCTGCCGAAAACCAAGATGCAGCGGCTCAAAATGCGTCCGGCGCTGTTCCGGATAACGGCTTAAACAATATTTCTGCAGCTGATGTGGCCGAGGCTCAAGGCAGTCTTTCGGCTGACGCCAGCGATGACGATTCAGGCGATGAACCGGTTGCAGAAGCTCCTAAATCTCCGTTTGAAAGCTTTGGCAACACTATTCTTTCTAAGGTTGACAACAGCTTGTTCAGCCAGATGTCGGATATTGAAAAGCAAACAACTATCTTAAACCTTGAATATAAGCGTGAAGAAGTCCGCAACCGTATTGAGGCTTTGCGCATGCAGCGCCTGAAAGCCAAGCAGGAAGAGGCTGCCCGCTTAAAGCAGGAAGAAGAACAGGCTAAAAATGAAGAAACAAAACGCAAAATCCAAGAATCGGAAGCGGCCGAAAAATTAAAGAAAGCTGAAGTTGAATTGGAAAAAGTTCGTCAAGCCAAGGTTTTAAATGAATACATGAACCAAATGCTGGTGGTTAATCAGCAATGGGTAGAAAAGAATGCCACTCTGCAAAATCAGGTTAAGCAGCTGCGCGACGAACGCAAGGCTCTGATTAAAGATTTTGAAACGCAAATCGCCGCTATCCGCCGCGAAATTGCTTCTACCATGCAAAAAGCCAACACCGCAAAGTTGGCTCACGACCGTTCGGTTGCTTCATTAGAATCGCAAATCCGCAATTTAAGAAAATCTGTAGTGCAGACCGAAGAAGCTATGCAGCAGCTGAAATCCGGCAATGCGGCTAATCCGTTTGCTTCGGGTATAGACGAAGATGCTATTGATATGTCTAACGAATATGCTATCATGGATATTACCGGTAAAGGCAAAGACATTATCGCTAAAATTCTGAACAAAGACGGTACAACCTTTATTGTTCATGAGGGTTCTATGTTAAAAGGCGGAGAAGTTGTAACCACTATTACAGACAACTACATTGCTTTTGATAACAACGGCGTAAAGAGTTATTTGTATACCGGCGGAACTGTGCGTGAATATGAACCGGAAAAATCGTTTAACGGCGCTGATAAAACCCCGATGGCGGCTGTCGGCGTAGTTAATAGCAACAATGTTGTCCGTAATGTACGCGGTGCGGCTGTTCCGGCAGCTTCCGGAGGCACCGGCGCTCCGGCTGCAGCAGTACCTGTAAAGGGCAGCTCTGTAGCTTCGGGCAAAACTAAAAGCGCCAGCACCTCTAGCAGCAGTTCCAGCATTGGCTCACTAGGTTCGGGAATGTTTGTAAAATAAAAAAATGACGGAAGAAGATGTAAAACAGGTTCAAACTTTAGGCAGCGCCGAGCGGATAAGCTCCGGCGCCCTAAAGCCTGTCTCTTCCGAAAAAATTTCTCCGGCGGCCGTGGCTAAAGCTGCCGCTGCAGATACCTTGACTCCGCCTCCGGTAAAAAAAGCCTCTTCGGATATTGAAGAAGAAAAGAGCGACAAACAGGACGGCGGCAATCTTTTACAAACTCTGTTTGCCAACGGCAACAAAGTTTTGACGGCAGAAGACGGCGACTTAAACGTAAACAGCGAAACCCGCCGTATGCTGGTGCTGTTTTCTGACGGTACTTACCTTATTGACGAAGCTCACCGCTTTGACGGTCAAGTTCTGAACTTTACGGCTATCGCCAAACGCCGTAAACTGATTATTCACACGCCTAAATACGTTTCGGCTCAAGAAATTGCTGCTATTTATGCTTACGCAGTCCGCGGTTCCGGTCAAATTAAAATGACCGCTCAGGAATCTGTAGACTACCAGATGCAGATTGACTTTTTAAGCGTGATTAACCGCGCGGCGGCTAAAAAGGTGTCCGATATTCACGTTATTGTGGCGGACTCTACGCTGATTATGTTCCGTGTAAACGGTATGATGGAGCGAGAGCTGGAATATTCGCAGGAATGGGGAGAAGCCTTTGTGCGTGCGGCCTTTGCGTCGGCCGATATTTCTGATGCCAACTATGCGCAAAACGAGTTTCAGGGCGCGCAAAAACTAGGTTCTACGCCTTTGCGCGGCACCGACGGCAAATTAACCCTGCCGCATAACGTGCTGGCTATCCGTTTGCAATTTAACCCTGTGGCTTTCGGTTCGCAGTATTTGGTTATGCGTTTGCTGTATGCCGATGATAACCCGAACGGCAACGGCGATTTAAAGTCGCTGGGCTTGGGCGAGCGCGAGCTTAACCTGTTTTACCGTCTGCGCGCTACGGCCGTAGGTCTGAACATTGTGGCCGGTCCGACCGGTTCCGGTAAATCTACAACCCTGCAGCGTAACATGATTAAGCTGATTCAGGAGCGCAACGGCGAAATTAACGTTATTACCGTGGAAGACCCGCCTGAATATCCGATTCCGGGCGCGCGGCAAATGCCGGTGACAAACGCCAATACCGAAGAAGAAAAAGATGAAGAGTTTACTAAAGCGCTGTCAGCGGCTCTGCGTTCCGACCCGGACGTGATGATGGTCGGTGAAATCCGTTCGCTTTCCGCCGCCGACTTGGTGTTTAAAGGCGCCTTGTCCGGTCACAGCGTATGGTCTACCTTGCACGCCAACTCGGCTCCGGCAATCATTACCCGTTTGCGCGATATGGGCGTGCAGCCGTATATGTTAAGCGATCCGGAAATTATGAAAGGGCTGATTTCTCAGCGTCTGTTCCGTAAAATCTGCCCGTATTGCCGTATTTCAGTTAAAGAGCGCATGAGTGACCCGTCTTTCCAGCGTTTGAAAACTGCGCTGGGCGACTATGGCATAGAAAATACCTATCTGCGCGGTCCGGGGTGCAAATACTGCAACCACCGCGGCGTTATCGGCCGTATGTCCGTGCCGGAAATTATTGTTCCGGACGCCCACTTTTTACAGCTTATGGTAAAAGGCGACACCAAAAGCGCGATTGACTATTGGGTCAGCGAACTTGACGGGCGTCCGCTGCGCGAAGCCGCTATTGAACGTATGCTTAAGGGATATATTGATATGGATGAAATTGAGCGTTGGTGCGGTTTGCTGGATCAGCGTCCGATTTATTAGGAGTGAAAAATGCCTGAAGTAAAAAAACAAAGTGCCTTTAACAAAGCCATGCGCAGCAATAATAAATGGCTGACGACTTATGCTAAAATTATGTGTTCTATTTCAAACAAAAACCGTTTGAAAATTTACCGTAAGCTGGCGGCTTTGCTGCGTAACCGATTTTCTTTGATGAACTCGCTGGATATGATTTACAACGGTTTGTCAGACGACGGCAAGCACCCGTCAGACCCGATGGCGATTGCCGTAAGCTCGTGGGGACGCGCATTGCAGGAAGGTCATCCGTTTTCAGACTGCTTAAAAGGCTGGGCGCCGAGCCGTGAACGACTGATGCTTTCGGTGGGCGACGTTTCAGACTTGGAAAGCGCGCTTTTAAACTTGATTAAAGTTACCGAGGGTTCTACCCGCATGATCCGCCCGATTGTCAGCGCCATTGCCTACCCGTCATTTTTGATGATGATGTCTGTATTGATTTTGTATGCTATCGGTGTGTACATGGTGCCGCCAATGCTTGATGCCGCGCCAAACACCCGCTGGACCGGCACGGCAAAAACATTGATTGAGCTTTCAGAATGGATTCAGGAAAACTGGCTGATTGCCTTTGCCATTCTTCCGACCATTGCCTTGCTTATTTATATTTCAATCGGTTATTGGACCGGCAAAATCAGAGTAAAAATAGACCATTGCCCGCCTTGGTCGCTGTATAAAATCTTTACCGGTATTACATGGCTGCTGGCTTTGTCTGCCTTGGTAAAAGGCGGCGTGCCGGTTTCAGTAGCGCTGACCTCGCTGCGCCGCGACTCCAACAAATATCTGAAAGAAAAAATTGACGGCGCGCTGTTCCACATCAAAAACGGTGATAACTTAGGTCAGGCCTTGGATAAAGCCGGACATGAATTTCCGGATAAGCAGATTATTACCGACTTAAAAATTTATTCCGAATTGGATAACTTTGAAGAGGCTTTGGATAAGCTGGCTAATGAATGGCTAGAAGAATCTGTTTATTTGATTGAGCAACGTGCAGAAATCATGAACATGGTCGCCATGCTTGCCGTTTCCGGTATTATTGCTTGGGCTGTGTTCGGTACATTTGATATGCAAGACCAGATTACCAGCGCCATGGGCAAATAGGAGACTGCGGATGATTGTGCATTTAGACATGGAAAAAGCCCGCTTAAACGGAGCGTTAGGTTTTGTGCTTTTAGCGGTGCTGCTGGCAGCCTGCGTCGGGCTGAGCCTGCTTTTGCTGCATAATCCGCACAAAGACCTGCAGCGGGCGGTTTTTGCCACAGCGGAAAGAGTCCATACCTATTACCGCGACCGCCCCGGATATTGGAAACTTTCCACCGAAACAGCCAAAAGCGACAATCTGCTGCGCGAGGACTTGCTGAAATATAAAGAATATGAATTTCAGATTGGACAAGGCGCTGACGGCGCCGCCGGACTGCCCAGCGACATGAGTTTTGACATTACTGCCGCCAAACTTAACAAATCGGCTTGCATATCTTTGAGTGAAATGCCGCTAAGCGAAAGCGGCAAGCTTACCCTGATGAAAATTACAATTACAAACGAGCAGAATTCTGTAGAATTTTCATGGGGCGGCGAGCATAAACTGCCCATTGCTAAATATTCCGCCCGCTCCTATTGTCTGACGCACGGCAATACGATTATGTGGACATTCCAATAAAAAACTGCGGCATTTTAAGAAAAAACTTATCTAAGTTACCTAACTAAAAAAATCCTTTTGTTTTTACTTTAAACAAAGGGATTTTTCATCTTTACATTTATATCTTTTTTCTATACTCTGACTTTTAGACGGGATTGATAAAACCGTTCGGGGTGTGACAACCTCTCATATACGCGTCTAATAGGGCAAAGACGTTAATTTTGTGCTTTCTGGTCAAACGACTGGAAGGCAGCAAAATATGTATAAGCTAATATGCTGCACTATTTCGTATATGATAGTTGTCAACTTCCAGTCGCTCTTATCAAGCGGCTTTTTTTATATTTAGAAAAAGGAAGAACATACTATGAAAAAAATAATTTTATGCGGAGCAGCGCTATTATTGGCCGCTTGTCAAAATATTTCACAAAAAGATTTTCAGCTGGCTGATTTTCAGTCTGAAAAATTACCGCCTTTAGAAGCTGTTGTAGATGTTAATAATTTAGAGAGTGTGTTTAGCGCCGGCGGTTATTATGGCACCTCTTACAATAACGGCACACTATATAATGATAATAGCAGCTGGGTGCAAACTACCTCAATAAGCAGCGCTTACGTCAAAGATTCCCGCATTCAAAACACGGTTACATTATTTAATGATTTTGTAAAAGATAAAGTTACCTCGCCTTACGGAGCTAAAAAAGGCTCAATGCGCCTGACTATTGATTACCGCAATAATCAAAAAAATTATACCAATATTTTAACCGGTTTAGCTACCATATTTTCTATTTATACATTACCTCTTGTCGGTTTTCCGGTAAAAAGCTACGAAGATGAAATGAAGCTGAGTGTTGAAATCTATAACAACCGCAAAGAAATGATTCGCCGCTACTCGGCTGTTGTTGACAATAAAACTTGGGTCGCATTATATTGGGGATACAATATGAGCGATGTTGCAGATAAAACCTCTTTAGATAATGTGCGCCAAGCCCTTAATCAAATAAGCATGCAAATCAGCGCAGAAGCTCCGCAAATTAAAAATTTATTAAACTAATTTTTTAGAGATTACTGCAAACCCGCTAAAAATCCGGCTTTTAGCGGGGAATACACCAAGCAGCCGGAGGCGCCGGATGCCTCTGAATGGTGCGTATTATAAAAAAAGAACCGAGAAAGATTTATCCTTTCATCGGCGACCATCTGAAGCGTCAGAACTGAGGATAAATCTCATTCCAACAGATAGCACTTCTTTAAGAAAGGAATATATACAGCAAGCTAGTCATTGTCAATGATAATTTTAAGTGGAGAAACTATTACAATAACATAGAGAATTTGGGGCTAACATCCCAAGCGTCTGATACTGCCCGAGAGCCAGGTCAAACGTGGAGCGCTCACATCCCTGACTCACCCCGCATTGTTTATATAACACTACAAAATAATATTGTCAGCAATAATTTGCAACATATAAGCGAATCATAAATTTAAGAAAAAACTTGACATTGGTCACCTGATGTGTTATAAAATTATCATAATGAAAAAGTGTGCATGAGAAATCGGCGCACTTTTTTGTTATTTGAAAATTTAGTCATACAACCGAAAAATCCTTTTGTTTTTCCTCAAACAAAGGGATTTTTCATTTTAAATTTAAGGAGTTATTATATGAGTGATAAACTAAGAAATTCTTTGAAAAGAAATTTTTATTTAAGAGATGAACGAGATTTGTTAGATAAACAAATTGCGCTGCTTAAAGAAAATAATTATCCGCCTGAAGAAATTCAGGCTTTAGAAAAACAGCGCGCTGTTGTAGAGGAGGCTTTTAAAAAAGGAACTTATGATTCTGCAGAACCCGAAACCATAGGGCAAAAAAGCTATGATTATTTTTATGAACCCAGCCGCGATGTATGGGATAAATTCAATAGAACTTATCCTGACGGTGCAGACGGCGAGCGCATGCGTCAATATGACAATCGCCAAGATATGATTGCTAAAGTAAACAACGGCACATATACAATAGATGATTATAAAAACGCGGCTTATAAGACAATTCCGCAAATTACACCGCTGCCTAAAACCAATCAGCAAATACCTCAGCAAAATTCCGCTCCGCAGGAATCTGGATTTTGGACGCTAGAAAATGCAAAAAAATACTTGAATCTGGCTAAACAACTGGGATATACTGCCATAAACGGCTATTCTATGGGATATTTAGATGAATTGTACGGAGCTGTAGAGAGCGGCGCCTATGGTGCGACGGAAGCTTTCTTAAAAGCTTTTGCCGGTTACAAACCTAAAGAAAGCACTTGGAAAAGTATGAAAGAAACCTATGTGCAAGGAAGAGATGAAATGCGCGGAGAATTGCAGCAGTTTAAAGAGGAATATCCGACATTATCCAATATTGCGGATGCCACAGGCTCTGCTTTGTCGCCGTCAGTATTTTCTAAAGGAAAACGTTTTGATGTAATCCAAAATATACGATATCCGAGCTTTAATTCTTTATCCTATGGAACTGTAGGCAGTATCGCAAAAAATCAAGCGGCAAATGCTGTGACCAACGGCGTACTCAGCGGAATCGGAAATTCTGAGGAAAACACACTTAGTGAATATGCCCAAAATATCGGGAAAAATGTTGCTGAAAATTTAATAACCAATAAAATCGGCAACAAAATGTTTGGCAGAAATTTAGGGCGTTCGCTAGAACGGACTGTGCTGGATACTTCTACTAATTTCGGTATTGACAATCTTGAAGATGTTTTGAGGAAAAAATAATTATGAAAGACTTTTGGGAAGATCTTTGGGAAAATTTCATTAAGCCATATTTATTAGTGCTAATCTTAATATGCGGAATATGCTGGCTTTTGGTATATTCATACCTTATTTTGGCTGGTGAATTGCGATGGTTTGATTTTATGGGACTTATCCTTATATTTTCTGATGTATTGATTACTTTTTTTTATCAAAAAAGCAGACTTGCACGGCTTTTAAGCCCCATTGCTAATTCTCAAGGTTTCTTTTGGATATTATGTTGTGTCATTACATTCTCAAATCTAATGCATTTAGAAACTACCTGGACACTTTATTGCTATATATTAAAGACAAGAGGCGTTGTTTTTGCATTAGCCTTTCTTGCAGGAGGAATACACAAATATTTTACCATTCCCAAAAGTTAAAATTATCTTATTTAACCTAAAAATTAAGCAAAACTGAATGATAAGCCTCAAATTTCCAAAAATGAGGCTTATCATTTTTTCTGCTGTATCACAGCTGCCATATAAATATATAAAGTTTTACGCAGCTACTATTTGTAAGTATACTTATATAATATATTATATATCAACATAACATATTATATAAGTATACAAATCTTTTATATACATAGCATTATTTTTCAATTATATTTTTATTATAATAAAATTAAAAAAAATATATTCTATAAGAAAAAACTTGACAATGGCTGATTAGTATGATAAAAAGATAATGTATTGGTTATATCCATGCTAATATCATGTCCTTTATATTAAATTGGTTATCTAAATCCCTTTGTTTTCCAAACAGAGGGATTTTTGTTTTTAGGCTTAATTCTATTTATAATAGGCACTTATATATAATATATTATATACTTACATAACATGTTATATGTAACAACCAACTTATAGTGACAAAAACCGACAGTCTTATTGTGAGACTATCGGTTTTTATGTTTATTTGCAGATTTATATTATTTTATTAAGCCGAATTTTTTCTTGCCTTGAGAAATCTTTACAGCTCCGTCAACAACATCGGCTGATGTAATAACATAGTTTTCATCGGTAACCGGCTTGTCGTTGATTTTTAAGCCGGATTGCTTAATCAAGCGGCGGGCTTCGCCTTTGCTGGCAACAAAGCCGATTTGCAAAAAGGCGTCCAAAACACCGATACCTGTGTTTAAATCGGCATTAAGAGTCGGCAAATCGCCGCCCGCAGCCCCCTGCTCAAAAGTTTTAACTGCCGTATCCTGAGCTTTTTGAGCTTCTTCCAAACCGCGGCAGATTTTTGTAGCCTCAAACGCCAAAATCTTTTTAGCTTCGTTAATTTCTTTGTCTTTCAGCTGTTCCAGACGTCGCACTTCATCCATCGGCAAATCCGTAAACACGCGCAGGCATTTGCCGACTTCGGCGTCGCCGATGTTGCGGAAATATTGATAATAGTCGTAGGACGGCAGTTTTTCATCGTTAATCCAAACTGCATTGCCCTCGGACTTGCCCATTTTCTTACCGGCGGAATCCGTCAAAATCGGGCTGGTAAAGCCAAACAATTCCGTATCATAGCGGCGGCGTCCCAATTCGGTGCCGGATGTGATGTTGCCCCATTGGTCGGCGCCGGCAATCTGGGCGCGGCAGCCGTATTTCTGCAGCAGCTGGCAGAAATCATAGCCTTGCAGAAGCATATAGTTAAATTCCAAAAACGACATCGGCTGTTCTCGTTCCAAGCGGCTCTTTACGCTCTCCATTGTCAGCATGCGGTTAACCGAATAGCAGGTGCCGATATCGCGCAGAAAAGCCAGATAGTTAACATCCTTAAACCAATCCCAGTTATCAACCATAACCGCGTCATTAGCTCCGTCGCCGAATTTCAAAAACTTGCGGAATGACTTTTTCAGTCCGGCAACATTGTGCGCCAAAGTTTCTTCATCCAAAAACGGACGCAGCTTGTCTTTGCCGGACGGGTCGCCGATGCGGGCAGTAGCTCCGCCGACCAAAGTCAATGGCTTATGTCCGCATTTTTGAAACCAGCGCATCATCATTAAAGGCACAATATGCCCAACGTGCAGGCTGTCGCCGGTCGGGTCAGAACCTAAATAGCCGACTGCCGGTTTGCCCTTGCTTTCACATTCATAAAGATAGGCGTCAAAACCCTCTTCGTTGGTGCATTGATTATAAAAACCGCGTTCGTGCATAATATTTAGAAATTCTGATTTAAACTTATTCATCGTTCTTGTTCCTTTATACTAAATTTTAACGCATATTAGCATATTATTTCGGCATTGCAACAAAAGAGATGTGTACAGATGATAAAAAATATGACGGTTTTAGGACTTTTCGGCGGAGCTTCGCTCAATTCGCTTGAGCTGGCTTTGGTGCAGACAGACGGCATAGATGTTCATAAAATAATAAAAACCGCCGCCGTTCCCTACCCCGAACCGCTGATTATGGATATACGCTCGGTTATCGGCAAACGCGTCTGCGATTTATCTTCTTTACGCGAAAATGTGCAGATTCAGCAGCTGCAAGGCGCTATGACGGATTTTTATCTGGAAGCGGTTAATGATTTTTGCACTCCGGATGAATTTGAAGAAATCGGCGTTGACAGCCTGACAATCTGCAGCGATCCGGCTAATAAATGCTCATATCAGCTGGAACAAGGCCATGAACTGAGCCGCAAGTTCGGACGGCGCGTGGTTACGCACTTTCATAAAGCGGATTTGCTTTCCGGCGGGCAAGCCTCGCCTTTAACTCCGGCTTTTTTCAACGCTGCGGGGCCAAACATCGCCCGTCCGGCTTTGTTTATAGATCTGGAAGCCGTCAGCAGCCTTATCTATTTAGGCGAATCCGGCGAATTGCTGGCTTTTGACTGCGCCCCGGGGCTGGCGATGATAGAAGACTGGACTTTCCGCCACGCCAATATGCAAACCGACTATAACGGGCGTTTGGCGATTACCGGAAAAATTCATACTCAGATTGTGGAAAGCCTGCTGCATCATAAATTTTTGCATAAAAACCCGCCGAAATCTTTGGATATTCTGTGTTTCAGCGACAAAAAAGAGCATCTGGAGGGATTGTCGCTGGAAGACGGCGCAGCAACTGCCACCGCCTTTATTGCTCAAGCAGTTTATCAGGCGGCTCAAGACTTTCTGCCGCAGCTGCCGGCAGTAATTTATGCCGCCGGAGAGGGAACTAAAAACCCGTCGCTTATGCGCTTTTTGAAGCATGTTTTCAAAAATCAGGCTTTAACGTCTTTAACTGATTTAAATCTGGAGTTTAAAGCCGTCGGGGCAATTTCTACAGCGTTTAACACCGCCCGCCGGCTCTATGCGCTGCCGATTACTTATCCCACAACAACAGGTGCTTATGAACCTATGACCGGAGGAGAAATTTATGAAGAAAAATAACGATATAACCCTAAAAATATCTCATCTTTGTAAAAAATATGACGCCATTACCGCCTCTGACGATTTGTCATTCTGCGCCAGACGCGGAGAAATTATCGCGCTTTTAGGTCCTAACGGCGCCGGAAAATCTACGCTGATGAATATGATTTCCGGCTACTTGGCACCAAGTTCCGGCAGCATAGAAGTGCTGGGCAAAAATATTGCCGAGGCGGCTTTGTTTGCTAAAGAAAATATCGGATTTCTGCCGGAGGGTTCGCCGCTTTATCCGGATATCAGCGTTAAAATGTTTCTGCAATATATGGCCGAACTGCGCGGCGCGGCTAAAGAACGCGTAAATGAGGTTATTGAAATTGCCAATATCAGCAATATCGTAAACCAAAAAATAGAAACGCTGTCTAAAGGCTATCAGCGCCGCGTCGGCTTTGCGCAAAGCATTTTGAGCAATCCGCCGCTTTTGCTTTTAGACGAACCGACAGACGGGCTTGACCCCAACCAAAAAGATTATATCCGCAAGCTTATTGTCAGCATGGCAAAAGATAAAACCATTATTATTTCCACCCATCTGCTGGAAGAAGCCGAAACCGTCTGCAACCGCATTATTCTGCTGGACAAAGGCAAAATTAAAGCTGACGGCAGCCTGAAAGACATCCTCAAAGAGGCCAAGGCCGCTAATCTGGAAGAAGCTTTCCGCAACTTGACAGCGCACAAAGGAGAATAGCAATGAAAAAACTTTGGATTGTTTGCAAAAATGAACTGTACCGTTATTTTGTTTCTCCGCTCGCTTATGTCTATTTGCTGAGCTTTTTGCTTTTAAACGCCTCGTTTGCCCTTTATTTCGGCGACTTTTTCAACCGCGGGCAAGCCGATTTGCAATCGGTGTTTTCTTTTCAGCCGTGGCTGTATTTGCTGTTTATCCCCGGAATTTCCATGCGGCTTTGGGCAGAAGAGTTCCGCAACAAAACCATAGTGCAGCTGGTAACTATGCCGGTATCTATCCGCACTTTAGTCTGCGGCAAGTTTTTTGCGGCTTGGATATTCTGCGGTTTGGCGCTGGTTTTGACTTTTCCATTTTGGATAACCGTCAATATTTTAGGAACTCCCGACAACGGCGTAATTGCCTTAGGCTATCTGGCCAGCTTTGTTTTGGCGGGGTGTATGCTGGCTATTTCCGAAACCATGTCGGCTCTAACCAAAAATCAGGTAATTGCCTTAGTTTTGGCGGTTGTCGCCAACCTGTTGTTTTTTTGGAGCGGAATTGAATATATATTGTCGTTTTTCCGTTTATTCCTGCCGGACACAATTATAGATGTAATCGCCTCTTTCAGCTTTTTGAGCCACTTTGACACTCTGAGTTTGGGACTGGTTGAGCTGCGCGATATTATCTTTTTTGCGACCATAATTTTCTTTTTTAACTTTACCACAATTTTAATTGTAAACTTCAAAACCGCCGGCACTTCCGGATGGTTGAAGTCCAGCAGCCGCAGCTATTATATTGCGGCGTGGAGCATGCTGCTCTTAGCGTTTTTCGGAATAAATATCTTAGCCAACGGCCTGACCCGCAACATTCAATATGACGCAACAGAAAAGAAAATATTTACCTTAACCGGCAGCTCTAAAGAAATTCTGCGGAACCTGCCAGAGCCGGTTTTGGCAAAACTCTATTTTTCGCCGGTTTTGGAACAGCGCAACTCGGCTTTGCGCGGAATCTTTGACAATGTGCGCCTGCTTTTGAAAAAATGCCGCGATGTTTCCGGCGGCAAATTTGACTTTAAAATTTATCATCCGCAGTTTTTGAGCGAAGAAGAAGACATCGCGCTTGCCAACGGCTTGCAGCCGATTCCGCTGATTGACTTAAATCAGAATGCCCTATTCGGGCTGACTTTGGAAGACACTTTGCAAAACAAGCAGGTTATTCCGTTTTTTGCCCAAGAGCGCCAAGGCAATCTGGAACAGGATTTAATTTCTAAAATCCGCGCTTTGCATCATCATAAAAAGAGCCTTGGAATTTTGACCGGTTTGCCGCTGTTCGGTTCTACCAGCGGCGACAGCACTTTTTTGGGGCAGCCGTGGGATATAGTGAAGCTTTTGGAGCAAAACTACGATATCACAAACATTGTACGGCCTGAAGATTTTGAGCGCAATTTTGATGTGCTAATGCTGTTTTATCCTAAAAATTATGCGCCGGAATTTGTAAACGCCATAAAAAAATATTCGCAGAACGGCGGAAAAATATTGGTGCTTTTAGACCCGGCCAATGAAGCGTCACGCCTGTATTCCGCCGAAAACTATCATCTGGAAAGCACGGATTTAGGCGAGCTTGAAGATTTTTGGCACATAAAATTCTATAAAGACTATGTGGTGGCTGATTTAGGCAATTCCATTACCGTTGACGCCTCCGCCAACTACAAGAGCAACCCGACTTTTTCGCAGGATGTGATTCAGTTCAGAATTAAAAGCGACAACATGAATCCTAAGCATCCGGTTACGAAAAACCTGAATGAAATTCTTATGGCTTCCGCTTCGGTGGTTATGCCGGAGCATAAAGCCTATGAAGCAAACAAAATCGCTTTTTATCCGCTGCTGCGCGCCGGTGAAATCTCGGAAATTATGCCGGCAAGCGTAGTAAGAGACGGTCTTAACCCGCAAGAAATCCTGCGTTATTTTGAACCTGATAAAAACCAGAAAATTCTCGCGGCAGAAGTTATCGGGCTGGAAAAAGAAAATCCGTTTGACCTTATTGCCGTAACCGATACCGACTTTTTATATGACACATTCTGGGGCACCCGCAAAAACTTTTTGGAATCGGAATATGTGGTAGAGAATTTTGACAACGCCAACTTCATTCTAAACGCCTTGGACTATCTTTCCGGCGATGATGATTTGCTGCAGATACGCGGCAAACAAGCGCAGAGCCATCCGTTTAAAGACATAGAAACCATGCGCCGCCTGAACTCGCTGCGGTTCAGCCAGCAGGAAGATGCTATTTTTGCAGAAATGAACAAAGCTAAAGCGGCAATGCAGGAAGTCTGGAATAAAAAAGATTTTGAAGAGCGCGAAAACTTTACGGCCGATGAACTTGCCGCCATCGCCAAAGTCCGCACCCAGCTTAACGACTTGCGGCAGCAGCTGAGCGACATCCGCGAGCAGGCTTTTGCCGAAATCCGCAAAATAGACACGGCGGTAAGCTTGACTAACCTGCTGCTGGTTCCGGCTCTGCTGGTTTTGATATTGCTGATTATAAAGCTTAAACAGCTCCGGCGGCAAAAAGGACTGCGGCTGAGTTTAGCCTTTAGAGCGGACAGGCAGTTTATTAAATTGGCGCTGATTTGTCTGGCTATTTTGGCAGCAGCGCTGGTTTCGGTTTATATTTCTAACCGCAGCAGCGTTGACGCTTATGAGGGCAAAAAAGCCTTTCCGGAGGTAGAAAATAAGATTAACGAAATTAACCATATCTGCATGAAATCCAATCAGTACGACTTGGATTTTGTAAACAAAGACGGCTTGTGGCATTTAGAAAACAATGACACTCTGCCGGTATATCAAGAAAGAATCCGCCGGCTGCTGACCACAATTTCCGAAGCTAAGTTTTTTGAGCGCAAAACCAATAAAGCCGAAAATTTAACCATGTTTAATCTGTCGCCGCTTGATGATAAAGATTCTAAGGTGGTTGAAATTGAGCTTAAGCATGACGGCGAGCTTATCCAGCGTTTTGACCTCGGCGATATCAACATAGACTTAGGGCGCGGCTCCAAAGCGGCCTACATCAAATTTGACAATCAGTTTCAGGTTTGGAAAATCAGCGGCGACTTTGTGGATATGGATTTAGACTTCCGCAAATGGACATACGGAAATTTATGGGACTTGCGCTATGGCCGCCCGTATTCGCCGAGCAACTACGCACCGGAGCAGGAAAAACTGCTTTACTTTGTAAAATATGCGCTGAACACGCCGATAACTCCGGCCGATATAAAGCTGCAGACCAAGCCGCTGAAAGCTAAAAAGCTGTACATAGAAAATGACAACAGCGTGGTTTTATCGCTTTACAAAGAAAACGGAAAAGCTTATGCCGTATATGACTTTGCCAAAAGCAATGAAAATCCGCACCTGAAACTGGCGGCTAAATACTTTAATAATAAACCGCTGGAAATTGACCTGCAAAATCTGGAGAAAATACTTGAACAATTCTGAACTGGATGAAAAATCCCTAAAAAAACTAAAAACTTTCGCCGCCTGCGCCAGCATCAGCGTTTCGGTTGCGCTCAGCCTGATAAAAGCCGGAGCGGCGATTGTAACCGGTTCGCTTTCGGTGCTGTCTTCTATGGTTGACAGCCTGACCGATGTTATTTCATCTTCCATTTCTCTGGTGGCGGTAAAATTTGCCAACAAGCCTTTAACCGAACATCACCGCTACGGCTACGGCAAAGCCGAATCGGTCAGCGCGCTGATACAGTCGGCCTTTATCGCCGGTTCGGGCGGTTTTATTCTGTATGACGGAATCTGCCGTTTTATAGACCCGACGCCAATAAAGCAAACGGCTGTGGGCTTGTGGATTATGATAATCAGCATTATCTTGACCGTGGCGCTGATAACATTTCAGGCTGCAGTCGTAAAAAAGACCAATTCGCAGGCGATTGAAGCCGACAGCGCGCATTATACGGTTGATTTGCTGACAAACGGAGCAATTATCGCCTCGCTTTTGGTGGTGCGTTATTTAAATTGGCAATGGTTTGACAGTCTGACAGCGGTGCTGATTTCGGCCTATTTATTGTGGAACGCCGGACATATCGCCCTAAAGGCGCTGGAAGAAATTACAGACCATGAGGTTGATGAAGAGATTAAAGCAAAAATTATTGCCTTGGTGCATGAAGTGCCGGAAGTCAAAGGCTATCACGACTTCCGCACCCGGGTTTCAGGCTTGCGGATGTTTATAGAAATTCATCTGGAACTGGACGGAAACTTAACTTTGTCGCAAAGCCATGATATTTCCGATAAGGTTGAAGCTAAAATTTTGGCAGAATTTCCGTTAGCGCAGATAATTGTGCATCAAGACCCTTTCGGACTGCATGAAAAACGCCTAGACCATGAAATAAGCGGCCATTGCGAATTATAGGCTAAAAATTATAAACCTTAAAAAAAATTCCCGGTCTCACGTCGGGAATTTTTTTAAGCAAGGAGGAAAGAAGATAAACTATCTGGACATTGCAATTTCTTGCAAAGCCTTGACATTAAGGTTTGTATTCATGCGGCTGATTTTATTTTCATAAGCTTTAACAGCTTCATTAGTGCCTTTGGCAATTTCACTAAATCCGCCTCTTTCGGCAGCATACATAGCAATTTTGCTAGGGGTCTGCACATTAACAGCTTCTTTAACAGCGCTGACAACTTTGCCCTCATACTTCATGACATCGCCGTTAAAGTAGGCATTGGCAAGTTCCAGACTCTTTACAGCAACAGTCTCTGAATGAGCTATTACAACAGGCTTGCTTGCTGCAAACTGCCGTCTTAAAGTTGTTCCGTTATTTTCGTTGTTATTAGACATTTTACAATCCTTATTTCTTATCTTTTGTCTATTCTTAACATATTTATTTTGTTTTGTCAAGTACAATAATTTAGACAAACACACTTTTTTTGTTCTTTTATTTTAAATAGCAAAGCCGCGGGAATCTGGGGGAGAGCCGCGGCTTTAATTTAGACTTTACGATTTATATTTTTTTAAGTGTTACACCACCTCCTTAGAAAAAACACTCTTTGATTTACTATTTTTTCTTTGTGTATGAACACTTCCAAGTATAAGACTGACCGCTTACGGCTTCGCCTTTCACTTTGCCCAAAGATGAGCTGGAGGCAAAGAACTCACACGGAGTATGAGGACCTGGAATTTGATAGTTGTTCAAAACTCTGGTTGTTTTACCTGCCCCGGCAGAGGCAACAATTCTATCTTGATTTGTGGTGTCGGTTGCATGAATAGAAACGCTGCTAAACGCGCAACTCGGCACATCAAATACGCAGTTATAATATCCGGTACCGCATCCTTTGCCGGAACAGCCAAACGCCGAGCAGCACTCATCTGTACTATAAGACAGCGAGCAGGTTACAGAAGCCGTATAGGTGCTGGCAGTGCAGCTGTTGCCTGTACTTCCGCCGCCATTGCCGCATTGTGAGCTATTCTTGCATTCTACATACTGTGTACCACCGCAGGTTGCTTTTTCGCCGCAAGGTACATAGCTAGAGTTAATAGCACGGCATTTAACGCTGTTATCAGCACCGTTTACCACCCATGGAGCCACACTATATTTAGAACAATTTTCCGTTGGTTTCTTAGAGCATACGCCGTTTACCAACTGATAACCGCTCTTTATATTCTCTATACATTTGTATTTTGAAGAATCTGTAGGGCATGTTGCACAAGCATAGCAATTTTCATCTTTCTTACTAGTCAGAGTATAATCCAAACAAGCCGCTGGCTTCTGACAATAACATTTATCACCAGACAAAGTATAGTCAAAATTTGTTGGGCAGGTGTATACAGTTTTAACACATGCATATTTGTTTGTTCCAGCCGGTCCATAATATTCATA